>NZ_JBVJSJ010000005.1:0-517876 GCF_055606745.1 Streptomyces sp. NPDC037054 | reverse complement strand
TGGCCAGGCCGGCCATGTCGATCTCGTTGTCGAAGTGGCCGATGTTCCCCACGATGGCCTGGTGCTTCATCCTGGCCATGTCGGAGGCCATGATGATGTCCTTGTTGCCGGTCGTGGTGATGAAGATGTCGGCCGTCTCGACCACGTCGTCCAGGGTCGTGACCTGGTAGCCGTCCATCGCCGCCTGCAGCGCGCAGATCGGGTCGATCTCCGTGACGATCACGCGGGCGCCCTGACCGCGCAGGGACTCCGCGCAGCCCTTGCCCACGTCGCCGTAGCCGCACACGACGGCGGTCTTGCCGCCGATCAGCGTGTCGGTGGCGCGGTTGATGCCGTCGACCAGCGAGTGGCGGCAGCCGTACTTGTTGTCGAACTTCGACTTCGTCACGGCGTCGTTCACGTTGATCGCCGGGAAGAGGAGGATGCCGTCGCGCTGCATCTCGTACAGGCGGTGGACGCCCGTCGTGGTCTCCTCGGTCACGCCGCGGATCTCGGAGGACAGCTGGGTCCACTTCTGGGGGTTCTCGCCCAGGGTGCGGGTCAGCAGTTCGAGGATGACGCGGTGCTCGTCGGACTCGGCGGTGTCGGGCGAGGGGACCTTGCCGTCCTTCTCGTACTCGACGCCCTTGTGGACGAGGAGGGTGGCGTCACCGCCGTCGTCCAGGATCATGTTGGGGCCGCCGGTGGGGCTGTCGGGCCAGGTCAGCGCCTGCTCCGTGCACCACCAGTACTCCTCCAGGGTCTCGCCCTTCCAGGCGAAGACCGGGACGCCCCGCGGGTCGTCCGGCGTGCCGTTCGGGCCGACGGCGACGGCGGCCGCGGCGTGGTCCTGGGTGGAGAAGATGTTGCAGGACGCCCAGCGGACGCGGGCGCCGAGGGCGACCAGGGTCTCGATGAGGACGGCCGTCTGCACGGTCATGTGCAGGGAGCCGGTGACACGGGCACCGGCGAGGGGCTGGGCCTCGGCGTACTCCTTGCGGATCGCCATCAGGCCCGGCATCTCGTGCTCGGCGAGGGTGATCTCCTTGCGGCCGAACTCGGCCAGGGACAGGTCGGCGACCTTGAAGTCCTGTCGGTTGTCGACAGTCGTCATTACGAGCTGCTCCTCGGGTTGGGGCGAGGTGGGTACGGCTGATCTGCGCGGCGGCGGACACAGGGGTGCCCCGAAGAGGACACCGGGCATGCCCGCGTACGCGCAGCGCAGTCCGTCGGAGGCCCTCTCTCCCTCGGTCGGCCCGCGAGGGGGCCGCCCGACCGCCATCAGCAGCGACGTCTGGCTCACTCCCAAGCTACACCGCTCGGCCCGGCCCACCCCAGTCCGCCTCCGAACACATCACGCCGTTCACGGACCGTGAACCCCGCGGGCGGCAGCCGGTCATGTCGACGGGCGGGGCGGCGGCGGTGACGGCGAAGGGCCCGCCGAGCAGGTCTCGGCGGGCCCTTCCGGGGTGTCGGGCGGGCTCAGTGGGCGGGGCCGCCCGGGCTGGCCTCGCGGTCGGAGCCCTTGGCGGCCTCGGACTCGCTGTAGATGTCGGGTTCGAGGTAGATGACGCGGGCGATCGGCACGGCCTCGCGGATGCGGGCCTCGGCGGCGTCGATGGCGGCGGCGATCTCGGCGGCCGTGTCGTCGTGGCCGACGGCGATCTTGGCGGCGACCAGCAGCTCCTCGGGGCCGAGGTGGAGCGTGCGCATGTGGATGATGCGGGTGACGGTGTCGCCGTCGACGATCGCGGCCTCGATCTGCTTCACCTCGTCCAGGCCGGCGGCCTCACCGAGCAGCAGGGACTTGGTCTCGACGGCGAGCACGAGCGCGATCAGGATGAGCAGGACACCGATGCAGAGGGTGCCGATGCCGTCCCAGACGCCGTTGCCGGTGGCCAGGGCGAGGCTGACGCCCACGAGGGCGAGGATCAGACCGACGAGCGCGCCGAGGTCCTCCAGCAGGACGACGGGCAGCTCGGGCGCCTTGGAGTGGCGGACGAACTCCTTCCAGGAGCGCTTGCCGCGCAGGGCGTTGGACTCCTGGATGGCGGTGCGGAAGGAGAACGTCTCGGCGATGATCGCGAAGACGAGGACGCCGACCGGCCAGTACCAGTGCTCCAGCTCGTGCGGGTGCTTGATCTTCTCGTAGCCCTCGTAGAGGGCGAACATGCCGCCGACCGAGAACAGCACGATGGAGACCAGGAACGCGTAGATGTAGCGCTCGCGGCCGTAGCCGAAGGGGTGTTGCGGGGTGGCCTCGCGCTTGGCCCGCTTGCCGCCGACCAGCAGCAGGCCCTGGTTCCCGGAGTCGGCCAGCGAGTGGACGGACTCAGCGAGCATCGACGAGGAGCCGCTGAAGAGGAACGCCACGAACTTCGCTACCGCGATCGCGAGATTCGCGGCGAGTGCCGCAACGATCGCTTTGGTTCCGCCTGACGCGCTCATGTGTTCGCGTTGTCCCTTCGCCTTCGTACGTTACGCAGACCAGGCTTTTGCCCGTCCTTTGCCGGTGGGTCATTGTTGCAGCACCGCCCGGCGCCGGCGCGCCGGTCCGCCCACCGGTCTCGCTCAGACCACCACGGTGGCCCGGAAGACCGTACCGGCTCCGGACACTTCGGCCGTTTCGCCCGCCGGGACGAACACGGAGTGGCCGGGCGTCAGTTCGTGTTCCCCGGCGCGCACGGTGCCCGCGGTGCACAGCAGGATCTGCGGGGTGGGGAGGGTGAGTTCGCGGGCGGCGCCGCCCTCGGGGAGGACGTAGCGGGACAGCCGGAACTCGTCGATGGGGGTCTCGTAGACCTCCTCGCCCTCGGGGGAGGCCTCCGGGCGCAGCACGCCGGGGTCGGCGGCCTCGAAGCGGACGACGCGCAGGAGTTCGGGGACGTCGACGTGCTTGGGGGTCAGGCCGCAGCGCAGGACGTTGTCGGAGTTGGCCATGATCTCGACGCCGAGTCCGCTGAGGTAGGCGTGCGGGATGCCGGCGCCGAGGAACAGGGCCTCGCCGGGCTGGAGCCGGACGTGGTTGAGGAGCATCGCGGCGATGACGCCGGGGTCGCCCGGGTAGTGGTGCGCGATGCCGGCGTAGGGGGCGTGGTCGCCGCCGAGGCGGTCGCAGGCCGCGGCTGCCTCGGCGACCGTGCCGGCCATCTCCTCGCGATCGGCGCCGAGGAGAGCGGTGAGGACCTCGCGCAGCGCCGCCTCCTCGGGCTGGGCGCGCAGCAGGTCGACGTACGGCTTGAGGGAGTCGACGCCGAGGGCGTCGAGCAGGTCGGCGGCCTCGGCCGGGGCGCGGAAGCCGCACAGGCCGTCGAACTCGGTGAGGGCGCAGATGAGTTCGGGCTTGTGGTTGGCGTCCTTGTAGTTGCGGTGCGGGGCGGACACGGGGATGCCGCGGCGCTCCTCGTCCTCGTAGCCGGCCCTGGCCTGCTCCAGGTCGGGGTGGACCTGGAGGGAGAGCGGGGCGCCGGCGGCGAGGATCTTGAGCAGGAAGGGCAGGCGGGGGCCGAACTTGGCGACGGCCGCCTCGCCTAGTTCGGCGCGCGGGTCCGCGTCGATGACGTCGGTGAGCGTGCCGCGCGCGGTGCGCGAGGGGGCGCCCGGGTGCGCGCCCATCCACATCTCCGCCTGCGGTTCACCGGTGGGCTCGATCCCGAGCAGGTGCGGGATGGCGGTGGTCGAGCCCCAGGCGTAGGGGCGGACGGTGTTGTCGAGGCGGTCCATGCGATCTCTCTGGCTACGGGGTCAGGGCGTCCCGGGCATGATCAGGCTCTGGAGGCGAGCGCCAGGTAAACGGCGGCGAAATCCGTGATGGCGATCAGTTCGGCGAGGGTCTCCAGTTCGCCGCCTTCCTCGGGCTCCAGCTCGCTGATGGGTGTGTCGTGGCTGAGGGCGAGGTCGCGGGCGCCGGGGGCGGCGGTGAGGCCGCCGATGGGGCGGTCGCGCAGGAGCACCACGCGCGCGTGCAGGGCGGGCGGCTCCTCGACGCGGTCGCGGAAGAAGTCGCCGGGGTCGGAGCCGGCGGCCAGCGGGCCGGCGAGCAGGGCGCTGTGGGCGGCGAGGGCCTCGGGCAGTTCCGCGACGAGCGCGGGTACGCCGGACAGTTCGGCGAGCGCGGAGGCGAAGCGGCGTCCGGCGGGGCCGGCGGAGGTGCCTTCCGTCCAGACCAGCGGGAGCGCGTCGGCGAGTTCGGCGGCGAGGGTCTTGGCGGGGTTGCTGTACGTGACGATGGCGGGGCCGCAGCGCTCGGCGATGAGGTCGAGGCGGTCCGCGACCTTGTCGAGGGCGTCGCGGGGCGCGGCGAGCAGGCCGGTGCGGTCCAGGAGGGCCAGGAGCGGGGTGAGCAGGGCCCACAGCACGCCGGGTGCGGACGCGGCGAGGGGTTCTTCCTGGTCGTAGGGGGCGGTCGCCAGGGGGACGAACAGGCCGTGCGAACCGTTGACCGACTCGGCGAGCGGGGTGCCGGCCGGGGCGACGGCGACGACGGTGCAGCCGCGGCGGTAGGCCTGCTCGGCGAGCAGGGACAGGCCCGGTTCGGTGCCGTCGGGGGTGGCGATCAGCAGCAGGTCGACGGAGCCCGCCCAGCCGGGCAGTTCCCAGCGCAGGGCGCCGGCGGCGGGTGCGACGCCGGTGGGGGCGAGGCGGGTGACGGGGCTGCCGGCGCCGGCGAGCGTGCCGAGCAGGTCGGCGGCCTGGGTGGCGGCGGCGCCGGGGCCGGCGATGAGGACGGCGCGGGGGCGGCCGTCGGGCTTGAGGTCGTTGATGCCTGCCTCGGCGGCGTGCCGGGCGGCGGTGCGGACGCGGGCGCCTGCCTCGGCGGCGCCGCGGAGCAGTCCGCGGTGATCGGCTTCGGCGAGCCCTTCCGGGCTGTCGAGCAGCGATTCGTCAAGCATGGGTGGCAGCCTCCGATCGCCGGGACGTCGATTACGCGGGGCGTCGGGCCTCGTCGACGAGCAGGACGGGGATGCCGTCGCGGACGGGGTAGGCCAGGCCGCAGTCCTGACCGGTGCAGATCAGCTCGGTGTCCTGCTCCTTGAGGGGGGCGTGGCAGGCGGGGCAGGCGAGGATCTCCAGGAGGCCGGCTTCGAGCGGCATGTGGTGTCCCTTCGGGGGCGGTTGCGTCTGCGGATGTGCCTGGTCAGGTTACCGCCGGTGGGGGGCGGGTGCGGGGTGGACGGGCGGGTCCCCGGGGTCTTCGCCCCGGTCCCCGCCCGGGCCGCGGTGGTCCTCAGCCCCGGATGATCGCCAGGGCCTCGTCGCGCACCTTGGCCATCATCGTCTCGTCCCTCGCCTCGACGTTGAGGCGGAGCAGCGGCTCGGTGTTGGACGGGCGGACGTTGAACCACCAGTCGGCGGAGGTGACGGTCAGGCCGTCGAGTTCGTCCAGGGTGACGCCCTCGCGGTCCGCGTAGGCGGTTCTGATCGCGGCGAGCCGGGCCCGCTGGTCGTCGACGGTGGAGTTGATCTCGCCGGATCCGGCGTAGCGGTCGTACTGGGCGACGAGGGCGGAGAGCGGGCCGTCCTGTCCGCCGAGGGCGGCGAGGACGTGGAGGGCGGCGAGCATGCCCGTGTCGGCGTTCCAGAAGTCGCGGAAGTAGTAGTGGGCGGAGTGCTCGCCGCCGAAGATCGCTCCGGTGCGGGCCATCTCGGCCTTGATGAAGGAGTGGCCCACGCGCGTGCGTGCCGGTGTGCCGCCGTTCTCGCGGACGACCTCCGGGACCGACCAGGAGGTGATCAGGTTGTGGATGACCGTGCCGCGACCGCCGTTGCGGGCGAGTTCGCGGGCGGCGACCAGTGCGGTGATCGCCGACGGGGGGACGGGTTCGCCGCGCTCGTCCACGACGAAGCAGCGGTCGGCGTCGCCGTCGAAGGCGAGGCCGAGGTCGGCGCCCTCCGCGCGGACGCGGGCCTGGAGGTCGACCAGGTTGGCCGGGTCGAGGGGGTTGGCCTCGTGGTTGGGGAAGGTGCCGTCGAGTTCGAAGTACATCGGCACGAGTTCGACGGGCAGGCCGCCGAGGACGGTGGGGACGGTGTGCCCGCCCATGCCGTTGCCCGCGTCGACGACGACCTTGAGGGGGCGGACGGCGGTGAGGTCGACCAGGGAGCGCAGGTGTGCCGCGTAGTCGTCCAGGGTGTCGCGCCGCGTGATGGTGCCCGGCGTGGCGGCCGGCGCCGGGGGGCCCGACTCGCTCCAGGCCTCGGTGAGTTCGCGGATCTCGGCGAGGCCGGTGTCCTGGCCGACCGGGGCGGCGCCCGCGCGGCACATCTTGATGCCGTTGTACCGCGCCGGGTTGTGCGAGGCGGTGAACATGGCGCCCGGCAGGTCCAGCACGCCGGAGGCGTAGTAGAGCTGGTCGGTCGAGCACAGGCCGATCTCGGTGACGTCGACGCCCAGGGTGGCGGCACCGCGCGCGAAGGCGCGCGACAGGCCGGGGGACGAGGGGCGCATGTCGTGCCCGGTCACGACGGCGGTCGCGCCGGTGACCCGGGCGAAGGCCGCGCCGAAGAGCTCGGCCAGGGGCTCGTCCCACTGGTCGGGGACGACACCGCGTACGTCGTACGCCTTCACGATCTGCGACAGATCAGCAGCCACGGCCAACCCTTCTGAAAGTCCCGTCGGTCACCACAAACTACCCGTAGGGGCCGACAGTGCGCCGAGGTGTCCACAGGGGACGTCCAGCCGTGCTCCGGCGCACGGGCGGTACGCGGCGGGGGCGGGGCGAGTCGCGGTCAGTTGTCGGGCGACCGCAGGACCCGCAGGTGCCCGCGGCGGGCGACCTCCATCGGGTCGGCCGACCGTCCGCCGCCGGCCTCGGCGACCCGCTCCTGGGGGCGGGCGGCCTCGCGCACGGCGTTGGCGAGCGCTTCCAGGTCGTCGCCGCTGGGCCGGGCCGGGGCCGAACCGTCGAGGAGCCGGACGACCTCCCAGCCGCGCGGGGCGGTGAGGCGCTCGGAGTGCTCGGCGCACAGGTCGTAGCAGTGGGGTTCGGCGTAGGTGGCGAGCGGGCCGAGGACCGCGGTCGAGTCGGCGTAGACGTACGTCAGCGTCGCGACGGCGGGTCGGCCGCAGGCGGTGCGCGAACAGCGACGTACAGGGCTCACGACGTTGGACGGTACCGCACTCTTGAGCGGGCCGCGACGACTCTCCCCCAGCTCACTCCACCGTGTCGTGGTGTGAAACGCCCCACACGCCCCATCTGCCCAACCCTGTTGACCTGCGCGGACGTCGGCGTCCCGGAGGGCGCCGCGTCGGGACACCGGTCACCAGTCGGTACAAACCCCGTCATTCGCCCCGGGTTCGGCGGGCCCGGCGGGACGTGGATTCGAGCCAAGCTTGGCCGAATCGTTCATGCTGTTGTCCCGTCCGGTCGCGCCGCAGGATGGCGCGCCGGGGCGGGGCGCGCGGCCCCGGCGGGGACTACGCTTCACCAGTGATGGACAACCCCGTGACTCCCCGTGCCGCCGGCCGCGGGCCCCGCCGCCGTGATCGCCACGGCAGGGGCATGCGCGGCCCGATCGCACCGCCGCAGGTTCCCCTCGCCGCCTCCCGCGCCGAGGTCTTCGCGGATCTGGTGCAGGACTCCGTGGAGCGCCTCGAGCGGCGGTGGCCGCAGCTCGCCGACATCGATTTCCTCGTCCTGGAGGTGCCGCGCCTCAACGGCCCCGGACAGGCCTGGAACGACGAGGCGGTCCCGCTGGGCGGCACCGTCCCCGCCCGGGACGGTCACCGCGCGCGCGTGGTCGTCTACCGGCGGCCCGTCGAGATCCGCACCAAGGGGCGCGACGAGCGGGCCGCGCTGGTGCACGAGGTGGTCGTCGAGCAGGTCGCCGACCTGCTCGGGCTGACCCCGGAGACGGTGGACCCGCGCTACGGCGAGGACTGAGCCGAGCGGCGGCACCGTCCGGGCCCGCCGGCGGTCCTCAGCGCTGGAGCACCGCGAGGTCCTCGTCCGCGTCCGGCACGGCCACCATGCCCCGGTCGTCGGGGAGGGTCTGCACGGTGAAGCCCGGCACGTCCCCGGTGGCCACGAGCAGGCGCGACGCGTGGACCGCCCCGCCGCCCGGCTCCGGCTCGACCGTCAGCGCGTAGGTGCCCTTGGCGCCGCTCGGCACCGGCGCCTCGACGTGCTGTGTGGTGCCGGCCTTGATCGTGTACGTCTTCGTCGCCGGTGTGCCGCCCCCGCTGCCCGCGGACGCGGTGACCTTGACCTTCGCCGCCCCGCCGGGCGCGGTCAGCGCCAGCGTGGTGCCCTTGGCGCTGTTGCCCACGGACGTCGCGCGCGTGTCCACCGGGCTCGTCGCCGGGACGAACGCCGTCTCCTCCTCGCCGGATTTGCCGCGCACGACGCGCGCCGCGGCCACGACCGGCACGGAACGGTCCGTCGGCGTGAGCACCAGGGAGCCCGCCTCGCCGCGCGTGACGTCGCCCAGGTCGACGGCGGTCGTCATGCCGGCCTTCACGTGCACCGTCTCGTGTCCGGCGGGCGTGATCAGCCCGGACGGCGAGGCCAGCCGCACCTTCAGGTCGGCGTCGGCGTCACCCGGCGTGAACAGCACGAGCCGCACCTGCGTCGCGTCCTTCGGAAGGCCCGGCAGCACGAGGCTGCCCGCCGGGTCCGCGGCCGGCGCCAGCCAGTCCCCGCCCAGCTTGTCGTCGAGCGCCTGCACGGCGGCGCCGACCCGGCCGTCGCGCACGCTCACGTGCACGGTGAGGTTGGTCTGCTCGGTCTCGGTCAGCGTGGAAAGCAGGATCGGCTCGCTCGCGTGCGGCTTGACCGTGATGCCCTCGCCCACCTCGGCCTCGAGCGCGCCGTCCTTGCCGTACAGCTCGATGTCCACGACGGCTGCGGAGTCGTCCGGGTTGGTCAGGTGCACGTAGTCCGTGCGGTCGGCCGCCGTGCTGGCGCCCGGGAACCAGAACTCGGTGTCAGGGGCGGTGCAGTTGACGCCCTGGAGGCCGCGTCCGGTGCCGGCGGCGACCTCCGTGGTCTCCTGGAGGGTCCAGCCGGGCGCGTACCGCCCCTCGGCCGTGCCGACCAGGGCCGGCGCGTCGCCCCCGGAGGTCTCGCCGGTCACCGGCTTGCCGGGGTCGGCGGGCTTCAGCACGGGCTTCTCGGAGCGCGCCGCGCCCTCCTCCGTGTCGTCGTCGGACGTGCCGTCCTCGCCGTCCGACTCCGTGACGGCCGGGCGCAGTTCGGCCTTGCCGCCGCTCTCGGCGCCCTTCGTGACGGGCGTGAACGACGTGTACGTCGTCTCGGCGAGGTCGGAGCTGCTCGGCGCGGGGCACAGCAGGCTCGTGCGCTCCACGGGCAGTTGGGCCGCCGGCTTCGCGGTGGTGTCCGTGCCGGACGCGTCCGGTGCGGTGAGCGCGGCGAATCCGGTCACGGCGGCGAGCGCGGTCGCGCCGGCGATCAGGGACAGGGTCGTGCGGTTCACTGCTGGCTCCCGTCGGGACGCTCACTGCCTGTGCCGTGCGGCGGCCGGCCGGGGTCGTACGCCGGGTCGTAGCCCTGCTGGTACTGCTGCTCGTACGTGCCCTGCCCGGCCTGGTCTCCGTACCCGTACGGGTCGTACTGGCCGCCCTGGTAGGGGTCCTGGTAGCCCTGGCCGTACCCGGCGTACTGCTGGTCGCCCTGGTACTGCTCGCCGGGGTACTGCTCGCCCTGGTGGCCGCCGTAGCCGTCGTACCCGGCGCCCGGATGGGCGCCCGCGTCCCACTCGCCGTAGGGCTGCTGCTGCGGCACGGGCACCGGGGCCTCCTGCGGCGGGGGCGGCACCTCGCTCCCCCGGGGCGTCTCCTCGGCGCCGCGGGCGGCCTCCTCGGCCTCCGCCTGCGCGCGCAGGCGACGGGCCCTGCGGCCCTCGCCCTCGACGGCCTGGGCGGGGACGGCCGGCTCGTCGGGCAGGTCGTCGTCGATGTCGCGGCGGCGACCCGGCAGGGCCAGCACGACGAGGACGACGGCGAGCGCGCCCTGCGCCCACAGCCACGCGGTGTGCCCGATCGGGTCGTCGTAGGTGACGTCCAACCTGCCGCCCGCGGCGGGCAGTTCGAAGCCCTGGGCCCAGCCGTCGACGGTCGTCCGCGTGAGCGGCCTGCCGTCCAGGGTGGCCGTCCAGCCCTCGGCCGCGGTGTCGGCGAGGCGCAGGACGCGGCCCTCGGAGCCGGCCGGGATCGTGGTGTGGATCTCGACGGGGCCCGCGGCCACCGGCTGCGGCTCGGCCGCGCCGGAGCCCGACGCGGGGACGATCGCCGCGCGGGAGACCTGCCGGTCGACCCGCCACAGGGCGCCGTCGGCCTGCTGGCTCAGCCGGCTCAGGCCGGGCGTGGCGTCGAGGATGCGGCTCATCTCGCGGGGCGCGCCCGGGTGGACCAGGACGTAGCGCACGGCGAAGCCGCCGAGCTGGTCGGCCTGGTCGGCGCCGGAGCCGGCGACGAGGTTGGCGACGACCTTGTCGAGCCTGCTGTTCTCGCCGTCGGCCGCGGCGATCTCGGCGTCGCCGAGGCGGGCGCCGGAGCCGCGCACCAGGACGTACCCGACGTGGGCGCCGGAGTCGCTGTCGAGGACGAGGGTGCGGGCCTGGTCGCGGGTGCCGCTCTCCTCGGCGACGAACGCGGGCACCTGCACCGGGTCGCGCCGCTCCAGGGGTCCGTCGGCGCCGCGGATCATCCAGCCGGCGGCGGCGAGCAGCGGGCCCGCGGCGCAGGCGAACGCGATCAGCGCGGCGACCGGCTGGCGCCAGCCGAAGCTCTGCTCGGCGACGCGCGAGCGGGCGCCGTCGGCGCCGAGCGCGGCGGCGGACAGCAGGGCGACGCCGTAGACGAGGGTGGCGGGGCCGGCCCAGGTGGAGCCGTTGGACAGGGCGGCGAAGACGAAGCCGACCAGGGCGACGGTCCAGGCGGTGCGGATGCCCAGCTGCCGCTCGGTGCGCAGCAGGGCGGCGAGCGCGGCGAGCACGATGCCGATGAGCAGGAGCCCGCCGACCATGCCGGGGCCACCGGGGCTCGCGCCGAGCAGGTCGAGCGCGGAGGCGGCCGAGGCGCCGTACTCCAGGCCGGCCTCGCGGAAGAAGCCGAACGGCAGCAGCGACAGCGACCAGGGGGCGAGCACCAGCAGCGGTGTGCCGAGCTGGGCGAGGAGCCGCAGCCCGTGGGCCGTGATGTCGGTGCGGCGCAGCGCGAGCAGGCCGATGCCGAGGAGCAGCGCGACGGGCCAGACGATCGGCGTGAAGGCGGTGGTGATCGTCAGCAGCAGCGCGTACGCCCAGGTGGCGCGCCAACTGCCGCGCGCGCCCGAGTCGTTCGCGAGGCCGCTCGCCGCGATGCCCGCGCGCGCGAGGAGCGGCAGCAGGACGGCGAGGACGGCGGTGCCGATGCGGCCGCCGGCCAGCGCGCCGGTGGCGGCGGGCAGGAAAGCGTAGGCGACGGCGGCCCACGCGCGCAGCAGCCGGGACTCGACGAGCGGGCGGGAGGCGAAGTAGGCGGTGAATCCGGCCAGCGGCACGGAGGCGACGAGCAGGACGGTGAGGGCGAGGCCGGTGGAGCCGAGCAGCAGGGAGGCCAGCAGCGCGACGATCGCGAGGTACGGCGGTGCGGACGCGGTGCCGCCCGCTCCCACGGCGTGCCAGGAGTCCAGGTAGCGGGACCACAGTTCGCCGGCGTCGGCCGGGGCGGGCAGCAGGGCGCCGCCCGCGAGCGCGCCGCCGCCGAGGAGTCCGCGGCAGGCGACGAGGGAGACGAACAGCAGCACCAGGAAGAGCACCGGGCCGGGCTTGCGGGCGATGCGCTTGAGCCGGGCGAACTGCTCGACCTGCATGAAGTCGGCGTCGTCGCCGCCGGGTCCGGACTCGATCGCGCCGCCGTGCCGTCCGGCGCCGGAGGCGACCTCGGGGTCGGAGCGGCCGACGAGGTTGCTCGCGACCTGTTCGACGGTGACGCGGACGGTCGCGCCGGGCGGCGGGAACAGCTCGCGCATCCCGGCCCTGTCGACCTGGGGCCGGCCGCGGTGGCGCCGGCCGGCGATGATCCGCTCGGGCCGCAGCAGGGTGCCCATGAGGCCGCGAATCTCGTCGAGCGCCTGGCCGGGGACCTTGCCGACGAGGTAGGCGAGGGTCCTCAGGAGGGTGCCGAGCACGAGGCGCAGCAGCACCCAGGGCAGCGTGGCCGTGGGCGTGTTGACGAGGAGGGTGTAGACGGCGCCGGCCTTGTCGACCTTGTGCGGGGAGGCCGCGGTGCGGCCCACGCAGTCGACGGTGCGGCGCTCGCGGGAGGCGGCCTCGGCGTGCCGGACGACGGCCTCGGGGGCGACGAGGACGCGGTGGCCGGCCGCGTGGGCGCGCCAGCACAGGTCGACGTCGTCACGCATGAGGGGCAGTCGCCGGTCGAAGCCGCCGAGCTGCTCGAAGACGTCGCGGCGCACGAGCATGCCGGCGGTGGACACCGACAGTACGGGCCGGACGTGGTCGTGCTGGCCCTGGTCCTGTTCGCGACGGTCGAGGCCGGTCCAGCGGCGGCCGGAGTTGGCGATGGTGACGCCGACTTCGAGCAGTTGCCTGCGGTCGTACCAGCCGCGGAGCTTGGGGCCGACCACGGCGACGTCGGTGCGGCCGAGTTCGTACTCGTTCTCCACGACGCGCAGCAGGTGGGCCAGGGCGTCGGGTTCGGGGGCGCAGTCGTCGTGCAGGAGCCAGAGCCACTGGACGGGTTCGCCGTGCGGGAGCTCCGGCAGGTCGTAGGCGTCGTCGCGCCACGTGCGCGTGACGGGGTCCCAGCCGCTGGGGCGGCGCAGGTACGGGAGCTCGTCCGGGGTGAGGTGGGGCGCGCTGCGGTGGGCCTCCTCGACGGCCTGGCCGAAGCCGGTGCGGCGGGCGAGGTGCAGGACGCGGTCGGGGCCGAGGGCGTCGGTGACCAGGCGCGCGGAGTCGTCCGCGCTGCCGGTGTCGGCCGCCATGGCGTACTGCACGGGGCGCTCCTGGCCGAGCAGCGCGGAGAGGGCGTCGGGCAGCCAGCGGGCGCCGTCGTGGGAGACGAGGACCGCGGTCACCACATGACGCGGAAACTCAGGGGCGGCAGCAGCGGTGTCTTGCCGGTCTGCCGGGTGGCTGTGCACGGACATCGAGGTACGGGCCCCGGTTCGGTGGACTGCGGTGGACGCCTCGGCCCCGAGGGGGCGACGGGGCGTCTCGGACGAGCGACCACACTATCGGCTGGGCAACGAAGCGGCCCGCCGCCTGTGGACAACCCACCCGCGACGGGCCGTTCATGAAGTTTGTCCGTAAGTGTCCGTGCCGGTCGGGCACGTGGCGCCGGTTCAGACGGCGGCCTTCTTGAGCCGGCGGCGCTCCCGCTCGGAGAGTCCGCCCCAGATGCCGAAGCGCTCGTCGTTGGCGAGGGCGTACTCGAGGCACTCGGAGCGGACCTCGCAGGCGAGGCAGACCTTCTTGGCCTCTCTCGTGGAGCCGCCCTTCTCGGGGAAGAAGGACTCGGGGTCGGTCTGGGCGCACAGTGCGCGCTCCTGCCAGCCGAGCTCCTCGTCCGCGTCGTCGACCAGCAGTTGCTGCACCGTCTCGGTCATGTACGCCCCTCGTCCGTCTTTCGCGTCCCCGTGATGCGGCCGTTACCGTTTTCGGCTGAACGACACGAGTGAAATTACAAGTGTGCTGCTCCGGGCGAGTCAAGCCGAGATCTGCTATTGAGCCCCTTATTCACTCTGCGGAACCAAGGCCATGCGGAAAGTGTTCAAATCGGCATAAACCTTGACACGCAGACGAGAGCCGGGGCGGGCTCCGCCTCCCCACAGATCCTGTACGGAGAAAGACGCCCGGTTGTTCGATCTCGTTCCGACGACGGCGACGAAGCGAACCGGATCACATTCGGATCACGGGATCGCAACGGCGCACGCGCACCCGGATGGACGCCATGTGTCCCGGCAGACGGCTGAACAAACCTTTCGCCACGCAGATGGACCGGATCGGGTGAACCCCGTCCCACATACCGGCGTCGAGTTGACAGTGAAGGTGTGAGCCGCTGTCCTTGTGGGCATGCTCGCGAACTTGGCACTCACCTCGACCCGCACCGCCGGGTCCCACGGTGCTGCCCGCGCTCGCTGTAGCTGTCGCTGTCCCGGCTGTTGAGCCCCACGCGCTCCCGCCGACGCCGAGTCCGACCGACTCCGGCGCTGTTCCTCCCTCTCCCCCTGCCTCACTTCTCCGCCGAGGACCCACGCATCCATGAACAGCGACAGCGACCTCCAGATCGCCGGTGACATCCTCGAAGTCCCGCATCTCCTGCAGCCCCCGCGCGAGCACCCGGCCACCGTCGCCGAGTTCGCCGGCCTTGCCCGTTCCGTCGCCGCCGACCGCTCCCAGTGGGAGCACCTCGTGCGCTACGACGCGACGACGCGCTGGTACCACCGGCTGCGCACCGGCCCCGGCTACGAGGTGTGGCTGCTGTCCTGGTTGCCCGGTCAGGGCAGCGGACTGCACGACCACGGCCCCTCGTCCGGGGTGCTGACCGTCCTCGACGGCACCCTCACCGAGCGCACCGGGCACGGCACGCGCGCGTGGGGCCCGGGAGCCCAGCGGGTGTTCGCGCCGGGCTATGTGCACGAGGTGGTCAACGACACCCTGGAGCCGGCCGTCAGCCTGCACGTCTACTACCCGGGCCTGACGGAGATGACGATGCACGCGGCCCGCTGCACGGCCGCCGCGCCGCACGACCCGGCGGACGCGCTGACCGCGTGACGCGGCGGCGACCCGCCCGCCGGGCCGTCGTGCCGGACCGGCGGGCGGGCACTGTCCACACCCCGCACCGCGCCGCCCCGGCGGCTGACACACTGTTTCCATGCGCATTGTGGTTCTGGCAGGCGGCATCGGCGGTGCCCGGTTCCTGCGCGGTCTGAAGCGGGCCGCGCCGGACGCCGACATCACGGTCATCGGCAACACCGGCGACGACATCCACCTCTTCGGTCTGAAGGTCTGCCCGGACCTCGACACGGTGATGTACACGCTCGGCGGCGGCATCAACGAGGAGCAGGGCTGGGGCCGTGCCGACGAGACCTTCCACCTCAAGGAGGAACTCGCGGCGTACGGCGTCGGGCCCGAGTGGTTCGGGCTGGGCGACCGGGACTTCGCCACGCACATCGTGCGGACGCAGATGCTGGGCGCCGGATTCCCGCTGAGCGCCGTCACCGAGGCGCTGTGCGACCGCTGGAAGCCGGGCGTCCGGCTCATCCCGATGTCCGACGACCGCGTCGAGACGCATGTCGCGGTCGAGCTGGACGGCGAGCGCAAGGCGATCCACTTCCAGGAGTACTGGGTGCGGCTGCGGGCCTCGGTGCCCGCCGAGGCGGTCGTGCCGGTCGGCGCCGAGCAGGCCAAGCCCGCGCCCGGCGTGCTGGAGGCCATCGCCGAGGCGGACGTGATCCTCTTCCCGCCGTCCAACCCCGTCGTGTCCGTCGGGACCATCCTGGCCGTGCCCGGCATCCGCGAGGCGATCGCCGACGCCGGGGTGCCGGTCGTGGGCCTCTCGCCGATCGTCGGGGACGCGCCCGTGCGCGGCATGGCCGACAAGGTCCTCGCGGCGGTCGGCGTGGAGGCGACGGCCGCCGCGGTCGCCCGGCACTACGGCTCGGGCCTGCTCGACGGCTGGCTCGTCGACTCCGTCGACGCGGACGCGGTCGAGCACGTCGAGGCGGCCGGGATCCGCTGCCGCGCGGTGCCGCTGATGATGACCGACCTGGACGCGACGACGCTGATGGCCCGCGAGGCACTCGCCCTCGCGGAGGAGGTACGGACGCCGTGAGCGCAGCCCTCGCCGACGGCTACCGGGTCTGGGCCGTGCCCGGCCTCCCCGAGATCACCGCGGGCGACGACCTGGCCAAGCTGATCGCGGCCGCCGAGCCCGGCCTCGCGGACGGCGACGTACTGCTCGTCACCTCGAAGATCGTGTCCAAGGCCGAGGGCCGCACCGTCCGGGCGGCCGACCGGGAGGCCGCCATCGACGCCGAGACGGTACGGGTGGTCGCCCGGCGCGGCGCGCTGCGCATCGTGGAGAACCGGCAGGGCCTGGTCATGGCCGCCGCGGGCGTCGACGCCTCCAACACCCCGTCCGGCACGGTCCTGTTGCTGCCCGAGGATCCCGACGCCTCGGCGCGCGCGATCCGCGCGGGGCTGCGCGACGCCCTCGGTGTGGACGTCGGCGTGATCGTCACCGACACCTCCGGCCGCCCCTGGCGCGCCGGACTCACCGACGTGGCGATCGGCGCGGCCGGTGTGCGCGTCCTCGACGACCTGCGCGGCGGCACGGACGCCCACGGCAACCCGCTGACCGCGACCGTCGTCGCCACGGCGGACGAACTGGCCGCCGCCGGCGACCTCGTGAAGGGCAAGGCCGCCGGACTGCCGGTGGCGGTCGTACGGGGGCTGCCGCACGCGGTCGCCGAGACCGACGGCGACGGGGCACGGGCGCTGCTGCGCGGCGCGCGCGACGACATGTTCCGGCTCGGCACGTCCGAGGCCGTACGGCAGGCGGTGACCCAGCGCCGTACGGTCCGGTCGTTCACGGACGAGCCCGTGGACCCGGGCGCGGTGCGCCGGGCGGTGGCCGCGGCCGTGACGGCGCCCGCCCCGCACCACACGACGCCGTGGCGCTTCGTCCTCCTGGAGTCCGAGGCGTCCCGCACCCGGCTGCTGGACGCGATGCGGGACGCGTGGATCGCGGACCTGCGGCGGGACGGCAAGAGCGAGGAGTCCGTCGCCAAGCGGGTGCGCCGCGGGGACGTGCTGCGCGACGCGCCGTACCTCGTCGTGCCCTGCCTGGTCATGGACGGCTCGCACGCGTACGGCGACCCGCGCCGGGACGGGGCCGAGCGGGAGATGTTCGTCGTCGCCGCGGGGGCGGGCGTGCAGAACTTCCTCGTCGCCCTCGCCGGGGAGCGGCTCGGTTCGGCCTGGGTGTCGTCGACGATGTTCTGCCGCGACGTCGTACGCGGCGTGCTGGACCTGCCGGAGGACTGGGACCCGATGGGCGCCGTGGCCGTGGGGCATCCGGCCGGGGAACCGCGTCCGCGGCCGGAGCGGCGGCCGGACGCGTTCATCGAGGTGCGCTGAGCCGTGGCCGGACGCTTCCCACCCCGGACCACGCGGACGACCGTGCGCGGCGGCCAGGTCGGCGTGCCCGGGGGCGGCGGCGTGCCCGGGGGCGTGCCGCGGCAGGCGCCGGCGCCGCCGCGGGTGCGTACGTGGACGCCTCAGTGGCCGCTCGACCTGGGTCTTGTGCTCGGTCCGCTGCGGCGCGGGCCGGGCGACCCGACGTTCCGCGCGATGCCCGACGGCTCGGTGTGGCGGGCGAGCCGGACACCGGCCGGGCCGGGGACGCTGCGGGTGACCCGGCACGGCGACGAGATCCGCGGCGAGGCCTGGGGGCCGGGAGCGGAGTGGCTGCTGGACGGGCTTCCCGACCTGCTCGGCGCGGCGGACGACCCGTCGCTGTTCACGCCGCGGCACCGGCTGCTGGCGCACACGCGGCACCGCAGGCCCGGGCTGCGGCTGACGCGCACCGGGCTGGTGCTGGAGTCGCTGATCCCGTCGGTCCTGGAGCAGAAGGTCACCACGGACGAGGCGTACCGGGCGTGGCGGCTGCTGGTGCGCAAGTTCGGTGAGCCGGCGCCGGGGCCCGCGGCGGGGCGGATGCACGTCATGCCGGAGCCGCGGACGTGGGCGCTGATCCCGTCGTGGGAGTGGCACAGGGCGGGTGTCGACAACAAGCGGGCGTCGACGATCCTGCGTGCGGTACGGGTCGCGGCGCGGCTGGAGCAGGCGGTGGGGATGGCGCCGGTGGAGGCGCAGGCGCGGCTGGAGGTCGTGCCGGGGATCGGGCCGTGGACGTCGGCGGAGACGGTGCAGCGCAGTCATGGGGCGCCGGATGCGGTGACCGTGGGGGATCTGCATCTGCCGGGGATCGTGGGGTGGGCGCTGGCGGGGGATCGGCGGGCCGATGACGCGGTGATGCTGGAGTTGTTGGCTCCGTATGCGGGGCAGCGGCATCGGGCCGCGCGGTTGATTCTGTTGAGTGGGCGGGTGCCGGGGCGGCGGGCGCCGCGGATGCCGGTGGGGGACATTCGGGGGCTTTGACGGCTCGCACGCCGGTGCGGGGACGCGGGTGCGCGGGGACGCCGGTTGGCCTGTGACCGGCGTTGCGGTGACCGCGGGCGCGGGGACGCCGGTTGGCCGGTGACCGGCGTTGCGGTGAGCGTTACGGCGTTTGCGCTGCCCGGCGTTGCGGGGTGCCGCTGCGCCCACCCGTGCCGCCCTGCGGCACGACTGCCCGCAGCTACGCGGAATGGCGCCCGCCCACCCCCCGCTGCCCCTGCGGCGACGACTGCCCGCAGCTACCCGAGGCAGGACGCGATCGCCGGCCCAAGGGCACGCCCCCCCCCGCTGCTGACGTCGGGCGGTGTTACGTGTCCGGGGAGAATCTCACCGCGCCCCGCGGTATGCGGGCGTCGCACCAGACCCGGACTCCCGTGCGGAGTTCGTTGTCGGGGCCGATCACCGCGCCGTCCCCTATGACCGTGCCCGTGAGGACCGAGCGGGAGCCGACCCTGGCCCGCTCGCCGATGAGGGAGTCCGTGATCACCGCGCCCGGTTCTATCACCGCGCCCGGCAGGATCGTGGAGCCGAAGACCCGCGCGCCCTCCGCCACGAACGCGCCCTCCCCGACCACCGTGCCGCCGGCCAGCTTCGCGTCGGCGGCCACCGTCGCCGTGGGCAGGACCAGCCGGTCGCCGCAGCGCCCCGGCACCGCGGGCGACGGCGCCCGGCCCAGCACCAGGTCCGCCGAGCCCCGTACGAACGCCGCCGGCGTCCCGAGGTCCAGCCAGTACGTCGAGTCGACCATGCCCTGGAGGTGCGCCCCCGCCGCCAGCAGTTCGGGGAACGTCTCCCGCTCCACCGACACCGGCCGCCCCGCCGGGATCGTGTCGATCACCGACCGCCGGAACACGTACGCCCCCGCGTTGATCTGGTCGGTGACGATCTCCTCCGGCGTCTGGGGCTTCTCCAGGAACGCCAGCACGCGGCCCGAGTCGTCCGTCGGCACCAGCCCGTACGCCCGCGGATCCGTCACCTTGGTCAGGTGCAGCGAGACGTCCGCTCCGGTCGTCTCGTGCGTGCGCACCAGGGCCCTGATGTCCAGCCCCGTCAGGATGTCCCCGTTGAAGATCAGCACCGGTTCGTCGGGGCCCGACCGCAGCCGCGAGGCGACGTTGCGGATGGCGCCGCCCGTCCCCAGCGGCTCCTCCTCCGTCACGTACTCGAGGTGCAGCCCCAGAGCGGAGCCGTCGCCGAAGTACGGCTCGAACACCTCGGCCAGATACGACGTGGCCAGCACGACGTGCTCGACGCCCGCCGCCTTGGCCCTCGCCAACTGGTGGGTGAGGAAAGGCACCCCCGCCGCCTGGACCATGGGCTTCGGCGTGTGCACCGTGAGCGGGCGCAGCCGGGTGCCTTTGCCGCCGACCAGGAGGATCGCTTCTGTCACCTGTCGTCTCTGCTTCCTGCCGGGACCGGCCGAACTGTGTTTCGGCCGGTCAGTGTATGCAGGCCCCCCGAAGCACCCGCCCCCAGCGCCCTTGTCGGCGCCCTGTGTCGAAGCTCCCTGTCGGCGCCCTCTGTCGGCGCCCTCTGTCAGCGCCCCTGGTAGCGCGCCGCGGTCGAGCGGGCGGTGCCGAGCTTGCCGTAGAGCTTGCGGCCCGGGCACTCCGTGGCGAAGCCGTCACGGTGACCGGAGATGACATTAAGTCGTACGTTCCTGCCTTTTCGGTAGAGGTTGCCGCCACCGGACTTCAGCCACGTCTTGCCGCGCGGGTTCATCCCGTACAGCCCGAGCTTCCACGCGGTGAGCCGGGAGACGGCCCGCACCGCTGCGGCCGGCGGCTTCGACGAGCCGTAGGAGCCGAGGACGGCGATGCCCATGCTGCGGGAGTTGAAGCCGAGGGTGTGGGCGCCGAGGACCGGTTTCGCCACGCCGCCCGCGCGTCCCTCGTAGATCTTTCCGCACTTGTCGATGAGGAAGTTGTAGCCGACGTCCCGCCAGCCCATGCTCTTGACGTGGTAGCGGTAGATACTGCGGATGAGTGAAGGCACCTGGGAGCAGCGGTAGTTGTTGCCCGAGGCGGTGTGGTGCACGAAGGCGGCCTTGACCTTCTTCGTGTAGACGAACTTCCGCTCGCGCAGCCGCTCGTTCGCGCCCCAGCCGCGCCGCGTGACGATGCGCGGGCGCGGGCCGATGTACGGCTTCGCCCGCTGCGCGCCCTCCGTGGTGCGGAGCAGTTCCGCCTCGGTCTGCGCCCGGCTCAGGGCCGGGATCTCGGTGGCGCCGAGGGGTGCGAGGTCGGCGTTGGCGGCGGACGCCGCGTTCGCCGCGGCGTCGAGGGCGCCGCCGGAGCGCGGGCCCTCCGCGGGCGTGCCGGAGGGCGGGTCGCCCGCGCCGGGGTCGACGAGTTCGAGCCGGAGCCCCATGGCGCCCAGGCTCCGGGTGCCGTCGGCCTCGGCCCGCACCCGGACCTCCACGCCGTCCGACTCCCCCACCCACAGCGGTGCCGTGGCCCCGCGCACCCGGCCGGAGGCGCGCTCGGCGGTGTCCGGGTCGGCGGCGTGGTCGGCGTTGTGCGTCTCCAGGTCCTGCCAGCCGGACCAGGCGCCGGTGTCGACGGAGCGGGTGCGGACCTGGACGCGGCCGTGCAGTTCGGCCTCGGGGTCGTCCCAGACGAGGCCGACGAGCGAGAAGTGCCGTACGGCGCGGCGCGGCAGGCCCTGTTCGGCGGCGGCGTCGGAGCCGGCGGCGCGGTCGCGGGCGAGGGGTTCGAGGGGCAGCGACTGGGTGCCGCCGGGGACGTAGGGCCCGGCGGCCTCCGCGGCCGCCGCGGCGGCCACCTCCGCGTTCGGCGCCGGTCTGGCGGTCGCCGCGGCAGCGGGCGGGGTGAGCGGGAGGGCGAGAGCCGCCGCACACGTGACACCGATCGAGGAAGCAAGGAATCCACGCATGCAACTGATCGTGGACATATACACACTTATCTGTCCATCCGGGACTTGACGGCCTGTCGGCCGGCTGTCCGCCGAACCGGTGGCGCGCGGACGGCCGTCCGCGCGACCGCACCGCTGCCCACGCGCCGCGGCCCGCGTACGCTTGCCCGGGTGAACGCCACCGACCGCACCCCTGCCGACCTGCTGGCTTCCGCGCTCGCCGCGGACCCGGGCCGCCCCCTGGTGACCTTCTACGACGACGCCACGGGCGAGCGCGTGGAATTGTCCGTGGCCACCTTCGCCAATTGGGTGGCCAAGACCGCCAACCTGCTCCAGGACGAGTTGTCCGCCGAACCGGGCGACCGGGTCGCGCTGCTGCTGCCCGCGCACTGGCAGACGGCGGTGTGGCTGCTGGCGTGCTCGTCGGTCGGCGTGCTCGCGGACGTCGGCGGGGATCCGGCGGCGGCCGACCTCGTGGTGAGCGGCCCCGGCACGCTGGAGGCGGCGCGGGCGTGCTCCGGCGCGCGCGTCGCGCTCGCGCTGCGCCCGCTCGGCGGACGCTTCCCGCAGTTGCCGGAGGGCTTCGCCGACTACGCGGTGGAGGTGCCGGGGCAGGGCGACCGCTTCGTGCCGTACGCGCCGGTCGACCCGGAGGAGCCCGCGCTGATCGTGGCGGGACGGGAGTTCAGCGGCGCGGAGGTCGTCGAGCGGGCGCGGGCGGAGGCCACGGCGCTCGGTCTGACGGGGCCGGGTTCGCGCATCCTGTCGGGGCTGCCGTACGACACGTGGGAGGGCCTGAACGCCGGGCTCTACGCGCCGCTGGCCACCGGCGGCTCGGTCGTGCTGTGCCGGAACGTGGACCAGTTGGGCGCGGACGCGCTGGACAAGCGCATCGAGAGCGAGCGGGTCACCGCGGTCGCCCACTGACCGCCCAGGCCCCGCCCCCTCACCCGATCGGCCCACGCCGACCCGTCCCCCGTCCGGCTTCCGCGTCATCGTCGTAGGAGCACGCACCACACGCTCGTACGTCGTGAGGGGTGGACCAGACGTGACCGACACCGCGGGCTCGCCCTCCGGACGCCGGACCACCGAGGGAACGCTCGGGCCGGGTGCGGGGGCGTCGGCGAGCGGCGACGGGGCGGTGCGGCTGCGCCGCAGGCGGTGGCTGCGGCGCGGCGGGCTCGGCGCCGCCGTGCTCCTCGTCGTCGCGGCCGGGGCCGGCTGGGCGGTGTACGCGAAGCTGGACGGCAACATCACGCCGGACGAGGCGGCCGCGGCCGAACTCGCCCGGTACGAGAAGGACCGGCCGACCGCGCTCGTCAAGGACGCGCAGAACATCCTGCTGATCGGGTCGGACTCGCGCTCCGGTGACGACAACGCCCGCTACGGGCGGGACTCCGGGACGGAGCGGTCGGACACCGCGATCCTGCTGCACCTTGCGGCGGGCCGGCGCAGCGCCACCGCCGTCTCCCTGCCCCGCGACCTGATGGTGGACGTGCCGGGCTGTCTGCGCCGGGACGGCACGCGCACCGAGCCGACGTTCGCGATGTTCAACTACGCCTTCCAGGCGGGCGGGTCGGCGTGCACGATCCGCACGGTGGAGCGGCTGACGGGGATTCGCATCAACCACCACGTGGTCGTCGACTTCCACGGCTTCAAGGAGATGGTCGACGCGGTCGACGGCGTCGAGGTCTGCCTCCGCAGGCCCGTCACCGACAAGGCGGCCAAGCTGCGGCTGCCCGCGGGCCGCGTGAAGCTGAACGGGGAGCAGGCGCTCGGGTACGTGCGGGCCCGCAAGTCGCTCGGTGACGGCAGCGACACCGACCGGATGGAGCGGCAGCAGCGTTTCCTCGGGGCGCTCGTCAACAAGGTGCAGAGCAATGACGTCCTGCTCAATCCGGTGAAGCTGTATCCCGTCCTGGACGCGGCGACGTCGTCGCTGACGACCGACCCGAAACTGGCCAACCTGCGTGGTTTGTACGAACTCGTCCGGGGCCTGCGCGACATCCCCACCGAACGTGTGCAATTCCTCACCGTTCCACGGGAGTCGTACCTCTACAACGCCAATCGCGATCAACTCGTGGAGCCCGAGGCGGAGCGGCTGTTCCAACGGCTGCGCACGGACGCGCCCGTGGCGGTCGCGCGGGAGGCATCCCGGGATTCCACCGCAAAGAGCGACAATTCACCGGAGGGCCCGTCGGCGTCGCCGGCACCGACGTTCCGGGGGAACACGGCCGCCGAGGACGTCTGCGAGTAAAGCGCTCACCAACTCGGCGAACACCGGTTCAAAGAAATGCGCCGGATTGCCCGGTTGTAGGGACGTGGAATTTGTCACCGCCGTCGCTCCACGCTGAACTGGGCGGATAGTGTGAGCGATCCGGTGCACCCGGCCGCATGAGGTCCTTCCTTCGGTCGTGCACTGCATGTACGAGACCCGGGCGCCTTGGGGGGTAAGGCGCCGCGTGCCCCGACGGAGGATTCGGACAACCGTGGACGCGCAAGGCCGTGGGCGGGCGGAGAACATCGACCCCGCAGACCAGTGGGTACTCAATCCGAATACCGGCGAATACGAACTGCGACTGAATACCTCCGCAGCGCAATCGCCGGTCCCCGGACCCCGACGCTCCGCCTCGGCCGCGCGCCGGGCCGGGACCGCGTCGCGCGGCCGTACGGCGGCGCCCGGCCGCCCGGCGCCCGAAACCCCGGACCGGGACGTGCCGTCCCCGCGCAGACGCCGGGGCGCGCCCGCCGAACCGCCGGCCGCCGGGCGGCGCGGCCGGCGGCCGGAGAAGAAGGGGAAGGGGAAGGCCAAGAAGGCGCTGCTGTGGACCGGCGGCGTGATGGCGTTCGTCGTGCTCGCCACGGCGGGTGCCGCCTACCTCTACATCGAGCACCTCAACGGCAACATCGACTCCGTCTCCGACGACGGCGCGAGCACCGGCGGGTTCAGCAAGGACAAAGCGATCAACATCCTGCTGATCGGCACCGACAAGCGCACCGGCGAGGGCAACGAGTCCTACGGCGACGCGGGCAGCGTCGGGCACGCCGACACCACGATCCTGCTGCACGTCGCCAAGGACCGCTCGAACGCGACCGCGCTCAGCATCCCGCGCGACCTCATCGTGGACGTCCCCGACTGCCCGACCACACAGGAGGACGGCAGCCAGAAGCTGATCCCCGGCTCGCAGGGCGTCCGCTTCAACACGAGCCTCGGCCAGGACGGCCGTACGCCGAGCTGCACCATGCGCACCGTGACCGAGCTGACCGGCATCAAGCTGGACAACTTCATGGTCGCCGACTTCAACGCCGTCAAGACGCTGACGACGGCGGTCGGCGGTGTCGAGGTGTGCCTGGCGAAGGACATCAACGACAAGGACTCCAAGCTCAACCTGAAGAAGGGCAAGCACGTCGTCGAGGGCGAGCAGGCGCTGGCCTTCGTGCGCACCCGGCACTCGGTGGGCACCGGCGGCGACCTGAGCCGCATCGGCCTCCAGCAGCAGTTCCTCAGCGCGCTGATGCGCAAGCTGAAGTCCAACGACACGCTCACCAGCCCGTCGAAGATGGTGAAGCTGGCGGAGGCGGGCACGGAGGCGCTGACCGTCGACTCCCAGCTCGACAGCATCAGCAAGCTCAAGGACCTCGGTCTGGAGCTGGGCAAGCTGAACGTCAAGAACCTGACGTTCGTCACGGTCCCGGTGCGCGACAACCCGGCCGAGACGGTCAAGGCGACGGTCGTCCCCGACCCGAGCAAGGCGCCGCAGGTGTTCCGGTCCATCGAGCAGGACGTCTCCTTCACCGAGGTCAAGCAAAAGAAGAAGAAGGAGGCGGCCGCCGTGGCCGCCCGTCTCAAGGGCGAGAAGGCCGACCCGTCCGAGGTGCGGGTGCGGATCCTGAACGGCGGCGCCGAGGCGGGCAGCGCGTCGGCGACGCTGACCTGGCTGCAGACCGAAGAGGGCGTGACGAAGTCCGAGAACGCGGGCAACGCGCCGGAGGAACTGAGCAAAACCACGCTGGAGTACGCGCCGGAGCAGGCCGCCGAGGCGCGGCGGCTCGCCGAGATCATGGGCCTGTCCGGGTCCGCGATGAAGGAGGGCGAGAGCGTGACCAACTCCCAGGGGCTGCCCACGATGACGCTGACCCTGGGCAAGGACTTCGAGGGCGCGGGCACGCCTGTCTCCGCTCCGGCAAAGGCGCCGGACGTGGAGAAGTCGACGGCCGACAAGGTGGAGTGCGCCCAGTAGGCACCGGCGGGGAGGCCGGGCCGCGGGCGGCTCGTGCGGGACTTCCGCACCACGCCCACAGGGCCGAAGGAACCGGTACCGACCGGGCTGCAGTGACTTGGGGGGTAACCCAACGGGTCCGTCGTGCGTCTGACTTGACGCGGGGCGGACCCGTCTCAGGAGCAGGGTGGGGAAGGGCAGGCACGTGGCGCGTAGCAGTGTGCGGGGGGAGGCGCCCGCGGCCGAGGACTTCACGTCCCCGGAACCACGGGAGCGACGGCGGGAACCGTCCGGCGGGAACGACGGCGGCGAGGGACGACGCGCGGCCGGGACCCGGCGGCGCAGACGGCGCGTGCTGCGCTGGTCGGCGACGGTCCTGGCCGTGGTGATACTGGGCACCGCGAGTGCCGGCTATCTCTACTACCAGCACCTCAACGACAACATCCGCAAGGACGAACTGAACCTCGGCGACAACAAGGTCGCCGCGCCGACGCCGAACGCGGCGGGCCAGACCCCGCTCAACATCCTGCTCATCGGCTCCGACGCCCGGGACACCAAGGAGAACCAGGAACTCGGCGGCGCCAAGGAGACGTTCGGCTCCACTCCGCTGGCCGACGTGCAGATGCTGCTGCACCTGTCGGCGGACCGCACCAACATGTCCGTCATCAGCATGCCCCGCGACACGCTCGTCCAGATCCCCAGGTGCACCGACCCGGACGACGGCAAGGTGTACGAGGCGAGCAACGGCCGCACGATGACCAACCAGAGCCTCGGACACGGCGGTCCGGGCTGCACGGTGGCCACCTGGCAGGAGCTCACCGGCATCCACATCGACCACTTCATCATGGTCGACTTCGCGGGTGTCGTGTCGATGGCGGACGCGATCGGCGGCGTCCCGGTGTGCGTCGACCGCAACATCCACTCCCGCGACAGCGCGGGCCACGGCTCCGGCCTGAAGCTGGAGAAGGGCACCACGTACATCAAGGGCGAGCAGGCCCTGCAGTGGCTGCGCACCCGCTACGGCTTCGAGGACGGCAGCGACCTCGCCCGCGCCAAGGCGCAGCACATGTACATGAACGCGATGGTGCGGGAGCTGCGCGAGAACGCCACCCTCAGCAGCCCCAACAAGCTGCGCAGGCTGGCCGAGAAGGCCACCGAGGCCCTCACGGTCGACCCGGGCCTCGACACCGTCAAGAAGCTCTACGACCTCAGCAACGAGCTGCGCCAGGTGAAGCCGGAGCGCATCACCATGACCACGATGCCGAACCGGTACGTGGGCGCGCGCGTGGAGCCCACGGAGGACGCCGAGCAGCTGTTCCGGCTGGTGCGCGACGACATCGCCCTCGACGGCAAGGACAAGAAGAAGAAGGCGCCGGAGCAGGCCTCGGAGGATCCGGCGGCGCCGGACGCGGAGATCGCGGTCCAGGTGCGCAACGGCACGCGGACCGACACCCTGGCCCCGGTGCGCGGACGGGCCGGCACGGTGGCCGGGCTGCTCGTGGAGAAGGGCTTCACCGCGGCGGTCGCCGATCAGAGCGTGGCGCCGGTCGAGGAGCGCACGGTGGTCCGCTACCCGAGCGCGGACCTGGAGGGCGACGCCCAGCGGATCGCGAAGTCCCTCGGGATCCCCCTGAGTTCGGTGAAGCGGTCGACCGAGGTGACCGGGGTGACGCTCGTCGTCGGAGCGGACTGGCGCGAGGGCACGACGTACGAGGCGCCCGCCGAGAACGACGAGACGCCCGAGTCGGCCGAGGCGCTCAACGGCGCGGACGACAAGGCGTGCATGAAGGTGAACCCGGCGTTCACCTGGTGACGGGCGGCGCGGCCCGGCGGGCCCGGCGGCTCACCTGGAGCCCCGGCCGCCGGGCCGCCGCGCTCACGCGGAGAGCACCGCCGGACGGCGGGACGCGATGACCTTCTTCGCGAGGGACCTGGGGCTGGTGAGGAAGCCCCAGCCCCACGACATGTGCATCGTGGCGAGCGCCACGGGGATCTGGAGGCGGGCCTTCAGCGGCAGTCCCCGGCCCGCGGGGACGGAACCGGCGACGATCGCCGCCAGGTAGCCGCCGGGCACCACGAACGCCCACGGCGTGAGCGCGACGCCGGCCACCAGACCGGCGACTATCGCGCACACCGCGGTCGGCGGGGCGAGGTAGCGCAGGTTGATGGAGCCGGCGTGGTAGCGGGCGACCACGTGCCGCCAGCGGCCGTAGTCCTTGTACTGCTTGGCCAGCGCCCGCACGCTCGGCCGGGGCCGGTACGACACCCTCAGCTCGGGCGAGAACCAGATCAGGCCGCCGGCCTCACGGATGCGGAAGTTCAGCTCCCAGTCCTGGGCGCGGATGAACTCCTCGTTGTACCCGCCCTGCTGTTCGAGCGCCTCGCGGCGGAACACCCCGAGGTACACCGTCTCGGCGGGGCCCGCCTCACCGCCCGTGTGGAAGGCGGCGTTGCCGACGCCGATCCTTGACGTCATCGCGGCGGCGACGGCGTGCTCCCAGTCGTTCTCGCCCTCGGCGTGCATGATGCCGCCGACGTTCTGCGCGCCGGTCTCCGCCAGCAGCCGTACGGCCGTGGCGATGTAGTCCGGCGAGAGCATGCCGTGCCCGTCGACGCGGACGACGACCGGGTGGCGGGAGGCCTTGATCGCGGCGTTCAGCGCGGCGGGGGTGCGGCCCGTCGGGTTGGGGACCGTGTGCACACGCGGGTCCTCCCGGACGAGTTCGGCGGCGATCTCGTCCGTGCGGTCCGTGGACGGACCGAGGGCGATCACGACCTCCATCTCGCCGGCGTACTCCTGCGCGAGGATCGCTTGGACGGCGCCGCGCAGATGCCGCTCCTCGTTGAGGACGGGCATGATCACGGAAACGGCGGGCGGCCGCATGTCGGGATTGGCGTTCATCGGTGCTCACGTTACCGCGAACGGGGGACACGCCCGCGCCCCGCCGGGGGCGCTGCCCCGGGCACCCGATCGTATCGGCCTACGGTGACACGGTTCCCACGTACGGCCCCAGCGGAGGTGTCCCCCGATGCCCAGCACGCCGCCTCGGTCCCCCTCCCCCAGGTCGTCGGCCACGTCCGGGGGACGGCCGGGTCCGCAGCGCCGGCCGCGGCCGTCCGGCGGGCGGCGGCCCCCCGTCCGGCGCAAGCGGCCCCGCTGGGCCGTGCGGGCGGTGACGACGCTCTCCGTGGTGATTCTCGCCTCGGCCGGCATCGGGCACGCGGTGGTCACCACGCTGGACGCGGACATCGCCCGCGTCGACCCCTTCAAGGACATGAAGAACCGTCCGCGGGCGGGCGACGGCATGAACGTTTTGCTGGTCGGCACCGACGGCCGCGACCGCATCACGCCCGAGGAGCGGCGCAGGTACCGGCTGGGCGGCGCGCCCTGCCACTGCACCGACACGATGATGATCGTGCACATCTCGCAGGACCGGCGGCGGGCCAGCGTGGTGAGCCTGCCGCGCGACTCGTACGCGATGACGCCGCCGCACACCGACCGGACCACGCGCGAGAGGCACCGCGGCCACCCGGTCAAGCTGAACGCCGCGTACGCCGAGGGCGGGCCGCAGCTGACCGTGCGCACCGTGGAGAGCATGACCCGCGTGAAGATCGACCACTACCTGGAGGTCGACTTCACCAGCTTCATGAAGACGGTCGACGTCCTCGGCGGCGTCGAGATGTGCACCCCGAAGCCGCTGAAGGACAGCTACACCGGCCTCGACCTGCCGGCCGGCACGCACCGGATGAACGGCGGTCAGGCCCTGCAGTACGTGCGCGCCCGCCATGTCGACGGGGCCTCCGACCTGGGCCGGATGCAGCGCCAGCAGCAGTTCCTCGCGGCGCTGATCGACCGGGCGACGTCCTCCGGGATCCTGCTGAACCCGATGAAGTTCCGGGACGTGACCCGGGCGGTGCTCGGGTCGGTGCGGGCCGACAAGGGCTTCGGCACCGACGAGTTGCTGGACCTGGGCCGGGCGATGCGGAACTTCTCGCCCTCGTCGTCCGAGTTCACGACCGTGCCGATCGGCCGCATGGGCTTTCCCGTGGAGGGCGTCGGCTCGACCCTGAAATGGGACACCGCCAAGGCCGAGCGCCTCTTCGACGCACTCCGCGAGGACAAGCCGCTCGCCGCGCACCGGCCGCGCGGCACCGCGCCCCGCGTCGAGGTCCCGCCGCGGCAGATCCGGGTCCAGGTGGAGAACGGCACGGCGCGCGCGGGCCTCGGCCGGCGCGTGGACACGGCGCTGGCGGCGACCGGTTTCCGCACGACCCGGACGCCGTCCAACGCCGCGGACCGCACGGTGCGGCGGACCGTCGTCGCCTACGACCCGCGCTGGGACCGCTCGGCGAGGTCCCTCGCGGCGGCGCTGCCGGGCAGCGAACTGCGCGCGGTCAAGGGCCAGGGCGCGACGCTGAAGGTGATCGTCGGCTCGGACTTCTCGCGGGTCCGCACGGTGCGGCCCGAGGAACCGGCGCGGCAGGAGGGCACCGTGGTGCGGGGCGACGAGGTGGTCTGCTCGTCCTGAGGCCGGCCGCCGGGGCCCGAGCGTCAGCGGAAGAGCGGCGCCAGCGCCCGTTCCAGGTCGGCCGCCTCCCGGAAGTGCACGGTCCGCATGCCCAGGGCCCCGGCCGCGTCGACGTTCTCGGCGGTGTCGTCGACGAAGAGGCAGCGCTGCGGGGGCACGCCGACGAGGGACGCGGCGAGGCGCAGGATGCGCGGGTCCGGCTTGGCGAGGCCGACGCGGGCGCTGTTCACCACGTGGTCGGCGAGGTCGGCCAGCCCCAGGACGGCGAGGTCGTCCTCCAGGCGGAGCGTGGCGTTGCTCACGAGGACCAGCGGGACGCGGGTGCGGGCCCGGCGCAGCAGCGCCACCACCGCCTCGTCGGCCGCGAACGGCGACTCCAGCAGGGCCGTGCCCAGCTCCCACGCCGTCGACTCGGGCACCATGCCGGCCAGGCCCTCGGCGATGGACCGCACCCACTCCTGGGCGTCGATCCGGCCGAGCAGCAGCGGCAGGTCGGTCTCCGGGGCGAACGCCACCTTCATCGTGGTGCCCTCGGCCAGGCCGGCGGCGCGCTCCAGCGCGTGGACCCCGGCCGGGTCGTAGTGGCGCACGACGTTGTCGACGTCGCACAGGACCGCGCCGAACGCCGGCCCGGCCGGGCGGTCAGTCACCGGAGACCGTGACCTTCTCGTCGTTCTTCAGCTGGTTGACGAGGGTCTTGACCTTGTCCATGTCCCACTGGAGGTTGCCGTTGCCCGCGCTGCCCGAGATCGGCATGTTCATCGACTTGCCGTCACCGCCTTCCGAGCTGACGGCCTTCATCGCCCAGAACATGGACGCCAGGTCCCACAGGCTCATGTCCTTGTCGACGATGAGGGAGTCCAGGCCCGCGCCCATGGTCGGGTACAGCCGGAAGGGGTTGAGGATCGTGCTCGGCGTGGCCACCTGGTTGGCGAGCGCGGACAGGAACTTCTGCTGGTTCTTGGTGCGGTCCAGGTCGGAGCCGGCCAGCGCGTACCGGGTGCGGACGAAGGCGAGGGCCTCCTCGCCGTTCAGCGTCTGCTTGCCCTTCTTGAAGTCGGCGCCGGACTTGGTGTCCTTGATGTCCTGCGGGATGTCCATCTCCACGCCGCCGACCGCGTCGACGATGCTGGCGAAGCCGCCGAAGCCGATCTCGACGTAGTGGTCGATGTGCAGGCCGGTGTTGAACTCGACGGTGCGCACCAGCAGGGTCGGGCCGTCGATGGAGTAGGCCGCGTTGAGCTTGTTGGCGCCCATCGCGGGGCGGGTCTTGCCGGACTCCGAGCCCTTGAACTCCGGGATGTTGACGTTGGAGTCGCGGGGCAGGGATATCAGGGTGGGGCCGTTGCTGCCGGTGTGCAGGATCATCATCGAGTCCGTGCGCTTGCCCTCGGCGGACCCGGTGTGCAGCTTCTTCTTCTCCTCGTCGGACATGCCCTCGCGGCTGTCCGAGCCGACGATCAGATAGTTCGTGCCCTCGCCGGCCTCGGGCCGGTCGATGACGGTGGACAGGTCCACCTCGCGGTTGAGCTTGGAGTCGGCCCAGAAGTACGTGCCGACCGTCGTGACGAGCAGCACGACCACCACGGTGAGGGAGGTCACCTTGAGGCGGCGCCGCCAGTCCGGCCGCTCGCGGTACCGGCCGTGGTCCGGGTCCACGTCGTTGTCGTTGGGCACGAAGCCGCCGCCGCGTCTGCCGCCGCCCCCGTAGACCTGGCCCGTGTTGTAGCCGCTGTCGTAGCGGGACGGCTCCTCGCTCCCGTCGACGTACGACGGCTGCTGCGGAACGCCGGCCGCGTACGGCGGTGCGGCGGGGTGGCCCGCGCCGGGCGGTGCCGCCTGACCGCGGCGGACCTGCCGCATCACACGCGCGCTTTCGGGCTGCGCGCCTGCGCTGCCGCGACCGTAGCCGGGACCGCGGTTGCCGTCGGACCATCCCTGGGGCCAATCATTCATGGGCTCAGTGTGCAGGTCCCCGCTGTGTGCCTTACAAGGTTCAGCCGAAAATAGGGGCAGTGCTGTTGCCAAGCTGACACAAATTTCCCGGATGTCAGTTCGGCATATGGTGGAGGCCATGACAGACCAGGCCTCAGCCGCGAATTCGGAGACCCAGGACATTCCGGGCAAGCCGACGTCGGCGTCCCGCACCACACTCAGCCACATCATGACCCACAACGACACCAACCTCCTGGGTACGGTGCACGGCGGCGTGATCATGAAGCTGGTCGACGACGCGGCGGGCGCCGTGGCCGGGCGGCACTCCGGCGGCCCCGCCGTCACCGCGTCGATGGACGAGATGGCGTTCCTCGAACCGGTCCGCGTCGGCGACCTCGTCCATGTGAAGGCCCAGGTCAACTGGACCGGCCGGACCTCCATGGAGGTGGGCGTACGGGTGCTGGCCGAGCGCTGGAACGAGTCCGCGCCGCCCACCCAGGTCGGCTCCGCCTACCTCGTCTTCGCGGCGGTCGACGCCGACGGCAGGCCGCGCCGCGTCCCGCCGGTCCTCCCGGAGACCGAACAGGACAAGCGCCGCTACCAGGAGGCCCAGATCCGCCGCACCCACCGGCTGGCCCGCCGCCGGGCGATCATGGAACTCCGCGAGAAGCGGGCGGCGGAGGGCTTCGAGGACTGAGCCCCTCTCAAAACGTGGGCGGGCCCCCGGCGTTCGCGCCGGGGCCCGCCCATGTCCCGTCCCGTTACGGCAGGTTGCGCGCCATCACGATGCGCTGGACCTGGTTGGTGCCCTCGTAGATCTGAGTGATCTTGGCGTCGCGCATCATGCGCTCGACCGGGTAGTCGCGGGTGTAGCCGTAGCCGCCGAGGAGCTGGACGGCGTCCGTGGTGACCTCCATGGCGACGTCGGAGGCGTAGCACTTGGCGGCGGCGCCCTGGAAGGTGAGGTCGCTGTCGCCGCGCTCGGACTTGGCGGCGGCCTGGTAGGTCAGGGCGCGGGCGGCCTCGATCTTCATGGCCATGTCGGCGAGCATGAACTGGATGCCCTGGAAGTCGGCGATCGGCTTGCCGAACTGCTTGCGCTCCTGGACGTAGCCCTTGGCGTAGTCGAGGGCGCCCTGGGCGATGCCGAGGGCCTGGGCCGCGATGGTGATGCGGGTGTGGTCCAGGGTCTTCATCGCCGTGGCGAAGCCGGTGCCCTCCTCGCCGATCATGCGGTCGGCGGGGATGCGGACGTTGTCGAGGTAGACCTCGCGGGTCGGAGAGCCCTTGATGCCGAGCTTCTTCTCCGGGGCGCCGAAGGACACGCCGGGGTCGGACTTCTCGACGACGAACGCCGAGATTCCCTTGGAGCGCTTGGACGGGTCCGTGACGGCCATCACCGTGTAGTACTCGGAGACGCCCGCGTTGGTGATCCAGCGCTTCACGCCGTTGAGGACGTAGTGGTCGCCGTCGCGGACGGCCTTCGTCTTCATGCCGGCCGCGTCGGAGCCCGCGTCCGGCTCGGACAGGCAGTACGAGAACATCGCGTCGCCCTTGGCGAGCGGCGCCAGGTACTTCTTCTTCAGGTCCTCGGAGCCGGACAGGATCACCGGCAGGGAGCCCAGCTTGTTCACGGCCGGGATCAGGGAGGAGCTCGCGCAGACGCGGGCCACCTCCTCGATCACGATGACCGTGGCGAGCGCGTCGGCGCCCGCGCCGCCGTACTGCTCGGGCACGTGCACGGCGTGCAGGTCGTTGGCGACCAGGGCGTCCAGCGCCTCCTGGGGGAAGCGGGCCTCCTCGTCCACCGCGGCGGCGTGCGGCGAGATCTTCGCCTCGGCCAGCGAGCGGACGGCGTCACGGAGCATGTCGTGCTCCTCGGACGGGCGGTACAGGTCGAAATCAGCCGATCCGGCCAAGGTCTCTCACGCTCCAAATCGCTGTGATGCCTGTGCTAACTACCGTTAAGTAACTCAAATTTTATGGCGCTGCTCACTTCAGGGATACGTGAGCTTGGCGACAGGGCGAATCGCCGGAGGTGAAGTGGCCCGGTGGGGGCTCGTGCGAGCCCCGACTATGCTCGTGCAGCGCATCGCACGCCCCGCCCTGCCGTACCCCTGGAGCACCCATGGCCCTGAAGATCACCGTGATCGGCACCGGCTACCTCGGCGCCACCCACGCGGCGGCCATGGCCGAGCTCGGCTTCGAGGTGCTGGGCCTCGACGTCGTGCCCGAGAAGATCGAGACGCTCCAGCGCGGCCGGGTCCCGATGTACGAGCCGGGGCTGGAGGACCTGCTGCGCCGGCACGTGGCCGGGATCGAGGGCTCCACCGGGCGGCTGCGGTTCACGACCGACTGGGCCGAGGTGGCCGCGTTCGGCGATGTGCACTTCGTCTGCGTGAACACCCCGCAGAAGCACGGCGAGTACGCCTGCGACATGTCGTACGTCGACTCCGCGATCGCCTCCCTGGCCCCGCACCTGACCGGGCCGGCCCTGGTCGTCGGCAAGTCGACCGTGCCCGTCGGCTCCGCCGACCGCCTCGCCGCCTACCTGGCCGCGCACGCGCCCGCCGGAGCGGACGCCGAGCTGGCCTGGAACCCGGAGTTCCTGCGCGAGGGCTTCGCCGTCCAGGACACGCTGCACCCCGACCGGATCGTCGTCGGCGTGCGCAGCGAGCGGGCGGAGAAGCTGCTGCGCGAGGTGTACGCCACGCCGGTCGCCGAGGGCTCGCCGTTCGTGGTGACGGACTTCCCGACCGCCGAGCTGGTGAAGACGTCCGCGAACTCCTTCCTGGCCACGAAGATCTCCTTCATCAACGCGATGGCGGAGGTGTGCGAGGCCGCCGGCGGCGACGTGGCGAAGCTGGCCGAGGCCATCGGGTACGACGACCGGATCGGCAAGAAGTTCCTGCGGGCCGGCATCGGCTTCGGCGGCGGGTGCCTGCCGAAGGACATCCGGGCGTTCATGGCCCGCGCCGGTGAGCTGGGCGCGGACCAGGCGCTGACGTTCCTGCGCGAGATCGACTCGATCAACATGCGCCAGCGCGGGCAGATGGTGGAGCTGGCCCGGCAGGCGCTGGGCGGCGGGCCGTTCCTGGGCAAGCGGGTGGCCGTGCTGGGCGCGACCTTCAAGCCGGACTCGGACGACGTGCGGGACTCGCCCGCGCTGAACGTCGCCGGGCAGATCCACCTCCAGGGCGGCCAGGTCACCGTGTACGACCCGAAGGGCATGGACAACGCCCGCCGGATCTTCCCGACGCTCGGCTACGCGGACACCGCGCGGGACGCGGTGCGCGGCGCGGACGTGGTGCTGCACCTGACGGAGTGGCGGGAGTTCCGCGAGCTGGACCCGGCGGAGCTGGGCGAGGTCGCCGCGGCCCGGGTCGTCCTCGACGGGCGCAACGCGCTGGACGCCGAGCGGTGGCGGAAGGCCGGCTGGACGTACCGGGCGATGGGGCGGCCCACCGCCTGATCCCCCGGCCCGCCCGGAGAGGCGGGGCGACGCCGGTTCGGCCGAGGCTCAGTCGGCCGAACCGGCGTCTTCGTTCATTCTGCCGCACCCCGGCCGGGCCCGGCCGCGAACTCGGCGGCACTCACGCGCCCTTGGCGCGGTACCGGCGCATCTTCGCGCGCGCCCCGCACACCCGCATCGAGCACCAGCGGCCCCGGCCGGCGGGGCTGCGGTCGTAGTACGCCCAGAGGCAGTCGGTGGCCTCGCAGGCCTTGAGGCGGGTCCAGGTGCCGGCGACGAGGGCCTCGGCCACGGCCGCGGCGACGCGGGAGAGCAGGGGCCGGCCGTCGGCGGGGACCAGGGCGGCCGAGCCGTCGTGCTCGTCGACGGCGACGTGCAGGGGCGCGTGGGCGAGGAGGTCGCCGAGGGGGGTGACCTCCCGGTGGGCGGGGTGGCCCGCGTGGGCGAGGAGGGCGGCGCGCAGCGATTCGCGCAGGGCGCGGGCCCGGGGCAGCTCGTCCTCGGTGAGGGCGAAGGGCGCGCGGCCCTCCGGGGTGTCGAGCGAGTCGGCGCCCGTCTCCACGTCCAGCGTGTTGACCAGGGCTTCGATCAGCGCCAGCCCGCCGGGGGCGGGCGTTCTCTCACTCATGGTGCGACCTCATGCTTGCGACGTTACCCCCTATGCTGGAGCATGCAGTAACCGTTACTGGTTACTCGGTTCTATGGGTAACCGGTTCCATGAGTGACCGGTTCCATGGGAAACCGCGGACTTCAAGGAGGAAGTCATGGCTGTCGCCGAACTGGGCGTCGTCGTCCTGGACTGTCCCGACCCCCGCGCGCTGGCCGAGTTCTACGCCGGCGTGCTGGGCGGCACGGTGGAGGATCAGGGGGACTGGGTGGACCTGAAGCTCCCCGACGGGAAAAAGCTGGCGTTCCAGGCCGCCCCCGGCTTCGTCCCGCCGCAGTGGCCCGCCCCCGACCACTCGCAGCAGTTCCACCTCGACCTGAACGTGCCGGACCTGGACGAGGCGGAGAAGGCCGTGCTGGCGCTCGGGGCGAAGCCGCTGGACACCGAGGACCGCGCGCGGACCTTCCGGGTTTACGCGGATCCGGCCGGGCACCCGTTCTGTCTCTGCGCCTGCTGACCAGGAGGAAACATGCCCGTCGCCGCTCTCCGTTCCGTCGTCCTGGACTGTCCCGAGCCGCGTGAGCTGGCCCGCTTCTACGCGCAGGTCGCGGGCGGCACGCCCGAGGAGGAGGACCCCGACTGGGTGGTGCTCCAGGTGCCGGGCGGGCCCCGGCTCGCCTTCCAGCGTGCGCCGGGGCTCACCCCGCCGGAGTGGCCGCGCTCCGACCGGAACGCGCAGCAGTTCCACCTCGACTTCGACGCCGGGTCGACGTGGCAGGAGATCGACGCGGCGCACGAGAAGGTGCTGGCGCTGGGAGCGCGGCCGCTCGACCTGGAGGACCGGGAGAAGAAGGACTTCCTGGTGTACGCGGACCCGGCGGGACACCCGTTCTGTCTGTGCCGCATCGAGCACGGGTAGCCGCGAGCGCCCCTTCGCGCACCGCTCGCGGGCCGGTGGTCAGCCGTCGAGCTCGGAGATCCTCGCCGTGGACGGCGGGCGGCGTTCCTGTGCGGCCCGGGCCGTGAAGTCCGCGCCGCACAGGACCCGTTGGACGTTGCCCCAGGTCAGCAGCGCGACGTCCGCGTCGCTCCAGCCGCGGCCCAGCAGCTCGGCGACGAGGCGCGGGTAACAGGACGCGTCGCCGAGCTCCTGCGGGTGGGCGGTGCCGGTGTCGAACGTGCCGGACAGGCCGACGCCGTGCGGGCCGGCGACCGCGCGCACGTGGTCGAGGTGGTCGGCGACGTCGCGCACGGTCGGGCCGGTCTGCTCGGCGGTCAGCGGCACCATGCACAGGCCTCCGGCCGCGCCCAGCTCGGCGAGCAGGTCGTCGGGGAGGTTGGCCGGGTGGGGGCGCAGGGCGCGGGCGGCGGACCGGGTGCACAGCGCGGGCGCCTTGGAGACGGCGAAGGTGCGGCGCACGGTCTTCTCGGAGGCGCCGGTGAGGTCGGCGATGACGCCGAGCCGGTTCATCTCGCGCACGACTTCCTCGCCGAACCGGGTGAGGCCCGCCTCGCCCGCCCAGGAGACGCCGCTGAGCGTGAGGACGCGCAGGCCCAGGACGTGCAGGGCGCGCAGTACGACGAGGGAGTCGCCGAGGGCGGGGGCGTCGGCGGGACCGAGCAGGACGGCGGCGCGCCCGCAGTTGCGGGCGTCGGTGACCTCGCCGGCGCTGTACGCGAGGCGCAGGCCTTCGGGGTAGGAGCGGGTCACGGCCCGCACGAGGTCGATCTGCTCCACGGTCCCGGCGACGGCGCCGTCGCCGCGGCGTCCGTCGGGCAGGTGCAGCGACCAGAACAGGGCGCCGACGTGGCCCCGGCGCAGCCGGGGGATGTCGGTGTCGACGGCGCTCTCGCCAAGTTCCAGGTCGTACCAGTGCAGGTTGCGCAGGGTCCACGCCAGTCCGCTGTAGCCGTCGGCGACGGGGTGGGCGGCGAGCAGCGCCCGGGCCCGGCGCAGCGTGCCCTCGTGGTCCGCGCCCGCATGGTCCTCGTGGTCCTCGCCGGGGGCCGGCGCGGGGGATCCGGACGGGTACGGCTCGGCAGGGAACGGCTCCGTGAGCTCGGCGAACTCGCCGACCTCGCCGGCGGTGTGCAGGTCGTCCTGGAGATCTGCCATGGCGGGCTCCGTACGTCGTGATCGCGGTACGGTCACCGTCGCACGGAGCCCGGTGGGCTTCCTGGTGGGTGCGCCGTCCGGGCGTCACCCGGTTCAGCGACCCGGGGGGCGTCGAGCACGTCCGGCCGCCCCGCCCCGGCCGATCAGCCGTCCAGTTCCTCCAGCGTCGCGTTGGACGGGCCGCGGGTGGTCCGCAGGTCGCGGGCCACGTCCTCGGCGGCGCCCAGCACCCGAACCGCGTTCTGCCAGGTCAGCTTGGCCAGGTCGGTGGTCGACCAGCCGCGGTCGAGCAGTTCGGCGATCAGGTTCGGGTAGCCGGCGACGTCGTCCAGGCCCTCGGGGGTGAACGCCGTGCCGTCGTAGTCGCCGCCGATGCCGAGGTGGTCGATGCCGGCGACCTCGCGCATGTGGTCCAGGTGGTCGGCGACCGTGGCCGCCGTGGCGACCGGGCGGGGGTGGCGCTCCTCGAAGGCGCGGTGCACCTTCATCGCCTCGGCGGTGGTGTCGAGGTGGTGGAAGCCGTGCGCGCGCATGTTCTCGTCCGCGGCGGCCGTCCAGTCGACCGCCGCCTGGAGCACGAACTTCGGCACGAACGTCACCATCGCGACGCCGCCGTTGGCGGGCAGCCGCTCCAGCACGTCGTCCGGGATGTTGCGCGGGTGGTCGCACACGGTGCGGGACGAGGAGTGGGAGAAGATCACCGGCGCCGTCGAGGTGTCCAGCGCGTCCCGCATGGTCGTCGCGGCGACGTGCGACAGGTCGACGAGCATGCCGACGCGGTTCATCTCCCGCACGACCTCGCGGCCGAAGGCCGACAGGCCGCCGACGCCGGGCTCGTCCGTCGCCGAGTCCGCCCACGCCACGTTGTCGTTGTGGGTGAGCGTCATGTAGCGCACGCCCAGGGCGTACAGGCCGCGCAGGGTGGCGAGGGAGTTCGCGATCGAGTGGCCGCCCTCGGCGCCCATGAGGGAGGCGATACGGCCCTCGGCACGGGCCGCCTCCATGTCGGCCGCGGTCAGCGCCGGGGCCAGGTCCTTCGGGTGGCGCGCCAGCAACTGCCGTACGCAGTCGATCTGTTCGAGGGTCGCCGGCACCGGGTCGGGCAGGTCCGAGCGGACGTACACGGACCAGTACTGCGCGCCGACGCCGCCCGCCCGCAGGCGGGGGATGTCGGTGTGCAGGTGGGCGGCCTGGCCGCCGGCGATGTCGCGGGCGTCGAGGTCGTAGCGGACCTGCTCGCGCAGGGCCCACGGCAGGTCGTTGTGACCGTCGGCCACCGGGAACTCGCGAAGGAGTTCCCGGGCCCGGCCGAGGGCGGACGGCGTGGCCATCCGCGTCACTTCCCGAAGCCGAAGCCGGCCGAGCCGCTCTCGACCTTGGCGCGCAGCCGCTTGCCCTTCTCGGTGGCCTGGTCGTTCAGGTCCTGCTGGAACTCCCGCATGCGGCCGAGGAGTTCCTCGTCGTGCGCGGCGAGGATGCGGGCCGCGAGCAGACCGGCGTTGCGGGCACCGCCGACGGAGACCGTCGCCACGGGCACGCCGGCCGGCATCTGCACGATGGACAGCAGGGAGTCCATGCCGTCGAGGTACTTCAGCGGCACGGGCACGCCGATCACGGGCAGCGGCGTGACCGAGGCGAGCATGCCGGGCAGGTGCGCGGCGCCGCCCGCGCCCGCGACGATCACCTTCAGGCCGCGCTCGGCGGCCTGCTCGCCGTACGCGACCATCTCGCGCGGCATGCGGTGCGCGGAGACGACGTCGACCTCGTACGCGACCTCGAACTCGTCCAGGGCCTTGGCGGCGGCCTCCATGACGGGCCAGTCGGAGTCCGAACCCATGACGATGCCGACAACGGGGCTGCTCATTCGGTGATCGTGCCTCTCAGGTAGCCGGCAGCGTGACGGGCGCGCTCCAGCACGTCGTCCAGGTCGTCGCCGTAGGTGTTGACGTGGCCCACCTTGCGGCCGGGCTTCACGTCCTTGCCGTACATGTGGATCTTGAGCTGGGGGTCGCGGGCCATGCAGTGCAGGTACGCGGAGTACATGTCGGGGTAGTCGCCGCCGAGGACGTTGACCATGACCGTCCACTTCGCGCGCGGGCGCGGGTCGCCGAGCGGGAGGTCGAGGACGGCGCGCACGTGGTTGGCGAACTGGCTGGTGATCGCGCCGTCCATCGACCAGTGGCCGGAATTGTGCGGGCGCATGGCCAGCTCGTTGACGAGGACGCGGCCGTCGCGGGTCTGGAACAGCTCGACGGCGAGGTGGCCGACGACGCCGAGTTCCTTCGCGATGGTCAGCGCCATCTCCTCGGCGCGCAGCGCGAGGCCCTCGTCGAGGTCGGGGGCGGGCGCGATCACCGTGTCGCACACGCCGTTCACCTGCCGGGACTCCACGACCGGGTACGCCACGGCCTGGCCGTGCGGGGAGCGGACCACGTTGGCCGCCAGCTCGCGCACGAAGTCGACCTTCTCCTCGGCGAGGACCGGGACGCCGGCCCGGAACGGCTCGGCGGCCTCCTCGGCGGAGTCCACGACCCACACGCCCTTGCCGTCGTAGCCGCCGCGGACCGTCTTGAGGACGACGGGGAAGCCGTCGCCCTCCGCCGCGAACGCGGCCACGTCCTGCGGATCGGAGACGATCCTGTGCCGCGGGCAGGGCACGCCGATCGCGGTGAGCCGCGCGCGCATCACGCCCTTGTCCTGGGCGTGCTGAAGCGCGTCGGGGCCGGGGCGCACGGGGATGCCGTCCGCCTCCAGGGCCCTGAGGTGCTCGGTGGGCACGTGCTCGTGATCGAAGGTGATCACGTCACAACCGCGCGCGAAGTCACGCAGCGTGTCCAGGTCGCGATAGTCGCCGATGACGACGTCGCTCACGACCTGTGCCGCGGAGTCCTGGGGAGTGTCACTGAGGAGCTTGAACCTGATGCCCAACGGGATGCCCGCCTCGTGCGTCATACGAGCGAGCTGACCACCGCCGACCATGCCGACTACGGGGAACGTCACACCCCTAGGGTATCGGCCACGCCGGCATGACCGGTTTCCGGACCACCAGGGCCCAGAACCGGCCGTGCGGCCCCGCCCCGCGTCGTCCACCAGGAAGATCGCGCGGAGGGGTGGATAGCATGGCTTGGTTGACGCAACCGACAAGACGGGGGCCTGCACGACCATGGAACGCGGCTCCTCGGGGCTCCGACGGATCGTCCACGAAGTCGCCAAGTTCGGCGCCGTGGGCGGAGCCGGTGTGCTGGTCAACCTCCTCGTCTTCAACCTGGTGCGGCACCTGACCGACCTCCAGGTGGTGCGGGCGGGCGTCATCGCGACCGTCGTCGCCATCGCCTTCAACTACGTCGGCTTCCGCTACTTCACCTACCGGGACCGCGACAAGAGCGGCCGCACCCGGGAACTGACCCTGTTCCTGCTGTTCAGCGCCGTCGGCCTGGTGATCGAGAACGGCGTGCTGTACGTGGCGACGTACGGCTTCGGCTGGAACACGCCGCTGCAGAACAACATCTTCAAGTTCGTCGGCATCGGCGTCGCCACCCTGTTCCGCTTCTGGTCGTACCGCACCTGGGTCTTTCGCGCGCTGCCCGCCCACGGGACGGCGGCCGAGGTGGACGCGCTCCTGAGGAAGGAACGGGAGAAGGCGAAGCGGCAGCAGCGCGTCCGGGCCTGAGCCGGGGCGCCCGCGGGCCGCTCAGCGCACGGTCGGCTCGTCCGCGCCCTTCTTCGACGGCGGCGTCCGCGACAGGAACAGGCCGAACACCGGCGGCTTGGTCTGGAGCATCTCCAGGCGCCCGCCGTCGGCCTCCGCCAGGTCACGGGCCACGGCCAGGCCGATGCCGGTGGAGTTGCGGCCGCTGATGGTCCGCTCGAAGATCCGCGCCCCGAGGTCCGGCGGCACTCCGGGGCCCTCGTCGGTGACCTCGATGACGGCCTGGTTGCCGGTGACGCGGGTGCGCAGCGCGACCGTGCCGCCGCCGTGCATCAGCGAGTTCTCGATCAGCGCGGCCAGTACCTGCGCGACCGCGCCCGGGGTGCCGACCGCCTCCAGGTGCCGCTTGCCGGAGCTGACGATCGCCCGGCCGGCCTTGCTGTAGGCGGGCCGCCACTCGGCGAGCTGCTGCTGGATGACCTCGTCCAGGTCGAAGGTGACGGCGGAGCCGGTGCGCGGGTCGCGGGAGTTCGTCAGCAGCCGCTGCACCACGTCGGTGAGCCGCTCCACCTGCGCCAGCGCGATCGTCGCCTCGTCCTTCACCGTCTCCAGGTCCTCGGTGAGGGTGATCTCCTCCAGCCGCATCGACAGCGCCGTCAGCGGCGTCCGCAGCTGGTGGGAGGCGTCGGCGGCCAGGCGCCGCTCGGCGGTGAGCATGCGGGCGATGCGCTCGGCGGAGGCGTCCAGCACGTCCGCCACCCGGTCCAGCTCGGGCACGCCGTACCGCCGGTGCCGGGGTCGCGGGTCGCCGGAGCCGAGGCGCTCGGCGGTCTCGGCGAGGTCGGTGAGCGGGGAGGCGAGCCGGTTGGCCTGGCGCACCGCGAGCAGCACCGCCGCGACGACCGCGAGCAGCGCCACCGCTGCGATGATCAGCAGCGTGCGGGCGACCTCGCGGGTCACCTCCGAGCGCGGCTCCGCCACGACGACGGTCTCGCCGCCCTCGCCGAGGGCCCTGCCCTCGATGACGTCGCCCTCCGGCCTGGAGCCGATCACCATGGGCCGCTCGCCCGGGATGCGGATCACGGCGTAGCGCTGCTGGGCGACCTGCTCGACCTGGGCGCGCAGCACCTCGGTGTCGACGCGCTCGGCGGTGAGCAGCCGGCTGTCGACGATGCTGGCCAGGCGCAGCGCCTCGGACTCCACGCGCTCCTGGGCGCTGTTGCTGATCGTCCGGGTCTCGACGATGACGAGGGAGACGCCGAAGACGGCGATCACGACGAGGACCACGGCGAGCGTGGACTGGATCAGTCGGCGGCGCATGACCTCTTACTTGCCTGTGCGGGGCCGGGCCTCACGGAACCCGGACGGTGAGGCCCCCGGCGGGGCTCAGTTCTTCTCGAAGCGGAAGCCCACGCCGCGGACGGTGGCGATGTAGCGGGGGTTCGCCGCGTCGTCGCCGAGCTTCTTGCGCAGCCAGGAGATGTGCATGTCGAGGGTCTTGGTGGAGGACCACCAGGTGGTGTCCCAGACCTCGCGCATCAGCTGGTCCCGTGTGACGACCCGGCCGGCGTCGCGCACGAGCACCCGCAGCAGGTCGAACTCCTTGGCGGTGAGCTGGAGCTCCTCCTCCCCCATCCAGGCGCGGTGCGACTCGACGTCGATGCGCACGCCGTGCGTGGCGGGGGGCTGGTGGGGCTCGGCGGCGCCGCGCCGCAGCAGGGCGCGGACCCGGGCGAGCAGTTCGGCGAGCCGGAAGGGCTTGGTGACGTAGTCGTCGGCGCCCGCGTCCAGGCCCACCACGGTGTCGACCTCGTCGGCGCGCGCGGTGAGGATGAGGATCGGCACGCTGTGGCCGTCGGCGCGCAGCCGCCGGGCGACCTCCAGGCCGTCCATGCCCGGCAGTCCGAGGTCCAGCACGACCAGGTCGACGCCGCCCTGCAGCCCGGCGTCGAGTGCGGCGGGTCCGTCCTCGCGGACCTCGACCTCGTACCCTTCGCGGCGCAGTGCGCGGGCCAGCGGCTCCGAGATGGACGCGTCGTCCTCGGCGAGCAGTACACGGGTCATGGAGCGATGGTAGTCCCGCGACGACAAGAGCCGGGGTGTGATCGCCAAGGTCGTTCCTTACCCCCGGCACACCGACTTCTTACCTTCGGGGGCCGGTGGGCGGACCTGTGGGTATGGGGTGCGATCCTGAGAAGGACCTTGGAATGAGTGGCCGCGGTTCCCCTGCCACCTGTGATCCGTGTCTCAAGCCCTTCCATACCAGGCGGTGTCCTGACGTAGGGTGAATCACCGCCTGTAGCACCTGAGGTCCTTTGGCGAGCCATTTGACGCCGAAGGTCACTTTTATGTGCTCCCCCCACCGGGCGCGCATCACATCCGGGAGCGCGTCCCGACCAGCAAGGATCGACCATGGCGTCCAGCCTGACGAAGGACTCGGTCACCCCGGGCACCCCCGGGTCCGAGAAGACCTTCTTCGGCCACCCCCGCGGACTGGCCACTCTCTTCATGACCGAGATGTGGGAGCGCTTCTCCTACTACGGCATGAGGGCTCTGCTCCCGCTGTACCTCGTCGCACCGGGCGGCCTGCACCTCGACGCCGGCACGGCGACGGCGATCTACTCCGTGTACGTGTCGCTGGTCTACCTGCTGGCGATGCCCGGCGGCTGGTTCGGCGACCGCGTCTGGGGCCCCCGCAAGACCGTGGCCGTCGCCGGCGCGGTCATCATGCTGGGCCACCTGACGCTGGCCCTGCCCGCCTCCGGCACCTTCTACGCCGGCCTCGGCCTGGTCGCGATCGGCTCGGGTCTGCTGAAGGCCAACATCTCCACGATGGTCGGCCACCTCTACGACGGCCCGGACGACCCGCGCCGCGACGGCGGCTTCACCGTGTTCTACATGGGCATCAACCTCGGTGCCTTCGCCGCGCCGCTGATCATCGGCACCGTCGGTGAGAGCGTCAACTGGCACCTGGGCTTCGCGCTCGCCGCGCTCGGCATGGCGCTGGGCCTCGTGCAGTTCCTGCTCGGCAGCCGCCACCTGGCCGACCGCTCCAGCGTCGTCCCGAAGCCGCTGTCGGCGGCCGAGAAGACGTCCACGCTGCGCAAGGCCGCGATCTGGGCCGGCATCGCCGCCGTCTTCTACGCGATCGTCGGCTTCTCCGGCTCGTACACGCTGAACTGGATCCTGGTCCCGCTGACCCTGCTCGGCGTGATCATCCCGGTGATGGTGCTGGTCAACATCAAGCGCGACAAGGAACTCGACCGCGCCGAGCAGTCGAAGATGTCCGCGTACATCTGGTTCTTCGTCGCCGCCGCCGTGTTCTGGATGATCTACGACCAGGGCGGCTCGACCCTGTCGATCTTCGCCGACTCCTCCGCCGACAACAGCGTGCTGGGCTGGGAGTTCCCGGTCTCCTGGTACCAGTCGGTCAACCCGGTCCTGATCATGGCGCTGGCCCCGTTGTTCGCCTGGTTCTGGCTGGCGCTGAACCGGCGCGGCAAGGAGCCGAGCACGATCGTGAAGTTCGCCTCGGGCCTCGTCCTGGTCGGCGTGTCCTTCTTCCTCTTCCTGGCCCCGCTGTCCATCGCCGACGGCGGCCACAAGGCGGCCGCGCTGTGGCTGGTGGCGATCTACTTCACGCAGACCGTCGGTGAGCTGCTGCTCTCCCCGGTCGGCCTGTCGGTCACCACGAAGATGGCGCCCGCGAAGTACGCCTCGCAGATGATGGGCGTCTGGTTCCTGGCCGTCACCGCCGGTGACGCCACCACCGGCCTGCTCTCCATCGCCGGGGTGGACCTGAACAAGACGGGCATCGTCGCCCTGGAGGCCACGCTCGCCGTGGTCGCCGGTGGCGCGGTGTGGATGTACCGCAACAAGGTCAAGGCACTCATGGGCGACGTCCGCTGACGCACGCCCCGCCCGACCCGCCCGACGGGAAAGGGCCGCCGCACCTCGTGGTGCGGCGGCCCTTCGTCGTTGTGCCGCGTGCGTGCAGTAACCCTTCGTCGTTGTGCCGCGTGCCCCGTACGCGCTCGTCGCGGCGTGCGCTCTCGGGCGCCCGGGCGGCGGCTGTTACGCGGGTGCCCCGAGTTCCGCCCACACGGTCTTGCCCGCGACACCGGGGGTCCGTACGACGCCCCAGTCCAGGCAGAGCCGCTGGACGATGAACATGCCGTGGCCGCCGGGCCGCCCGGCGCGGTGCGGAGTGCGCGGCGCCGGCTGGCCCGTGCCGCGGTCGGAGACCTCCAGGCGGATCACCTTGTTGTCGCAGGCGATCCACAGCTGGTCCGGGCCCTCGGCGTGCAGACAGGCGTTGGTGACCAGTTCGGAGACGACCAGCAGCACGTCCTCCGCCGCGGCCCGCTGGTCGGCGGTCGCGGCGGGCAGCCAGCCCCACGCGTACAGCGCCTGGCGGGTGAAGTCGCGCGCGAGCGGCACCACCCCGCTCTGGCCCTCGAAGCTCAGCCTGCGGACCTGCCGCCGCCCCTCGGACGCCACGGACGGCACGGCGGCGACCGGGCCCCGGTCGGAGCCGCCGGCCGCCGGCACTCCGTCCTGGCCCCCCTGAGCCGTCGCCGACAGGCCGCGCTCGGGCGCCCCGGTCGCCGGTACGCCCCCGTCGGACGCCCCGGAAGCGCCGCTGGGCTCCGGACCGCGGTCGCCCGGCGGGTAAGGCCGGGTGGTGCTCATCAGCGCTTCACCTCACCGATTCACCAGTTCACGATTCTCAACGTCTCTGCACTGCCGGTCGCGCGGCCCGTGTCCCATGTCACCCCACGGCGTCCGGGCCGCCTCGGCGGCCGACCGGCCCAGGTTGTCTCCTGCCCTGCCGTTGCAGCAGAACACCCCTGTCTTCGGCACGGATGACGTGACAGAAGAGATACGCCGGTCACATGGTGACGAGCGGGGCATGGCCACGACCCGGCCGCCGGCTCAGCCGGCCTCGCCGGCCAGGGCGTCCTTGAGGGTGTCGTGAACGGTGAAGACCGCTTCCGCACCCGTGATCTCGAACACCCGGGCCACCACCGGCTGCATGGCCGCGAGGTGCACCCCGCCGCCGCCGGCCTCCGCCTTCAGCCTCGCGCCGAGGAGCACGTTGAGCCCCGTGGAGTCACAGAACTCCAGGCGCGAGCAGTCGATGACCAGCCTTGTGAAGCCCTTGGCGATGCATGCCTCGAGTGGCTCGCGCAACAGATCGGCGGTGTGGTGGTCCAACTCACCCGCCGGGGTCACGACGGCACTGGGGCCCTCTTCCCGCACCTCTACCAAGAGCCGGCCCGACTGTGCGCTGCCGACCGTCCCGCGGTCCATGCCGTCTCTCTCTCCCGACGTCGTGGCTGCTTGCTGACGCCCTCGAACACTACGCCTTCCGGCAGGGCTTCGACAGCCGAACAACCCCTGAAACCGGACATACCAGGATAGAACGCACTTGCGATCGCCCTGGTAAAGCGGGTAGGGCTAGTAAGGACACGTACCCGAACACGGCCGGCTTTGGAGGCGCCGCACACCGCAGTGCACGTATTGGCTTCGGCAGCCATATGCCGAGAACGATGGAGGACATCATGTCACCCCGGCTCGACGGATCGCCTACCCACAAAGCGACGTCGACATCCCCTCCGGAACATCTGGATCCCATCGAGCGCGACGACGTCGGCGCCCTGGCGGACGACCTGCTCGCCGGACTTCCGGACATCCCCCCGTACGACGAGGTCGCACCGGACGACGCGCGAGCCCTGTCCAAGACCCTCTTCGAGCGCCTGGAGTCGCTGGAGGAAGGCACGCACGAGTACTCGTACGTGCGCAACACGCTCGTCGAACTCAACCTCGCGCTCGTCAAGTTCGCCGCCTCCCGGTTCCGCTCCCGCAGCGAGCCGATGGAGGACATCATCCAGGTCGGCACCATCGGCCTGATCAAGGCGATCGACCGCTTCGAACTCAGCCGTGGTGTCGAGTTCCCCACTTTCGCGATGCCGACCATCATCGGCGAGATCAAGCGCTTCTTCCGCGACACGTCGTGGTCCGTGCGCGTGCCGCGGCGTCTGCAGGAGCTCCGGCTCGACCTGGCCAAGGCCGGGGACGAGCTCGCCCAGCAGCTGGACCGCGCGCCGACGGTGCCCGAACTGGCGGAACGGCTCGGCATCTCCAACGACGAGGTCGTCGAGGGCATGGCGGCGTCCAACGCCTACACCGCCAGCTCCCTGGACGCGCAGCCGGAGGAGGGCGATGCCGAGGGCGCCCTCGCCGACCGCATCGGCTACGAGGACCACGGACTCGAGGGCATCGAGTACGTCGAGTCCCTGAAGCCGCTGATCGCCGAGCTCCCGCCCCGGGACCGGAAGATCCTCTCCCTCCGCTTCGTCGCGGGCATGACCCAGTCGGAGATCGGCGACGAACTCGGCATCTCCCAGATGCACGTCTCGCGGCTGCTGTCACGGACCCTGGTGCGGCTGCGCAAGGGACTGACCGTCGAGGACTGACACCCCGCCCGCGGTGGGCGCCCCAGACTTCGGAACAACCCGGCCCGACGCGGGCCGGGTTGTTCCTTTGGCGCTCCGCCCGCGCGGAACTCCGGCCTCCCCGGCGGGGAATGCGCTTACCCCGCGAAACCCGTCGGAGTTACCCGGAGAAACCCTTTCCTCCCCTCACGGCTTCCTCCACTATGGGCACCGCCCAACCGGTCGGTACGTCAGGCCGGCGCGTGTGACGCCGCGCACGGCGGGGCGGAAGAGGAGGCAGCTGGATGGCTCGGGCCGACGGGACCGACGGGACCGACCACGACGCCCGGCCCGGAACCGGCACACACACCGACGCGTCCGACGCCCGGCTGACCGAGCTGCTGCGCGCCGACACCGCCACCGCCTATCCCGCGCTCCAGGAGCTGCGGGCCAGGCACAGTGCGGCCCTGCTGGCCTACGCCCGCCTGTGCACGGCCGGTGAGTCCTCCGCCCGGCAGCTCCCCGCCCACGCCTTCACGCGGGCGGCCCGCGAGATCGCGCGCGGTACCGACGCCGGGGGCCCTCTGCGGCACCGACTCCTGCTGCTGGCCGGTGAGTTGACGCGCGAGTGGGCCGCCGACGACCGGTCGGGCGGGCTCGACCCCGGGCTGCTGCTCGTGCTGAACACCGCGGGCCCCGGCGGCCCCGTCCCGCCGCTGCTCACCGCGTTCCGCAATCTGCCGCCCCGCGCGCAGGGCCTCGTCTGGTACGGCGTCGTCGAGCAGGAGAGCGCGGACCGCACCGCCGTACTGCTCGGCGTCAACCGCGAGGACGTCACGTACGGCACCTCGACGGCGCTGCACACCCTGGCGCGCTCGTGCCTGCGGTCGCGGCTCGCCGCCTCCCACGACGTGCGCTGCGCGGACTACCAGCGGCTCATCGAGGAGGCGGTACGGCCCGACGGTCCCCGGGGCGGCGCCGACCTGCACACCCACATGGCACGCTGCCCGCACTGCACCGCCGGTTACGAGGAGCAGTGCGCGCTGCGCGACAACCCGCGCACCACGCTGGCCGAGGGACTGCTGCCGTGGGCGGGCACGGCCTACGCGCAGGGCACCGAGCCCGCGGCGCCGCCCGCGATCCGGGCCTCGGACGAGGCGTGGCCCCCGTCGCGCCGCTTCGCGCTGGCCTCCGCCGCCCTGGGCGTGGCCCTGGCCCCGCTGCTGCTGTTCCTGCTGGGCGGCGGCGCCCCCGACCAGGAGCCGGTGGGCACGGACAGCAGCCCGTCCGGACCGCCGCCCGTGACGGTGACGGCCACGGTTCCGCCGTCGCCGACGGCCTCCCCGTCGCCCTCGCGGTCCCCGTCACCGTCGGCCTCGAAGACCTCCACGTCCCCCTCGCCGTCGAAGAGTCCGACGCCGACGCGGACCGCCCGCCCGCGGCCCACTCCGAAGCCGCCCGCGCCGACGCACCCGCCGGGCAGCTCCTACGCGCAGGTGGTGAACGTCGCGACCGGTCTCTGCCTGGACATCCGCGACGGCCACATGGAGAAGGGCACGGACGTGATCACGGCGCCCTGCTCGTCCTCGCCGACGCAGCGCTGGCGGGTCGACTCCGGGCGGGGCGTGGTGCAGTCGTACGCCGACTCCGACTACTGCCTGGACAGCCGCGGTTCGGTGGAACGCGGCGTCGGCATCTGGGAGTGCGACTCGGTCGACGGGCGCAACGGCGCGAACCTGCGGTTCGCCGTGGACGACGAGGGCCGCATCCGCCCGGCCATCGCCTTCGACACGGCGGCGGAACCGGACGGGTACGGGGTGGCGCTGCGCACGCTGGACGGGGACGGCGATCAGCGGTGGAGGGCCGGGGCGCGGTGACCGGCCGTCGCCGGGGCGGAGTTCGGTGAAGCGGCCCTGCCCGGCCGGACCCGGTGACCAGTCGCGTCACGGGCGGAGGCGCGGTGAATCGGCCGTGGCCGGGCCCGGTGGCGGCAATCCGGGCCGCCCATCGGGGCGTTCAGGCGACCCGCGCGCCGGCCCGCCACACCTGGGTGACCAACGGGACGCCCGGCCGGTAGGCCAGGTGGACGTGGCTGGGGGCGTCGAGGACGGTCAGGTCGGCGCGGGCACCGGGCGTGAGGCGGCCGATGTCGGTGCGCCGCAGGGCCGCGGCGCCGCCCGCGGTGGCCGACCACACCGCCTCGTCGGGCGTCATCCCCATGTCCCGCACGGCGAGCGCGATGCAGAACGGCACGGAGGACGTGAACGACGAGCCGGGGTTGCAGTCCGTCGACAGCGCGACCGTGACACCGGCGTCGAGCAGCCGGCGCGCGTCCGGCCATGCGGCGCGGGTGGAGAACTCGGCGCCGGGCAGCAGCGTGGCGACCGTGTTCCCACTGGCCAGGGCGTCCACGTCGGCGTCGGTGAGGTGGGTGCAGTGGTCGGCGCTGGCCGCGTCGAGTTCCACGGCGAGCTGCACGCCGGGGCCGTGGGAGAGCTGGTTGGCGTGGATGCGGGGGTGCAGGCCCTTGGCCCTGCCCGCGGTGAGGATCGCGCGGGCCTGGTCGCCGTCGAAGGCGCCCTTCTCGCAGAAGACGTCGATCCAACGGGCGTACGGGGCGCAGGCGTCGAGCATCTCGCCGGTCACGAGGGCGACGTAGGCGGCGGGGTCGTCGGCGTGGTCCGGGGAGACGATGTGGGCGCCGAGGAAGGTAACCTCGTCGGTGTGGGCGGACGCGATGCGCAGGGCGCGGGCCTCGTCCTCGACGGTCAGGCCGTAGCCCGACTTGGTCTCGAAGGTGGTGGTGCCCTGGCGGAGGGCCTCGGCGAGGTAGCGGGTGAGGTTGGCCTCGAGCGCGGCGTCCGTCGCCGCCCGGGTCGCGGCGACCGTGGTGCGGATACCGCCCGCGCTGTAGGGCCGCCCCGACATCCGGGCGTTGAACTCCCGCGTCCGGTCGCCCGCGAAGACGAGGTGGGAGTGGGAGTCCACGAAGCCCGGGAGCACCGCGCGGCCCTCGGCGTCGACCCGGTTGTCAGTGGCGGGTGCTTTGCTTGATTCACCGGTCCACGCGACGCGGTCGCCGTCGACGACGACGGCCGCGTCCTGGATCAGACCGAGGGGGGATCCGTCGCCGAGGGAGGGGTCGTTGGTGACCAGCGTGGCGATGTTGGTGATGACAGTGCTGCTCATGGCGTCCTCGTGGGTGGTCGTCAGGCGCGGAGTGCTTCGACGGCTCGCGACAGGGCTCGCGGCACGTCGGGGACGAGCGTGTGCGCCCCGTCGCGTACGACGTGCCGCCCGGCCACGATCGTGTGCCGTACGTCCGCTGCCGTCGCGGCGAATACGGCCGTCTCGGCGCCGAGCCGGGGCAGTGGTCCCGCTGTTCTGACCGAGTCGAGCGCGATCGTCGTGAGGTCGGCGAGCGCGCCGGGTTCGATGGTGCCCGCCTCGTGCCAGCCGAGCGCGGCATGCCCGTCGGCGGTGGCGGCCCGCAGCAGCGCGGCGGCGGTCCAGTGGCCGCGGGTGCGGGTGCGCAGGCGCTCGTTCAGCTCCATCGCGCGGGCCTCTTCGAGCAGGTCGACCACGGCGTGGCTGTCGGAGCCGAGCGACAGCGGGGATCCGGCGCGCTGAAGGGCGGCGGCGGGCCCGATGCCGTCGGCGAGGTCGCGTTCGGTGGTGGGGCACATGCAGGTGCCGGTCCCGCTGCCGCCGAGCAGCGCGACGTCCTCGTCGGTGAGATGCGTGTTGTGGACGCCTGTGGTGCGCGGTCCGAGCACGCCGTGGTCGGCTAGGAGCCGGCTGGGGGTGCGGCCGTGGGCCGCGAGGCAGGCGTCGTTCTCGCCGGTCTGCTCGGACAGGTGCACGTGCAGCGGGGCCCGCCGCTCCTCCGCCCAGCGCGCCACGATCGCCAACTGGCCGGCGGGCACGGCCCGTACGGAGTGGATCGCCGCGCCGATCCTCGCGTGATCCCGTTCCTTGAGAAGTGAACAGCGTTCTGCCCAGGCGTCCGCGGTGCCGTCGGAGAAGCGGAGCTGATGGGTGGTGGGCGGCTCGCCGAAGCCGGACGACAGGTAGCAGGTGTCGAGGAGGGTGATGCGGACGCCGGCCTCGGCGGCGGCCGCGACGAGCGCCTCGCCCATGGCGTTCGGGTCGGCGTAGGGGGTGCCGCCGGGGGCGTGGTGGACGTAGTGGAACTCGCCGACGGCGGTGATGCCGGCGAGGGCCATCTCGGCGTACGCGGCGCGGGCCAGCGCGTGGTACGTGTCCGGGGTCAGCCGGTCGGCGACGGAGTACATGACCTCGCGCCAGGTCCAGAAGGTGCCGGAGCCGACCTGGACGGTGCCGCGCAGGGCGCGGTGGAAGGCGTGGCTGTGGGCGTTGGCGAGGCCGGGGAGGGTGAGTCCGCGCAGGATCTCGGCGCCGGGCGGCGGGGCCGGGGTGCCGGTGCGGACGGCGGCGACGCGGCCGTCGGCCACGTCCAGGGCGACGCCCGGCTCGACGTGCGTGCCGAGCCAGGCGTGTTCGAGCCAGTAGGTCGTCGGGGAGGTCACCGGCAGGCCAGCCCTTCCAGTACGTCGGCGAGTGCGAGCACCCCGGCCACGCAGTCGTCCTCGGCGGCGAACTCGGCCGGGGAGTGCGAGACGCCCGTGGGGTTGCGCACGAACAGCATGGCGGTCGGGACGCGTCCGGACAGGATCCCGGCGTCGTGTCCCGCGCCCGTGCCGAGGACGGGCACCGTGAGGTCGGTGTCCGTGCCGAGGATGCGGGCGAGTTCGTCGCGCAGGGCGTGGTCGAACTCGACGACGGGCGTGAAGGACTCCCGGACGACGTCGAGGTCGACGCCGTGCGCCGTGGCGTACTCGCGGGCGGCCTTCTCGACGCCGCCGACGACGGTGTCGAGGCTCGCCTGGTCGGCGGCGCGGGAGTCGAGCCAGCCGCGCACCAGGGACGGGATCGCGTTGACGCCGTTCGGCTCCACGGCGATCTTCCCGAACGTGGCGACGGCACCGGCGAGTTCGGCCTCGCGCCGGGCGGCGAGCACGGTCTCGGCGTACGACAGCATGGGGTCGCGCCGGTCGGCGAGGCGGGTGGTGCCGGCGTGGTTGGCCTCGCCCCGGAAGTCGAACCGCCACCGCCCGTGCGGCCAGATGGCGCTCGCGATGCCGACGGGATCGCCGCTCAGGTCGAGGGCGCGGCCCTGCTCGACGTGGAGTTCCACGAAGGCGCCGATGCGGTCGAGGCGCTCCGGGTCGGGCCCGATGGCCTCGGGGTCGTATCCGGCGGTCTCCATGGCCCGGGGCAGGGTGACCCCGTCGCCGTCGGTGAGCAGGTGGGCCTGCTCGACGGTGAGCTGCCCGGCGGTGAGCCGCGATCCGACGCAGGCCAGGCCGAAGCGGGCGCCTTCCTCGTCACCGAAGTTGACGATGCCGAGCGGCCTGGTGAACCGCGCGTTCCTGCCGCGCAGTTCGTCGAGGGCGGCGAAGGAGGACACGACGCCGAGGGGGCCGTCGAAGGCGCCTCCGTCGGGCACGGAGTCGAGGTGCGACCCCGTGACGACGGCGTCCCCGTCGGCGGGATCACCGGCCCAGGCCCACTGGTTCCCGTTCCGGTCGACCTCGTAGTCCAGTCCCCGGCTCCGGGCCTGGGCCTCGAACCAGGCCCGGCAGTCGGCATCGGCGGACGTCCAGGCGAACCGCCGGTAGCCCTGGGACGCGGAGTGCCGCCCGAGGGGCGCCAGTTCCCGCCACATCTCCTGGAAGGACGATCCACTCGACCGAAGGGGGGAGTGCGGGAGGGTGGGCACAGCCGGACCGGCGGACGGCGACGAACCATCGGCCCCCACCGAGGAGTTGCCGCCCCTCACGCCGACCCGCCCTCACGCATCGGCACCCGGACCCCCCGCTCCGAGGCGACCGCGTCCGCGATCTCGTACCCCGCGTCCACGTGCCGGACGACCCCCATCCCGGGGTCGTTCGTCAGCACCCGCCGGATCTTCTCCCCCGCCAGCGCCGTCCCGTCGGCCACCGTGACCTGACCGGCGTGGATCGACCGCCCCATGCCCACACCGCCCCCGTGGTGCAGGGACACCCACGACGCGCCGGACGCCACGTTCACCATGGCGTTCAGCAGCGGCCAGTCCGCGATCGCGTCGGACCCGTCGAGCATCGCCTCGGTCTCCCGGTACGGGGAGGCGACGGAGCCGCAGTCGAGGTGGTCGCGGCCGATGACGACCGGCGCCTTCAGCGTGCCGTCGGCGACCATCTCGTTGAACCGCTCGCCGGCCTTGTCCCGCTCGCCGTAGCCGAGCCAGCAGATGCGCGCGGGCAGCCCCTGGAAGTGCACCCGCTCGCCGGCCATCCTGATCCATCGGGCCAGCGACTCGTTCTCCGGGAAGAGGTCGAGGATCGCCTCGTCGGTCCGGGCGATGTCGGCCGGGTCGCCGGACAGCGCGGCCCAGCGGAACGGGCCCTTGCCCTCGCAGAACAGCGGCCGGATGTAGGCGGGGACGAAGCCGGGGAAGGCGAACGCCCGGTCGTACCCGGCGAGTCGGGCCTCGCCGCGGATGGAGTTGCCGTAGTCGAAGACCTCGGCGCCGGCGTCCATGAAGCCGACCATGGCCTCGACGTGCCGGGCCATGGACTCGCGGGCGCGGGTGGTGAAGCCGGCCGGGTCCTTCGCGGCGGCCTCGGCCATGTCCTCGAAGGCCACACCGAGCGGCAGGTAGGACAGCGGGTCGTGGGCCGAGGTCTGGTCGGTGACGATGTCGACGGGGGCGCCCATGGCGAGCAGCTGCGGGACGAGCTCGGCGGCGTTGCCGAGGACGCCGATGGACAGCGGCCGGCGCTGGTCGCGGGCCTCGACGGCGAGCTGGAGGGCGTGGTCGAGCGAGTCGGCCTTCACGTCGAGGTAGCGGTGCTCGATGCGGCGGTCGATGGCGCGGGGGTCGCAGTCGACGCAGAGGGCGACGCCGTCGTTCATGGTGACGGCGAGGGGCTGGGCGCCGCCCATGCCGCCGAGGCCGGCGGTGAGGGTGATGGTCCCGGCGAGGGTGCCGCCGAACTTCTTCGCGGCGACGGCGGCGAAGGTCTCGTAGGTGCCCTGGAGGATGCCCTGGGTGCCGATGTAGATCCAGGAGCCGGCGGTCATCTGGCCGTACATGGTCAGGCCGAGCTGCTCCAGGCGGCGGAACTCCTCCCAGGTGGCCCAGTCGCCGACGAGGTTGGAGTTGGCGATGAGCACGCGCGGGGCCCACTCGTGGGTCTGCATGACGCCGACGGGGCGGCCGGACTGGACGAGCATCGTCTCGTCCTGCTTGAGGCCCTGGAGGGTGCGGACCATGGCGTCGAAGGACCGCCAGTCGCGGGCCGCCTTGCCGGTGCCGCCGTAGACGACGAGCTTGTCGGGGTGCTCGGCGACCTCCGGGTCGAGGTTGTTCTGCAGCATCCGGAGGGCGGCCTCCTGCTGCCATCCCAGGGCGCTCAGTTCCGTACCGCGCGGCGAGCGTACGGGGCGGGGTCCTGACACGGGTTGCCTCCCAGCGGACGATGATGCGGCGGGCCTTGCTAGAGATATTCACATCTTGACTCGATGAATAGAGCTAGTCAATACGGTCGTGCGCCAGCGGCGGCGCGTCGCGGATGTTTGGCTGGACCCATGCGGTCGAGCAACGGCATGACGGGGGACGGCGTGAGCGACGGACACGAGGACAGCACCCGGCGGAGCGGCACCGGCGACGTCACGGACCGGGCGGCGCGGCGGGACGAGGCGGTGCGGGCCGCCGTGGACCAGGGCCTGCTGGGACCGGACCGGCCCATCGTGGGGCTCCTCGACGTGGACGGGATACGGGAGTCGGCGGCCGGGCTGCGGGCGGCGTTCGAGGCGGTGACGGCGCCGGGCACGCCCGTGCTGCACGCGTTCGCGGTGAAGGCGACCCCGCTGGTGCCGGTGCTGCGGCTGCTGCGCGAGGCGGGCCTCGGCGCGGAGGTGGCGAGCCCGGGCGAGCTGGCGCTGGCGAGGGCGGCGGGGCTGCCGCCGGACCGCACGGTCCTCGACTCGCCGGCGAAGACCCCGGCGGAACTGCGCGAGGCACTGGCGCTCGGCATCGCCGTCAACGTGGACAACCCCCAGGAGCTGGACCGCGTGGACGCCCTCATGGCCTCCGCGACCAGCCGCTCCCCCGTCGGGATCCGGGTGAACCCGCAGGTCGGCGCGGGGTCCATCGAGGCGTTGTCCACGGCGACGGCGACCTCGAAGTTCGGGGTGGCGCTGCGCGACGACGGCGCCCGCGAGTGGGTCGTGCGGGCGTGCCTGGACCGGCCGTGGCTGACGCGGCTGCACGCGCACACCGGCTCGCAGGGCATCCCGCTGTCGCTGATGGCCCAGGGCGTGGCGGAGACGTACGCGCTCGCGGAGGAGATCAACCGGCGCGCGGGCGAGCGGCGGATCGACACCGTCGACATCGGCGGCGGACTGCCGGTGAACTTCGCCTCCGACGAGACGACACCGACGTACGCGCAGTACGCGCGGCTGCTGCGGGAGGTGGTGCCGGGGCTGTTCGACGGGCGGTACGGGCTGGTCACCGAGTTCGGGCGGTCGCTGCTGGCCAAGCACGGGACGGTGGTGGCGCGGGTCGAGTACGCGAAGACGGCGGGCGGCCGGCCGGTGGCGGTGACGCACGCGGGCGTGCAGATCGCGACGCGGACGGTGTACGCGCCGGCGGCCTGGCCGCTGCGCATAGCGGCCTACGACGCCAAGGGCCGGCCCAAGTCCGGGCCGGACGTGGTGCAGGACGTCGCCGGACCGGCCTGTTTCGCGGGCGACCTGCTCGCGGCCGGGCGGGCGCTGCCACTGCTGGAGCAGGACGACTACGCGGCAGCGCTGGACACGGGCGCGTACTACTTCGCGCACCACTACGCGTACAACTCGCTGGCGCGGCCCGGGATCTACGGCTTCGCCCCGGACGGCGGCGGGGGCGTCGCGTTCGCGACGGTGCGCGAGCCGCAGACGGTGGAGGAGATCGTGGCGGAGTCCGGCGGCGCACACGCCGCGTCCCTCACCGCCCTCACGGAGGGCACCGCCGACTGACGTGACGGGGCGGCCAATTGGTCCACGCTAGCCGCTTCACGCATGTTCCACGGGAAAATGCCAGAACCTCCACCTGGGACTCACACGGAGCGTAGTTTCGGGGTTACTCAACCGAAGCCCATGGGGAGGGGACGTCGCCGTGCCCGGAATCGACGAGTGTCTGCTCGAAGCGATGCGTCTGCCCGGTGCCCGGGGTGCCTCTCTGGTGGACTGGACGAGCGGGCTGGCCCTGGGCACCGTCGGTGAGGCGCCGGGCGGCGACCACGAGACGGCCGCCGCCGAGGCGGCGGAGTTCGCGCGGCTGGCCGCCGAGCACCGCGCGTTCGCGGCCGACGACACCGGCGGCGAGGTGGACCCGCCGGTCGAGGACGTGATCGTCAGCAACCGGGACAGCTATCACGTCCTGCGGTTCGTGCGGACGTCCTTCGACAGCAGCGTCTTCCTCCACCTGTGGATGGGCCGCGCCGACGGCAACCTCGCGCTGGCCCGCATCCGGCTCGGTGAGATGGCCGGACGGCTGGTCCTGGGATGACGGCGGTCATGACGACTCCGCCGCGCCTGCCGATACGCGAGAAGTCGACGGCGCCCACCGCCGGGCCGGGCCACCTCTCGCCGATGCTGACCCGCCTCGCCGCCGACCGGGCCACCGGCTCCCTCGTCCGCGAGGGCGGCACCCTGCACCTCGCCGACGGGCACGTGGTGCACGCCGAGAGCCCCGCCGCGCCCGACGCCGACGCGCTGCTGTCCGGCGGTTCCGGACGCGCCGCCGGGCCCGGGCCCTCAACCGGTTCCGGACCCGCCGCCGGGCCCCGGGGTGCGCACCTCGTCACCCGGGCCGCGCTGGAGGTCTGCCACCTGACCGCCTTCCACGACGCGGCCTACTTCGCACTCGCCCCCAGCCGGACGCCGGGCCGCTTCCACCACGGCACACCGCACGCGCCGGGCGTCGTACCGCCGGTGCCGGTCGAGGACCTGGAGCGCGGCGTCCTGCGCCGCCGTGCGCTGCTGCGCCGCGTGTGGCCCGACCCGGCGCCGGACACCGCGCCCCTGCTCCGCGCCGGGGACGCCGCCCGCGCGCCCGCGCCGACGCCCCGTCAGAGGGCCGTGCTGGCCCTCGTGGACGGCGTCCGCACGGCACAGGACATCGCGCGGGAACTGAGCCGGCCGGCGTTCCACACGCTGGTCGACGTACGCCGGCTGGTGGCGGCCGGCATCCTCACGTCCGCCCCGACCACACCGCCCGCCGCCCACCCCGGCCCGAACGCCCCGAACGCCCCGACCGCCGTGGGCGCGGGTCTGCCCGTGGTCACCGACCCCGACATCACGTTGCTGAAGAGGCTCAGGGATGCGCTGGAGGCGCTGTGAACGGCAGCGGACGCGTGCCGAGAGGAGAAACCTGATGGCAACCGAGGCCGACGTCCTGGACGAGCTGCGGCGCCTCAAGACCCGGGTGCCGCAGCTCACGGGCGCCCTCGCCGCGAGCGTCGACGGCCTGGTCATCGCCCACGACGCCCCCGGCGTCGAACCCGAGGGCGTGGCGGCGCTCACCGCGGCGGCGCTCGGCGTCACCGCGCGGCTGACCGACGCGACCGGCCAGGGCGGCTTCCGCGAACTGCTGGTGCGCGGCGCGCGCGGCTACGTCGCGACGTACGCGGCGGGCCGCTCCGCCGTCCTCACGCTCCTCGCCGAGGACCGCGTGAACGTCGGGCGCCTCCACCTGGAGGGCCGCCGCGCGGGCGCCCGCATCGGCGAACTCGTCGACACCGCACCGAACCCCGAACCCGCACAGCACACCGAACACGTCCAGAACTGAGAGGAACCACCGTCATGGCCAACACCGAGACCGCGCTGAAGGAAGCCCTCGCCTCCATCGAGGGCGCGACCGGAGTCGCGCTCGTCGACTACACCAGCGGCATGGCCCTGGGCACGATGGGCGGCGGCAAGACCTTCGACCTGAACGTCGCCGCCGCGGGCAACACCGACGTCGTGCGCGCCAAGATGCGCACCATCGAGCACCTCGGGCTCAAGAGCAGCATCGAGGACATCCTGATCACGCTCTCCGACCAGTACCACCTGATCCGCCTGCTCAGCGGGCGCAGCGGCAACGGCCTCTTCCTCTACCTCGTCCTCGACGCCAAGCGGGCCAACCTGGCGATGGCCCGCCACCAGCTGAAGAGGATCGAGGAGGAGCTGGAGGTCTGAGGCCCGGTCCGGGGCCGGGATCAGACCAGCGCGGCGGTGCGGCGGCGGGCTCCTCCGGGGGCCGCGTCGCCCGCCGCGATGCCCGTGCTGCGGTAGCCCTTCACGGCCTTGCCGGCCGGGCTGCCACCCGCGGCGAGCCAGTCGACACGGGCCCACAGCAGGACGTCGTCGGCCCGCTCCAGGCGCCCGAACCACGCGGCCTTCAGCCACAGTCCGACGCCCGTCCCGGCCAGCAGCATGCCGCCCGCGACCGGTACGGCGAACGCGCTGCCCAGCGCCGCCAGGAACGCGAGCAGCAGCCACCAGCGGTGTCCCCGGCGCCAGGTGCGGCCGGTCACCGCCCGGTCCTGGAGCACGTCATGCTTGCCGGCGCGGACCGCCGAGCGGGCCAGCGTCCGGTACCTGCCCCGGCGGGCGTACGCCACGACGGCCGCCGCCACCAGGAACAGCGCGGCCCCGGCCAGTGTCCCGATCCGGCGTCCGGTCAGTCCGGGCACCGCCATGCCGATGCCCGCCGCCAGGACGCCCAGCCACCACAGCGGTGCCGCCCCGGCCCGTAGAACGACGGCCACCCGAGCAAGCCCTTGTCCTCCGCGCGCCACGTCAGCCTCCCGTCTCACGTCTGTCGAAGTTCGCGCAGTGCGAAGTGTCCGAAGGATGTAACGGAGTTTTAGGACACGCACGCTAGCGGGGCAAGGTGAGACGAATCTGAGAATCCGCGGAGGCTCACTCCACGAACAGGCCGCGGGCCGCCGCCCGCGCGTCGAACTCCTCCAGCCGCGCCTGCGCGTCCGGCAGGTCGTCGCACATGGCCTCCAGCAGCACCCGGCCCAGCAGCATCGGGCCGCAGGCGGTGTCGAAGGCGAGCGCCGTGCCGACGGCGGCGGGCAGCAGCAGGTCGGACACCTTGGCGACCGGCGCGAACGCGGAGTCGGCCACCGTGACCACGGCCAGGCCTGCCTCCTTGGCGTAGGTGAGCGTGTCGACGACCTCGCGGGGGTGCCGGGGCAGCGCGAAGCAGATCAGCGCCGTGGCGCCGGCCCGGACCGCGGCGTCGATGCGGTCCTGGACCATCGTGCCGCCCTCGCCCAGCAGCCGTACGTCGGGATGGACCTTGGCGGCGAAGTACGCGAAGCCGTACGCCTGCGCCGCCGCCGCGCGCAGTCCGAGGACGGGCAACGGGCGGGAGGCGGCGAGCAGTTGGCCCGCCCGGCGCACCGGACGCGGGTCGGCCAGCGCCTCCGACAGATGGCGGAGGTTCTCGATCTCGGCCTCGACGGCCTGCTGGAACTCGTTGAACGACGCCGTGTCCGCCGTCTGCTCGGGGGGCGCCACCTCGCGCAGGTGGCGGCGCAACGCGGGGTAGCCGTCGAAGCCGAGGGCGACGGCGAAGCGGGTGACGGACGGCTGGCTGACCCCGGCGAGTTCGGCGAGTTCCACGCTGGACAGGAACGGCACGTCGGCGGCCCGGCGCACCATGCTGTGCGCGATGCGCCGCTGGGTCGGCGTCAGCCGGTGCCCCTCGAAGAGCGCCTGCAATCGAGCCGCAGGGCTGTCGGTCCCGCTCATGACGTGCTCCCCCTCATCCTCTTCAGCCATCAGAAGTCTGCATGCCGTTATACAGAGACGCGAGCCGGCCCCCGTGCGGAGAGGGGGGTTAGCCCCAGTGCGTCGGGCCGGGCCGCTGCCTAGCGTGGTGAGCATGACCGGAATGGACGCGCGGGACACCGATCTGAAGAAGGAACTCGACGCCACCTTGCAGGCGCGCAGGGAGCTGGGCGAGGAGTATGAGTCGGCGCTGGTCGAGTCGTTCCTGGAGAAGGTCGATCAGCGCATCGACGGGGCGGTGGAGCGGCGGGTGCGCCGGCAGTTCGCCGAGCAGCAGATGGTGGTGGCCCGGGACGCGCGCTCGCCGCGGCCGACGGACTCCTGGGGCGAGCGCTTCGGCTTCGGCATCGTCTCGCTGGTCCTCGCGGTCCCGCTGTCGGCGATCGGCGGCGGCGTCGCGGAACTGCCCGGCCTGCTGGTCGCCTGGGCGGGCATCGCCGGGGTGAACGTGGTCCAGGCGGCCCGCCAGAACCCGGCGTTGTTCGGGGGCGGGCGGAAGAAGCGGTCCGAAGACACCGATTGGACCGAGTGAGCGGAAGGAGTAGGCGGGGACCGCCGCACCCCCTGTGACGGGGGGCGGGACGACGGCGGTCCCCGCGTGGGACGCGGGCCGGGTCAGGGCCGGGCTTGCGCGTCCGTGGCGTCCATGGAGGTCCGGGAGCCGCTCCGGAGGTCCTTGGCGCCGTTCGGTGCCGGCCCGAGCGGGGAGCCGCTCCCGCCCTTGCCGACACCTCCAATGTGCCCTACACGTGTTAAGCGGGTGCTGCGCGGACGTGACGCGCTCGTACCACTTCCGCGAAGTCCACGAAGGTCGTTGATCACCGCAAGTTCGGCGCCGGCCCTCGTGGTTCACCGGACGTCTGCCGTCACTTCCCGTTCGTCGCGAGGAAGGACAGCAGGTCCTGCCGGCTGACGACGCCGGTCGGCTTGCCCTCGACGAGGACGATCGCCGCGTCGGCCGAGCCCAGCACCGACATCAGGTCCTCGACGGGTTCGCCGGAGCCGACCTGCGGCAGCGGGGCCGACATGTGCTTCTCCAGCGGGTCGTCCAGGGAGGCCCGCTTGTTGAACAGCGCGTCCAGCAACTCCCGTTCCACGACCGAGCCGACGACCTCCGCGGCCATGACGTCGGGGTGGCCGGCGCCGGGCTTGACGACGGGCATCTGGGAGACGCCGTACTCGCGCAGCACCTCGATGGCCTGGCCGACGGTCTCCTCGGGGTGCATGTGGACGAGGGACGGGATGGCGCCGTGCACCTTGTCGTCGAGCACGTCGGCGACGCGGGCGCTGGGGCCGGTGTCCTCCAGGAAGCCGTAGTCGGCCATCCACTCGTCGTTGAAGATCTTGCTGAGGTAGCCGCGGCCGCTGTCCGGCAGCAGGACGACCACCACGTCGTCCTCGCCGAGCCGCTCGGCGACGCGCAGGGCGGCGACGACGGCCATGCCGCAGGAGCCGCCCACCAGCAGGCCCTCCTCCTTGGCGAGGCGGCGGGTCATCTGGAAGGAGTCCTTGTCGGACACCGGGACGATCTCGTCGGCGACGGTCCGGTCGTAGGCGGTCGGCCAGAAGTCCTCGCCTACGCCCTCGACCAGGTACGGCCGGCCGGAGCCGCCCGAGTAGACGGAGCCCTCCGGGTCGGCGCCGATGATCTTCACCTTGCCGTCACTGGCGTCCTTCAGGTACCGGCCGGTGCCGGAGATGGTGCCGCCGGTGCCGACGCCCGCGACGAAGTGGGTGATCCGCCCCTCCGTCTGCTCCCACAGCTCCGGGCCGGTGGAGTGGTAGTGGGAGAGCGGGTTGTTGGGGTTGGAGTACTGGTCCGGCTTCCAGGCGCCCGGCGTCTCGCGGACCAGCCGGTCGGAGACGTTGTAGTACGAGTCGGGGTGCTCGGGGTCGACGGCGGTGGGGCACACGACCACCTCGGCGCCGTAGGCGCGCAGGACGTTGATCTTGTCCGTGGAGACCTTGTCGGGGCACACGAAGATGCACTTGTAGCCCTTTTGCTGGGCCACGATCGCCAGGCCGACGCCCGTGTTGCCGCTGGTCGGCTCCACGATGGTGCCGCCGGGCTTCAGTTCGCCGCTCTTTTCTGCGGCCTCGATCATGCGCAGGGCGATGCGGTCCTTCACCGAACCGCCGGGATTGAAGTACTCCACCTTGGCCAGGACGGTCGCCCTGATGCCCTTGGTCACGCTGTTGAGCCTCACCAGCGGGGTGTTGCCGACGAGGCTGATCATCGAGTCGTGGAATTGCACCGTTGTCTCCGGATGCTGCAAATGGCAAATGGTGTGGTCGTGATGTGCAGCCAGCCTATGGCCTCGGGCGACTCGGACGGGCTGTTCACAGGTTGTTGCGATTGACCGACGGGCCGTACGGGGCAAGCAGGAGGTAGGGCATCGAGGAGGTGGCGGCGACGCATGACGAGCATGTCGAGGGCGAGGGCGGCCCGGCGGATCGCGGCCGGGGCGGCGTACGGCGGGGGCGGGATCGGCCTGGCGGGCGCGGCCACGGTCGGGCTGCTGGTGGCCGAGATGCAGCTGGCCCGGCGCCGTGTCGGCAACGGCACGCCGCCCCGGGTGCCGAACGCGGAAGGCCTGTACGGCGCGTCACTGCCCGCCTCCGGTGAGCCGCCGCTGCGGCTGACGATGCTGGGCGACTCCACGGCGGCCGGGCAGGGCGTGCACCGGGCGGGGCAGACGCCGGGCGCGCTGCTGGCGGCGGGGCTCTCCGCGGTCGCGGAGCGCCCCGTGATGCTGCGCTCGGTCGCGGTTCCCGGGGCCCGCTCCGACGATCTGGAGCGCCAGGTGTCGCAGGTGCTCGCGGACACGGGCGGGCTGCCGGACGTCTGCGTGATCATGATCGGCGCCAACGACGTGACGAACCGGATGCCGGCCACCCGCTCGGTGCGCTGTCTGTCGGCGGCGGTACGGCGGCTGCGGACGGCCGGGGCGGAGGTCGTGGTCGGCACCTGCCCCGACCTGGGCACGATCGAGCCGGTGCGGCAGCCGCTGCGCTGGCTGGCCCGCCGGGCCTCGCGGCAGCTGGCCGCCGCGCAGACGATCGGCGCCGTCCAGCAGGGCGGTCGCACGGTGTCGCTGGGCGATCTGCTGGGCCCGGAGTTCGCGGCCAACCCGCGCGAGCTGTTCGGCCCGGACAACTACCACCCGTCGGCCGAGGGGTACGCGACGGCCGCGATGGCGGTCCTGCCGACGGTGTGCGCGGCGCTGGGGCTGTGGCCGGCGGAGGAGGAGCGTCCGGACGTCTCCCGCCGCGAGGGCTTCCTGCCGGTGGCGCGGGCGGCGGCCGAGGCCGCCTCGGAGGCCGGTACGGAGGTCGCGGCGGCGATGCCGAGCGGCCCCCGGGGCCCGTGGGCGCTGCTCAAGCGGCGGCGCAGGCGCCGGGTGCCGGAGGCGGAGCCGGCACCGACGGGGCAGCCCTCCGGGCAGTCGTCGTCCCGGTCGTCGTGACGGCGGTCGTGACGGGTGTCGTCCCGGTCGCCGTGACGGGTGTCGTGACGGGTGTCGTGACGGTGCGGAGCGGGCGGATCACGCAAGCGGGAAAAGCAAGCGCTTAGAAAACTGCGGCGCGGGTCACACCGCCCGACCCGTGACCCGGGCCATACGTACGGGTAACTTCCCAGACAACCCTGCCGATCCCGTACGCATGCCAATGGAGCCGTGATGCCCGAAGCCGTGATCGTCTCAGCCGCCCGCTCCCCCATCGGCCGCGCCTTCAAGGGCTCCCTCAAGGACCTGCGCCCCGACGACCTCACCGCCACGATCATCCAGGCCGCCCTCGCCAAGGTCCCCGAGCTGGACCCGAAGGACATCGACGACCTGATGCTGGGCTGCGGCCTGCCCGGCGGCGAGCAGGGCAACAACCTCGGCCGCGTCGTCGCCGTGCAGATGGGCATGGACCACCTGCCCGGCTGCACGGTCACCCGGTACTGCTCCTCGTCCCTGCAGACCTCCCGCATGGCCCTGCACGCCATCAAGGCCGGCGAGGGCGACGTCTTCATCTCGGCCGGCGTCGAGACCGTCTCCCGCTTCGCCAAGGGCAACTCGGACAGCCTCCCGGACACGCGCAACCCGCTGTTCGCCGAGGCCGAGGCCCGCACGGCGGAGGTCGCCCAGCAGGAGGGCACCACCTGGCACGACCCGCGCGAGGACGGCCTGCTGCCCGACCCGTACATCGCGATGGGCCAGACCGCCGAGAACCTCGCCCGCTGGAAGGGCGTCACCCGCCAGGACATGGACGAGTTCGGCGTCCGCTCGCAGAACCTCGCCGAGGAAGCCATCAAGAACGGCTTCTGGGAGCGGGAGATCACCCCGGTCACGCTGCCCGACGGCACCGTGGTCTCCAAGGACGACGGCCCGCGCCCCGGCGTCACCCTGGAGGGCGTCCAGGGCCTCAAGCCGGTCTTCCGCCCCGACGGCCTGGTCACCGCCGGCAACTGCTGCCCGCTCAACGACGGCGCCGCCGCGCTCGTCATCATGAGCGACACCAAGGCCCGCGAGCTCGGTCTCACCCCGCTGGCCCGGATCGTCTCCACCGGCGTCTCCGGCCTGTCCCCCGAGATCATGGGCCTCGGCCCGGTCGAGGCCTCGCAGCAGGCTCTGCGCCGGGCCGGCCTGACCATCGACGACATCGACCTGGTCGAGATCAACGAGGCGTTCGCCGCCCAGGTGATCCCCTCCTACCGCGACCTCGGCATCCCGCTGGAGAAGCTGAACGTCAACGGCGGCGCCATCGCCGTCGGCCACCCCTTCGGCATGACCGGCGCCCGCATCACCGGCACGCTGATCAACTCGCTCCAGTGGCACGACAAGCAGTTCGGCCTGGAGACCATGTGCGTCGGCGGCGGCCAGGGCATGGCGATGGTCATCGAGCGCCTCAGCTGAGACAGCGCGCGCCCGCACCGGGCATCTGATCCCGTCCGCGTGACGGGAGTTGAACCCAGCGTCACCGCATCGGCCCGACGCCCCGGAACCACCGGGGCGCCGGGCCGTTTTGTGATCCAATCTCCCTCAGGATGTGACCTATCTCCCTCCGCCCGGCGATTCCCGCAGGTCAGGGCCGCTGCCATGGTGGGTGCGGGGCCAAAGTCCCGTCCCTTTCGTGACGTTACGCACTGACAGGGGGTTAGTCCGCCCTTCAAGCTGATGTAGGAAGTCGGGGGTCGACTTTGAACCGGGAGTACGTCAGTGAGCGCCATGCCGATCGCCCTGCTGATCACCACGGCCGCCACGGGCGCCGTGGGCGTCGCCGTCCTGCGCACCCTCGTGGTGCTGCGCCGCCAGGTCGCGGCGCTCCACGCCGAGCTGGCCGAGAGCCGCGCCACGCGTGCGGCCATCCCCGCCGCCCGCGCCACCGCCGAGGCCGATGAGATACGCACGGCCGTGGCCGAGGCGCTGGCCGAGGAGCGGGAGCGCGAGCTCGCCGAGGCGCGTGCCTTCTGGGCCGCGCAGGAGGCCCGCGACGCCGCCGACACGCCGACGCTGCTGGGCCTGCCCGACAGCGAGCTGTTCCTGCCCCGGCAGGCCGACTTCGCCGGACTCGAGCACCTGGAGCCGGTGACCGAGCCGGGCGGGGACACCGAGGAGACCGCGGGTGAGTCCGCGGAGCTGGCCGCGGCCCGCCGCCGGCACCCCTCGCACCCGGACTTCGTCCCGGCCCCCTCACCCGTCGTGAACGACCACGAGCGCACGGTCGCCACGCTGGAGGAGCTGGCCACGTCCCGCGTCGAGCTGACCGACGTCCGCCCGGGCCCGCTTGGCACCCTCGACGTGTACGTCTTCGCCGACGGCACGACCCTGTGCATGACGCCGGGCCACCGCGAGACCGCGGACCGGCTGGCCGCCGCCCTCCGGGCCGGCGAGAGCCCGTACCTGCTCGGCGGCTCCGGGATCTCCGGCGCCTACACGCTGACCTTCGCCTGCGGCGAGGAGAACGTCTACATCCTGGCCGACCGCGTCATCGCGTCGCTCTGAGAAGACCGGCTACACCCCGGCCCGCTGCCGGGCCTCCTCCACCAGCCGCACCGCTTCCTCGACGTCGGCCCCGGTCGTCAGCACCAGCGCCAAGTCGTGCCCCGCGACGGTGATTTGGTCGGCGGCGGCGAACATCCCCGCGTCCGGCATCTCCCGCGGCTCCGCGCCGGGGAACTCCCGCAGCTGGGCCCGCCGGGCCAACTCCCGCGCCAGTGCCAGCGCCTCGGCGGCGGCCCCTCGCTGGAGCCGGCTCTGCGGTGCGGCCCGCAGGCGGTCGGCGAAGTGATCCACGGCGAGAGTGAGGGGCGTCGTATCAACCACGCCGCGAGCGTACGCGCCTCGGCGGCACTGTTGCCAACGGGCGAACGCTCAGGCACGGTGACCTGAAGGACCGGCTTACATCCCATGCGTCCGGAGGCGCCGATGTCCCAAGTCTTCTCCGAGGAGACCCATCGCAACCTGCTAGCCCGTATTCCGCACTGCACCGGTCGTGAGATCTCCGACTGGATCCGCACCGTCGAAGAAGGCCCCGCTCTCTTCCGCTTCGAAGAGAAGGTCAGCTGGCTCCGCGCCGAGCACAATCTCGCGTACGGCCACGCGAAGGCGATCATCCACGAGTACGACCTGAGGAGGGCCGCGCGCAAACTGCGGTAGGCGCGCACACGGTCTCGCGACGCGACGAGACGACGAAGGGCCCCGGACGGATCCGGGGCCCCTTCGCACATCCGCGGCGAACCGCGGCAGGTGCGCCGCTAGTCGTTGCTGTTGAGGATCGAGATGAGCCTCAGGAACTCGAGGTAGATCCACACCAGCGTCAGCGTGAGGCCGAAGGCCGCGAGCCACGCCTCCTCGCGCGGGGCGCCGTAGGCCAGCCCGTCCTCGACCTGCTTGAAGTCCAGGGCGAGGAAGCAGGCGCCGAGCAGGATGCCGATGACGCCGAAGACGACACCGAGGGCACCGCTGCGGAAGCCGAGGCCGTCACCGCCGCCGAACACCGCGAACAGCAGGTTCACGGCCATCAGCAGGACGAAGCCGAGCGCCGCCGCCATCACGAAGCCGTAGAAGCGGCGGTTGACGCGGATCCAGCCCGCCTTGTAGGCGACCAGCACGCCGACGAAGACCGCCATCGTGCCGAGCACCGCCTGCATGGCCGCACCGCTCGCGATGCGGTTGTCGACGATGCTGGAGACCACGCCGAGGAAGACGCCCTCGAACGCCGCGTAGGTCAGGATCAGCGCCGGGGAGGCCTTGCGCTTGAAGGACTGCACCAGCGCCAGGACCATGCCGATCAGCGCGGCGCCGATACCGATGCCATAGCTGCGGCTGATGTTGGCGTCGTCGACCGGCAGCAGCGCCCAGGAGAGCGCGGCCGTGACGATGAGCACGCCGAGCGTGGTCGCCGTGCGCATGACGACGTCGTCCATCGTCATGCGGTCGGTGGTGACCGGCGCCTGCGGCGCGCCGTGCTGCAGGTCCTGCTGCGCGTAAGGGTTCTGCGCGTAGGGGTTCTGCGCGTACGGGTTGGCGGTCTGCTGGGCGTACGGGTTGCCCTGCGTGGCGACAGCGGGTCCCCCGGCCTGCGGCGCGGTGTTGAAGCCCGCGTAGCCGTTGTCGCGGCTGAACCCCCGTCGCGAGAAGACCGGGTTTCTGCTCCTCATTTCACTCCTCCATGGCCAACACTGCGTGGCCTTGGCTTCTAGAGTAATAGGCAGGCAAAGGATTGACCCTAGTGCTTGGGGAGGATCTTTCCCTCGTGGTGCTGCGCAACACGCTACGCGGGTCCGTGATTCCCGACACCCGTGGGGACCCGTTCATGACCGACCTGCGACAAAGGCGGCCCGCGCTCACGCGACGGGGGAAGCCCGTGCAGACCTCGGCCAGGTCGGTCTCGGCGGCGCGCGAGGCCACGCCCCGCGCCGAGGACGTCCTGGAGTGCGACTGCGTCGTCGGCCGCGACGGCTTCTGGGGCGTGTCCCGCCGGGCCGTGCCCGCGGAGACGGCCCGCGTCTTCGAGCGGACGTACCCCTACGCCTGGCTCGGCGTCCTCGCCGACGTGCCGCCCTCCCACGACGAGCTGATCCACGCCCGGCACGACCGACCGATGCGCACCACCGTCGGCATCCTCGGACGTCCGTGACGAGGCGCGGCTTCGTCGGAGGGGTGCGGGAGCGGGGCCGCCGCGTGCGCGGCCCGGCGTGCGTCGGAAGTGCCCGGAGCCGGACTTGAACCGGCACGCCCGCGAAGGGGCAGCGAGGTTTAAGCTCGCCGTGTCTGCATTCCACCATCCGGGCAGGCCATGGGCTCCGCAACAGGTTCCGAGCCTATCGGGGCGCCTCCCTCCCTCACCTGACGCTCGGAACCGATGTTGTCTTATTTTATTGATGTCTGAGGGTGCATCAGACACCGGGGCAGGCCATCCGCACTTGCCAACAGCCTTGCGTGTGACGTGCGGCGGCGCATGGGGAATGACGGAATTTCACCGTACGAACAAGGGGGTCCCCCCTGTTATCGCGGAGGGCTCCGTCCGCGCCCCCACGAGCCCTCCACCAGGCCTCGTGGAAGCGCTCCCTCCGTACTCGCGCGGGCCTCGCGTCGGGGTCGCCCGTCATCCCCAGGTATGACGCGACCGCCCTCGGTCCGTCCCGAGTCGCCCCCCGGAACGGGAACAGCGGCTGACTACACGGCGCCCCGCGGGCAGAACGATGGATCGTGCTCGTTCTCGTACCGTCGTCGTCCCACAGGAGTGTCTCCCCGTGACCACCACAGCACCCGCCGCGCGGTCCACCGCCGTGGCCGCCCGCGCCACGGATCTGTCGAAGATCTACGGACAGGGCGAGACCCGGGTGGTCGCCCTCGACCGGGTCTCCGTCGACTTCCGGCAGGCCGAGTTCACCGCGATCATGGGCCCGTCCGGGTCCGGCAAGTCCACGCTGATGCACTGCGTGGCCGGCCTCGACACCTTCTCCTCCGGTTCGGTGCGCGTCGGCGAGACCGAACTCGGCTCCCTGAAGGACAAGCAGCTCACCAAGTTGCGGCGGGACAAGATCGGCTTCATCTTCCAGGCGTTCAACCTGCTGCCCACCCTGACCGCCCTGGAGAACATCACGCTCCCCATGGACATCGCGGGCCGCAGGCCGGACAAGCAGTGGCTGGACGACGTGATCCGGATGACCGGCCTCGCCGACCGGCTCGGCCACCGGCCCTCCCAGCTGTCCGGCGGCCAGCAGCAGCGCGTGGCCGTGGCCCGCGCGCTGGCCTCCCGGCCGGACATCATCTTCGGCGACGAGCCGACCGGGAACCTCGACTCCCGTTCCGGCGCCGAGGTGCTGGGCTTCCTGCGCAACTCCGTGCGCGAGCTCGGGCAGACGGTCGTGATGGTCACCCACGACCCGGTGGCCGCCGCCTACGCGGACCGCGTCGTCTTCCTCGCCGACGGCCGCATCGTCGACGAGATGGACGGCCCGACCGCCGACAACGTCCTCGACTTCATGAAGCAGTTCGACGCGAAGGGCCGCACGAGCTGATGTTCCGCACCGCCCTGCGCACCGTACTTGCGCACAAGGCCAGGCTTCTGATGACCGTGCTCGCCGTGATGCTCGGCGTGGCGTTCGTGTCCGGGACGCTGGTCTTCACCAACACCATCTCCGAGGCGTTCCAGAAGAGTTCCGCCAAGGGCTTCGACCGGGTCGACGTCGCCGTCCGGCCCGACTACCGGGAGGCCGAGGGCGACAGGGTCGGCGAGGTGCCCGAGCTGACGCAGGCACTGCTCGACCGCAGCGCGCGCGTGCCGGGCGCCGCCTCCGCCGTCGGCGTCGTCAGCGGCTTCACCGCCCTGGCCGACAAGGACGGCAAGCTGATCGGCAACGGCTTCCAGTCCCAGGGCGGCAACTACTGGGGCGCGAAGGATCCCCGCTATCCGCTGGTCGCCGGGCACGCCCCGAAGGGCCCCGGCGAGGTCCTCGTCGACGCCGAGACCGCGAAGCGCGCCGGCTACGAGGTCGGCGACACCGTACGGCTGTCGGTGGACGGGCCCGTGCTGACGCCGAGGATCACCGGCGTCTTCACCACCGACGACGGCAACGTCGCCGCCGGCGGCAGCCTCGCCCTGTTCGACACGGCCACCGCCCAGCGGCTGTTCGGCGAGGCGGGCACGTACGACGAGATCGCCGTCGAGGCGAAGGCGGGCGTCACGCAGGCCGCGCTCAAGGCCGAACTGGACCGCGCCCTGCCGAAGGACGTCGTCGAGACCACCACGGGCGAGCGGCTCGCCGCCGACCAGGCCGAGGCGATCGCCTCGTCGATGAGCGGGATGAAGCAGGGCCTGCTGGTCTTCGCGGGCATCGCCCTGTTCGTCGGCACCTTCATCATCGCCAACACCTTCACCATGCTGGTCGCCCAGCGCACCCGGGAGCTGGCGCTGCTGCGCGCGGTGGGCGCCTCCCGCCGGCAGGTCACGCGGTCGGTGCTGATCGAGGCGTTCGTCGTCGGCGCGGTCGCCGCCGTGACCGGCCTGCTCGCCGGCATCGGCATCGGCGCCGGGCTGCGGTCCCTGATGGGCTCGCTCGGCGCGACCGTGCCCGACGGTCCGCTGGTCGTCACGCCGGGCACGGTCGGCGCCGCCCTCGCCGTCGGCATCGTCGTCACCGTGCTCGCGGCCTGGCTGCCCGGCCGACGCGCCGCGAAGATCCCGCCGGTCGCCGCGATGAGCAGCGTGCACGCCAAGGCGACCACCAAGTCGCTGGTGCTGCGCAACACGCTGGGCGCGCTGCTCGCGGCGGCGGGCGTCGCCGTCGTGCTGGCCGCGACGTCGATGAGCGGCTCGGACGGGCAGGCCCCGATGGGTATCGGCGCGGTCCTGCTGATCACCGGCGTGTTCGTCCTGACGCCGCTGCTGTCCCGGCCGCTGATCGCCGCCGCCGCGCCCCTGCTGCGCGCCTTCGGCGTCTCCGGCAGGCTCGCCCGGCAGAACTCGGTGCGCAACCCGCGCCGCACGGCCGCCACCGCCTCCGCGCTGATGATCGGCCTGACCCTCATCACCGGCATGACCGTGATGGCGGGCAGCCTGCAGAAGTCCATCGACGAGATGGCGTCGGCGTCGATCAGCGCCGACTACGTGGTGTCCATGGCCAACGGCAACACCCTCTCCCCCGACGTCGAGAAGAAGCTGCGGGAGACCGACGGCGTCACCGCCACCAGCCCGCTGCGCAACGCGCCGTCCCGCATCGACGGCGAGACCGAGTACCTGACCGGCGTCGACGGCTCGGCCATCGGTGAGCTGACCGAACTGGACATGGACTCCGGTGCGTTCGCGGTGGGCGGCAGCCGGGTCGTCGTGGACGACGACACCGCGACGTCGCACGGCTGGAAGCCCGGCTCCGGCTTCACCGTCGCCTTCGAGGACGGCGAGAAGCAGCGGCTGACGGTCGCCGGGATCTACGTCGGCAACGACATGTTCCGCGGCATCATGCTCGACACCGCGACCCTCGCCCCGCACCAGAGCGACCCGGGCGACATGCGGGTCATGGTGAAGACGGCCGACGGCGCCTCCGGCGCGGCGAAGGACGGCCTGGAGAAGGCGCTGGGCAACAACCCGGCGGTCCTCGTCCAGGACAAGAAGGACATCTCCGACGACATCGCGCAGATGTTCACGCTGATGCTGAACATGGTCTACGGCCTGCTGGCGATGGCCGTGGTCGTCGCGGTCCTCGGCGTCATCAACACCCTGGCCATGTCGGTGTTCGAGCGGTCCCAGGAGATCGGCATGCTGCGCGCGATCGGCCTGGACCGGCGGGGCGTCAAGCGGATGGTCCGCCTGGAGTCGCTCGTCATCTCCCTGTTCGGCGGGGTGCTGGGCATCGGCCTCGGCGTGTTCTTCGGCTGGGCGGCCGGCGAGCTGCTCGGCACCAGCATGGCGACGTACGAACTGGTCCTGCCCTGGGGCCGGATGGCTCTCTTCCTGCTGCTGGCGGCGACGGTCGGCGTGCTGGCCGCGCTGTGGCCGGCGCGGCGGGCGGCCCGCCTGAACACGCTCCAGGCGATCAAGGCGGAGTAGCGGACGACGTGTCATGCACCGGGCCCCGCCCCTCCCCGTCTCGGGAGGGGCGGGGCCCGGCCGCGTTCAGTTCCAGGTGCGCGAGCGCAGCGGCAGGCCCGAGACGCCGGACTCCGGGGTCTTCACGGCCAGGACCTGGTTGACGCCGATGCGGTTGTGCTCGAAGGCCAGCGCCGACGCCGCCATGTACAGGCGCCACACGCGCGCCCGGCCGGACCCGGCGAGCCGCGTCGCGCGCGGCCAGTCGGCCTCCAGGTTGGCGACCCAACGGCGCAGCGTCAGCGCGTAGTGCTCGCGGATCGACTCCACGTCGCGCACCTCGAACCCGGCGCGCTCCAGCTGGGTGACGGTGGTGCCGAGCGGGGCGAGCTCCCCGTCCGGGAAGACGTAGGCGTCGATGAACTCGTTGACGTTGTACGCCGATTCGTCCCGCTGGGGGCGGCGGGCGATCTGGTGGTTGAGGAGCCGTCCGCCGGGCCGGAGCAGCCCGTGCAGTTCGCGCGCGTACTCCAAGTAGCGGTCCGCGCCGACGTGTTCGGCCATGCCGATGGAGGAGATCGCGTCGTACGGCCCGTCGCGGACGTCGCGGTAGTCCTGCACCCTGATCTCCACCTTGTCCGTGAGGCCCTCGTCGGCGACGCGCTTGCGGGCGTGGGCGGCCTGCTCCTGGGACAGGGTGATGCCGACGACGCTCACGCCGTGTTCGCGGGCGGCCTGGATGGCCATCGAGCCCCAGCCGCAGCCGACGTCGAGGAGCCGCTGACCAGGTGTCAGGGCAAGCTTGCGGCAGACGAGTTCGAGCTTGTCGCGCTGGGCGTCCTCCAGGGTGCCGCCCTCGGACTCGGGGGCCTGCCAGTAGGCGCAGGAGTACACCATGGACGGGCCGAGGACGATCTCGTAGAAGTCGTTGCCGACGTCGTAGTGGTGGCTGATCGCGCGCCGGTCGGTGCGCCTGGTGTGGAGGTGGCCGGGTCTGCGGACCTCCTCGCGGGGCGGGGCGGGCGGCAGCGGCGGCCCGGCGAGCCTCACCAGCCCGCGCACCGCGGCCCGCACCTCGGGTTCGCGCAGGGCCTGGGCGAGGGTGCGGGCGTCCTCGTCGCGCTCCCACAGGAAGCCGGCGAGCAGGTCGAGCACGCCGTAGAGGTCGCCGTCGACGTCCAGGTCGCCGGCCACCCAGGCGCGGGCGAGGCCGAGTTCGCCCGGCTTCCACAGCAGACGGCGCAGCGCGCGGCGGTTGCGGACGATGAGGGTGGGCGCGCCCGGCGGACCCGCCGTCGAACCGTCCCAGGCCCGGATGCGCACCGGGAGCGGAACCCCCAGCACCTGTTCGAAGAGACCGTTCAGCCGCAGCGCGGCGTCCGCCATGACGCACACCTCCGTGACGAGATCCCGGATGACCCCTTTCTACGTAAACACCGGAGGGCTCGCCGTACAGTCCCGCGTCGGGGTCACGTGGGAGCAAAACCGGCCGCACGCCGCACGCCGCACGCCGCTCACGGCCGTGGGGCGGGAAACGCCGAAGGGGCCGCCCGCACCACGGATGGCGGGCGGCCCCTTCGGGGCGAACGGTGACCGGAGGGTCAGGAGGCCTTGGCCTTCTCCCCGGTCTTCTCGGCCTGCGGCGCGGCGACCGGCGCCGGCTTCGCGGCCTCGTAGAACTCCTCGCGCGGCGTCTCGATCGCGCCGAGCGAGACGACCTCGCGCTTGAGGAACACGGCGAGCGTCCAGTCGGCGAAGACGCGGATCTTGCGGTTCCAGGTCGGCATCGCCATGCCGTGGTAGCCACGGTGCATGTACCAGGCGAGGCGGCCCTTGAGCTTGATCTTCATCTTGCCGAAGACGATCATCGCGACGCCCTTGTGCAGGCCGAGGCCCGCGACGGCGCCCTTGTTGGCGTGGCTGTACTCCTTCTGCGGGAAGCCCCGCATGCCGGAGATCACGTTGTCGCCGAGCACCTTGGCCTGCCGCAGCGCGTGCTGCGCGTTCGGCGGGCACCAGGCGTTCTCGTTGCCGGCCTTGCGGCCGACGAGGTCCGGGACCTGGGCGTTGTCGCCCGCGGCCCAGATGTAGTCGGTGCCCTGGACCTGGAGCGTCGGCGCGCAGTCGACGTGACCGCGCGGGCCGAGCGGCAGACCGAAGCGGGACAGCGCCGGGTTCGGCTTGACGCCGGCGGTCCACACGATCGTGTTGGAGTCGACCTCGAGGCCGTTCTTCAGCACCACGTGGCCGTCGACGCAGGACTCCATGGAGGTGGACAGGTAGACCTCGACACCGCGGCCTTCGAGGTGCTCCTTGCCGTACTTGCCGAGCTTGGGACCGACCTCGGGGAGGATCTTGTCCGCGGCGTCGACGAGGATGAAGCGCATGTCCTCGCGGGACACGTTCTTGTAGTACTTCGCGGCGTCCCGGGCCATGTCCTCGACCTCGCCGATGGTCTCCGCACCGGCGAAACCGCCGCCCACGAAGACGAAGGTGAGCGCCTTGCGGCGGATCCCCTCGTCGGTGGTGGAGTCGGCCTTGTCGAGCTGCTCGAGAACGTGGTTGCGCAGGCCGATGGCCTCCTCGATGCCCTTCATGCCGATGCCCTGCTCGGCGAGGCCGGGGATCGGGAAGGTGCGGGAGACCGCGCCCATCGCGATGACCAGGTAGTCGAAGGGCAGCTCGTACGCCTCGCCGACCAGCGGGGCGATGGTGGCGACCTTGCGGTCCTGGTCGATGGTGGTGACCCGGCCGGTGAGGATCTCCGCCTTGGGAAGCACGCGTCGCAACGGGACGACGACGTGCCGCGGGGAGATGCTGCCGGCGGCGGCTTCGGGGAGGAAGGGCTGGTAGGTCATGTACGAGCGCGGGTCGACGACCGTGACGGTCGCCTCGCCGTAGCGCATCTTCTTCAGAATGCGACGAGCTGCGTACAGGCCTACGTACCCACCGCCTACTACGAGGATCCTGGGACGCTCCGTGGTGCTCATGCCATCGAGTATCCACCCGTTCCAGGGGGGTACCTCGTGCGCCCCTTCACAAGCTCCGACAGGGCCTGTGCTAAACTCCGCGGCTCGCGTGCGCCAGGTCACGCCGCCGGAGGGGAACCCGCGGCCCCGGTGACCCGTTGTCAATGCCGCGTGAGCTGCCTCTCTGAGGCTTCCGGTGGTCTGTGAGGGGTCCGTGAACGCTCTCCGGAACGCCCCTGCCGGACCGCATGGTTCCGGCCTTCTGAACATGTTCAAGGGGCTGTTGGGGGCCCGGAAGGGCCCATGGGCCCTCTTCGGTGCAACGAGCGGGCCGAATTCCTTGTGAAGAACTTCACGAACTTTCCCGCCGACACCGTCCCGAGGGGCCCGTCCGGGGCCCCTCGGGGCGCTCATACGCTGTCCGACCTGCTCATCGGACGAGCCGGACGCGGAAGATCGCCACGCGCGCGTCATGGCCGTCGACGCGCATGTCGACCGTGTCCGTGCCCAGCAGATCGAGCTGGACACGGCCGTCGCCGGGCATCCAGTTGATCCGGTCGATGCCCCGGAAGAACACCTGCCGCTCGGCGTCCCAGCCGGTGGCCTTCGCGTAGTCCGGGTTGTTCGTGTCCGCCGTCCAGATGACCGGGCGACCGGCCCGGTGGTGGGCCAGCACACGGTCCTTGTGCTTCTGCTTGTGCAGGTCCCACTCGTCGCGCAGGTCCGGGTTCCGGGAGCCGTTGTAGGCGTTCGCGATGTAGTGCGTGTTGATCAGCGCGAACTCCAGGGCGGGGTGGTTGACGTGCCGCACCACGACCTCGTTGATCCAGCGCGGCGGCGTGACGCCCGAGATGCCGCCGTGCACGAAGGTGCTGCCCCGGCTGACGACCGTCCAGTGCGCGGGGACGGAGAACGGCACGCGGTAGGCCGAGTCGTGCCACAGGAACGGGTTGGCGTAGGCATCGCCGAAGTACTTGGTGATGCAGGAGCGTTCGAGGCTGTCCCCGTCGCCCTCCTGGATCTCCTGCCAGCCCACCAGGGGGCGGTGGCCGGGGTCGCAGAAGCGGACGTCGTGGATCGCGTCCTCGCGCGCGGCCAGGTTCGTGCGGCCGATGTTGGCCGTGACGACGGGCAGCCGGAACCAGTCGGTCGCCGCCGACGCGGGGGTCGCGCCCGCCACCACGGCACCGCCGGCCAGGCCGCCGCCGAGGGCGAGCAGCCGCCGCCTGCTGAGCCTCGTGCCGCCGGAACGTTCGGAACTCTCGGACATGGGCCGCCCTTTCAGGAAGAGGCGAAGAAGCCTGCGTGTCGCGAGGATTCAAGAGGGCGGGCATACAAAGCGGATACATCCCGGCAGAGCGGGACGAGACCCGCCGGGCAGAAGCCCCGGCGGGCCCGAAAGGGCCGCCCGACGGCCGGTCAGGCCGGATCTTCCGCCACGGCGAAGGCGATGCCGTAAAGGATCGCTCACGAACGCGACTCCCGACCGATGCCCCTGTGTACACGAGAACGCGTACACTGAGCTCATGACTGAGAACACCGTGACCGTGCGGGAAGCTCGAGCCCACCTCGCCGACCACATCAACCGGGCCGAGGAAGGCGTCCCGACCGTCATCACGCGCAATGGCGCCCCGGTGGCGGCCGTCGTTCCGATCTCGGACTTCGAAGCGCTGGAGGAAGCGGCCGATGTGATGCTGGCGCGCGAAGCCGAAGCGGTGCTGGCCGAGGGCGGCACCACCGTAACCATGGCGGAACTGCTGGCGGACCTGTTCACTGAGCAGGACGGCGAGGCGGCGTGAAGTACGCCTTCCGGTTCACCGCGGCGGCGCAGCGGCAGCTCCGGGCCATCAGCCGACCCGACGCCATGGGCATCCTGACCGCGCTGACCGCACTCGGTGACGACCCGTACCGCCAGGACGCCGATGTCAAGAAGCTCACCGGCCCGTCCGGGCTCTACCGGCTGCGGGTCGGAAGCTACCGGATTGCTTATCAGATCAACGACGGCGAACTCGTCGTCCTGGCCGTCAAGGTGGGCGACCGGCGGGACGTCTACCGCAACCTGTGACGCCCCGCCCGGCACCCATATCGCCGGGCACCGCCCCTCAACGTGCCTCGCTCGCCGCGTAATGAGCGATGCCGTCCAGGATGTCGTGTTCGCTCACCACGACCTCCTCGGCGCCCGTCCGTTCCATGATCGTCAGCAGGACCAGGGCGCCCGCGGCGATCACGTCGACGCGGCCCGGGTGCATCGAGGGCACCGCGGCCCGCTCGGCGTGCGTGGAGCGCAGCAGCCAGTCCGTGATCTCCCGGACGCGCTCGCGCGAGACCCGGGAGTGGTGGATCGCCGCCGAGTCGTACTCCGGCAGGTCCTGCGCGATCGCCGAGATCGTCGTGACCGAGCCGGCCAGCCCGACCAGCGTGCGCGCCTCGCGCAGCGGCACCGTCTCCTCGGCCAGGTCGAGGGCCGCCACGATGTCGGCCCGCATCGCCGCGATCTGCTCCCCGGTCGGCGGGTCGGCCACCGCCCCGTCCGTCACCAGGTGCCGCTCGGTCATCCGGACGCAGCCGACGTCGACGGAGCGGGCGGCGCGCACGTGGTCGTCGCCGACGACGAACTCGGTCGAGCCGCCGCCGATGTCCACGACGAGGAACGGGCGGTGCAGGTCCTCGCGTCCCGCCAGCTCCTTGGTCGCGCCGGTGAAGGAGAACTCGGCCTCCTGGTCGCCGGTGACGACCTCGGGCTCGACGCCGAGGATGTCCAGCACGCCCCGCACGAAGTCGTCGCGGTTCTCGGCGTCGCGGGACGCGGACGTGGCGACGAAGCGCAGCCGCTCGGCGCCGTGCTCCTTGATGATCTCCGCGTAGTCGCGGCAGGCGGCGAAGGTCCGCTCCAGCGCCTCGGGGGCGAGCCGCCCGGTGCGGTCGACGCCCTGGCCGAGGCGGACGATGGTCATGCGGCGGTCGAGGTCGACCAGCTCGCCGGTGGCCGGGTCGCAGTCGGCCACCAGCAGGCGGATGGAGTTCGTACCGCAGTCGATCGCGGCGACCCTGGTCACCGGGCGTCCCCCTCCGTCGTCTCAGCCGTCGGCGTCACACAGGTGCCCTTGCGCCACCACTCCGGCAGCATCGCGAGGGCCTCGTCGCCCAGCGGGTTCACGCCGGGGCCGGCCGCGAGGGAGTGCGCGACGAGGACGTGCAGGCACTTCACGCGGTCCGGCATGCCGCCGGCGCTGGGGAAGTTCCTCAGCTCCTCGATCTCGTCGCGGCGCCGGACGTAGTCCTCGTGCGCGGCCCGGTAGGCGGCGGCCAGCTCCGGGTCGGCGGCCAGCCGCTCCGTCATCTCCTTCATCACGCCGTTCGCCTCCAGCGTGCCGATCGCCGAGTTCGCCTTCGGGCACGTCAGGTAGTACAGCGTCGGGAAGGGCGTGCCGTCGGGCAGGCGGGGCGCCGTCTCCACGACGTCGGGCTGCCCGCAGGGGCAGCGGTGCGCGATGGCCCGCAGGCCGCGCGGCGGCCGCCCGAGCTGCTGCTTGAAGGCCTCGACGTCCGCGTCGGAGGGCTCGGTGCGCGGGGTGGAGGGCGGGGGCGTTTCCATACCTGTCTTTCTCGACCTGTCTCGTTCGCTGTTCACTGGGCGGCGACGTCGCCGTTCACTCGGCGGCGTCGGACTTGTCGACCCCGTCCCAGATGTTCGAGTACCAGGGGCGGTCGGCCCGTCCCTGGTCGGCGCGGGACTGCCGGGCGGCGTCCGGGTCGACGACGACGTAGCCGGTCTCCCCGGGCATGACGTAGTGCAGCCGCTGCCGGATCTGCTGTTCCGCGTACGCGTCGTCCTGCCAGCGGGCCTTGAGGTCGCGCAGTTTCTCGACGCGCTCCTTCGCCTGCTGCTTCTGCCGTTCGAGGTCGGCGATCTCGGCGCGCTGGGAGACGTACTGCCGCATCGGGTAGGCCAGGGCCACGATCAGTGAGCAGACCACCAGGGCGAGCAGCGCGGCCCGGCCGGTCAGCCGGGAGCGGCGGGCCTGGCGCCGGGTCTGCGAGCGGTAGACCCGCGCCGCGGTCTGCTCCCCGAGCAGCTTGAGCCTGGTCGTGGTGGAGAACCGGTCCCGGTCCTTCACGGCCATGTGTCTCCCCGCCTCCCGTTTCCCACGCGCGTACGTCCCCGCACACGGTACGGGACCGGGTACGGGGACGTACGTACGACGCTGCCTCTACGGCCGGGTCGGCCGCGTGGGCCGGGTCAGCCCTTGAAGCGCGGGAAGGCGCTGCGGCCGGCGTACACCGCGGCGTCGTCGAGGATCTCCTCGATGCGCAGCAGCTGGTTGTACTTGGCGACGCGCTCGGAGCGGGCCGGGGCGCCGGTCTTGATCTGGCCGCAGTTGGTGGCGACGGCCAGGTCGGCGATGGTGACGTCCTCGGTCTCGCCGGAGCGGTGGGACATCATGCACTTGAAGCCGTTGCGCTGGGCCAGCTCGACGGCGTCCAGGGTCTCGGTGAGCGAACCGATCTGGTTCACCTTCACGAGCAGCGCGTTGGCCGCGCCGTCCTCGATGCCGCGGGCCAGGCGCTCCGGGTTGGTGACGAACAGGTCGTCGCCGACGAGCTGGACCTTGTCGCCCAGCTTCTCGGTGATGGTCTGCCAGCCGGCCCAGTCGTCCTCGAACAGCGGGTCCTCGATGGAGACCAGCGGGTACGCGTCGACCAGCTCGGCGTAGTACTCGGTCATCTCGGCGGCGGAGCGCTCCTTGCCCTCGAAGAGGTAGGAGCCGTCCTTGTAGAACTCGGACGCGGCGACGTCGAGCGCCAGGGCGATCTGGGAGCCGGGGGTGTAGCCGGCCTCCTTGACGGCTTCGAGGATGAGGTCGAGGGCCTCGCGGTTGGAGCCGAGGTTCGGGGCGAAGCCGCCCTCGTCGCCGAGGCCGGTGGCCAGGCCCTTGCTCTTCAGCACCTTCTTGAGGGTGTGGTAGACCTCGGTGCCCCAGCGCAGCGCCTCGGAGAAGGACTCCGCGCCGATGGGGGCGATCATGAACTCCTGGATGTCCACGTTGGAGTCGGCGTGCGAGCCGCCGTTCAGGATGTTCATCATCGGCACCGGCAGCAGGTGCGCGTTCGGGCCGCCCAGGTAGCGGAACAGCGGCAGGTCACTGGCCTCGGAGGCGGCGTGGGCGACGGCGAGCGAGACGCCGAGGATGGCGTTGGCGCCCAGCGAGCCCTTGTTGTCGGTGGCGTCCAGGTCGAACATCGCCTGGTCGATCAGGCGCTGCTCGGTGGCGTCGTAGCCGACCAGCTCCGGGCCGATCTGCTCGATGACGGCCAGGACGGCCTTCTCGACGCCCTTGCCCTGGTAGCGGTTGGGGTCGCCGTCGCGGAGCTCGATGGCCTCGAAGGCGCCCGTCGAGGCGCCGGACGGGACGGCGGCACGACCCGTGCTGCCGTCGTCGAGGCCGACCTCGACCTCGACCGTGGGGTTGCCTCGGGAGTCCAGGATTTCCCGGGCTACGACGACGTCGATGGACGGCACGAGCATCTCCTTCTTGGGATGTGACGCTGGAAGTGCGGGGCACGGGGGCCGTGGGCGGCCTTGGTGTGCCTTGCGACTAGAGCCTAACCGCCCCCGGGCCGTCGGCCAGCCGACCGACCGTCCCGTGGACAGACAGACGGTACCCATTGTTCACCGTCGGAACAAAGGGGGTGGCGGATGAAGAGTGGGGAAAGAGCCGACGACACGCGGCCCGGACACGCATGACCCCGCCCCGGTGCGTACGGGGGAAGGACGCACCGGGGCGGGGGGTTCACGAGGGTCCGGGCTGCGAACCGCGTGTCGGTTCAGGTGTCACTTCAGGTGCAGCTGCTGACCCGGGTAGATGAGGTCGGCTTCCTCGACGATGTCCTTGTTCAGCTCGAACAGCTTCGCCCAGCCGCCCTTGACGTCGTGCTCCTCGGCGATGGAGCTGAGGGTGTCGCCCTTGACGACCTTGTACTCGCCGTCGCCCTTCTTGACCTTCTTGCCGGTCGGGGTGGTGACGGTCTTCTTCGCGGCCGGACGCTCCTGCGAGCGGGAGGCGGGCTGCTCGGCGGAGCGGTCGGTGGTGGCGGTGTCGCCGCCCGCGCTCTGGCCGGAGCCGGAGCCCGAGTCGGACGAGGAGGAGCTGCCGCCGCCGTACGGCGTGTTGGACAGGCCGGTGCCGCAGACCGGCCAGGCGCCCTTGCCCTGACCCGCGAGAACCTTCTCGGCTATCTCGATCTGCTGCTCCTTGGTGGCCTGGTCGGCGGTGGACGCGTACTGCGTGCCGCCGTAGCCGGCCCAGGTGGAGGCGGAGAACTGCAGACCGCCGTAGTAGCCGTTGCCGGTGTTGATGGACCAGTTGCCGCCGGACTCGCACTGGGCGACGGCGTCCCACTCGGAGGCGGTGGCGGCGGAGGCGGTGCCGGACGCCATCAGCGGGGCGGCGACGGCGGCGCCGGTGACGCCGGCGATGGCGATGGCGCGAGTGGCCTTGGACGGACGACGGTGCTTGCCCTTGCCGGAAAACAGCATGGTTGGATCCCCTCACCGACGCCTGCGAGGTGAGCTGTCGGGTTCGGGCCGGTTGAGTTGCCCGGCCGCGCGGCACCTCTCGATGCGCGCGGCTTCACCCCAAGCCGGTCCAGCTCAACTGCTGGGCCCGGCACTTACCTTGGGTCCCCCGCTCCTGCCTACGGCGCTTGACGCGACGACTGTTACCGGGCCGCCACTGGCAGGATTCGGCGTTGCGGCGGCCGGTGCCCGCGATGGCGAGCGGCCTTGACCGTAGACACGCGCGCCGCCGAATTTCAAAGACGATCAGGGCTTCTGAGACCTATCTCTCACTGCATTTAAACCGGACATTCCACGGCGAACCGTGACGTGAACTACCGCTGCTTTTCGACCGATTCGCCCTGCACCGCAAGCTTCTGACCGGGCAGGATCAGGTCCGGGTCGGCGCCGATCGCTTCCTGGTTCGCGGTGTAGAGCTCGCGCCACCCGCCGCGGAGGTCGAGGGAGTCGGCGATGGCCCAGAGGTTGTCTCCGGTGCGGACGGTGTAGGTGCCGTCGCCGGCGTCGCGGGCGGCTGCCGCGTCGCGTGAGGCGTGGCGGCCGGAGGAGCCGTCCTCGCGGCCGTCGGCGGCGCTCTCCTCGGCGCTCGGGCCGCGGTGGCGGCCGGTGCCGGTCCCGCCGGTCTCCGTGCCCTCCGAAGCGCCGTCGCCCTGCTCGGACTTGTCCGAGTCGTCCTGCTTGGTGGAGTCGGCGGACTCGCTGGGGGCGGGGCTCGCACCCGTGTCGCCGGAATCGCCGGATTCGTCCGAGGAGTCCGAGGGGGTGGTGCCGTCGGACGGGTCCGAGGAAGGTGTCGAACCGGAGTCCGGCCCGCTCGACCCGTCCGAGGAGCCGGACGAGTCGGAGGAATCGGAGGTGTCGGTCGAGTCGGGCGACTCGGACACGCCGGTGTCCACGTCGGCGTCGCCGCCGTCGCCGTCGAGGCCCGCGAGCAGCCCGCAGGTCGGCCAGGCGTGGGCGCCCCTGTCGGCGAGGATCCGCTCGGCCACGGCTATCTGCTGCGAGCGGCTGGCCTGGTCGGCGCTGGAGGCGAAGTCGAGCCCGCCGTACGCCTCCCAGTCCTCCTGGGTCAACTGGAGCCCGCCGTAGTACCCGTTGCCGGTGTTCTGGCTCCACGAGCCGCCGGTCTCGCATTCCGCGACCCGGTCCCACGAGGCGCCGTCGGCCGCGCTCGCGCCGGTCGCGCCGAGCAGCGGGATGGCGATGGCGGAGCCGGTCACTCCGGCCGCGACAAGGAGAGCCGGAGCCTGGCGGGGGCGACGGTGACGACCGTTCCCGGAGAGCATGCGGGGGCCTTTCGCGAGACAGCAGTGAACGGCGCGGCGAGTGGGACTCGGCGCCACGCTGATCCGGAAACGTATAGGCATTCGATCAGCCGTCACAAGTTCATGCCGCGCAGATCACGTTAAGATCACAGCTCTGACGGTGTGTCACCTTTGCCGGGGTCGCGGTCCGGGGTCGGCCGGGCACCCTCGGGTGTGAACTCGACGGGCAGGGTGCGCAGTCCGCGCATGATGAGACCGCCGCGCCACCTCAACTGGTCGGGATCCACGGCCAGTCGCAGGTCGGGCAGGCGGGTGAGGAGCGTGGCGAGCGCGGTCTGTCCCTCCAGCCGGGCGAGGGGCGCTCCGAGGCAGTAGTGGATCCCGTGCCCGTATCCGAGGTGCTGGTTGTCCTTGCGGCCGAGGTCGAGGACGTCCGGGTCGGCGAACCGCTCCGGGTCCCGGTCGGCGGCGGCCAGCACGACGAGGACGGGGTCGCCGGGCGCGATGTCCTGGCCGCCGAGGGAGAGCGGTTCGGTGGCGAACCGCCAGGTGGCCAGCTCCACCGGGCCGTCGTAGCGCAGGAGTTCCTCCACGCCGGTTTCGAGCAGGTCGCGTTCGCCGGCGGCGAGGGAGTCCTGGAGGCGGGTGCGCTGCCCGGGGTGGGTGAGGAGGGCGTAGGTGCCGTTGCCGATGAGGTTGACGGTGGTCTCGAAGCCGGCGAACAGCAGGATGAACGCCATCGCCGCCGCCTCGTTCTCCGTGAGGTGCTCGCCGTGGTCCGAGGCGCGGATCAGGCCGGAGATGAGGTCCTCACCGGGGGCCGGTTCGGCGGGCAGGGCGGCGCGCTTGCGGTGGATGAGGTCGGCGAGGTAGCCGCGCATCTTCTTCACGGAGCGGGCGACACCGCCGCGCGGGCCGCCGCCGTGCCGGATCATCATGCCCGCCCAGTCACGGAAGTCGTCCTGGTCCTCGCGGGGGACGCCGAGCAGGTCGCAGATGGCGTAAATGGGGAGCGGGAAGGCGAAGTCGTGGATGAGGTCGGCGGAGCCCTCGCGGGCGAAGCGGTCGATGAGCCGGTCGGTGAGCTCCTGCACGCGGGGCGTGAACTCCGCGACGCGGCGGGGGGTGAACGCCTTGCTGACCAGCCGCCGGAGCCTGGTGTGGTCCGGCGGGTCGATGTTGAGCAGATGCGTCATCAGCTCGGCCTTGCGCTCCCCGGGGATCCCGGTCTTGCCCTTGGCGTGCGCGGGTTCGTCGTGGTGCGCCGGGTTCTTGGACAGGCGCTGGTCGGCGAGGGCCTGCTTGGCGTCGGCGTAGCGGGTGACCAGCCAGGCCTCCACGCCGCTGGGCAGCCGGGTGCGGTGCACGGGGGCGTGCTCGCGCAGCCAGGCGTAGGCGGGGTAGGGGTCGGAGGCGAACTCCCAGGTGAAGAGTTCGGGGGCGGCGGGGCGGGAGTGGGGCTGGTTGGTCACGTGCTCGACCGTATCCGGGACGCCGGTCAGCGGTTCTCCGTGTCCCTGATGGCGTCGCGGTAGGCCCGGGCCGCCGCTCTCAGGGCCGCCTCCGGGTCGACGCCCTCCGCCTCCGCCCGGACCGCCAGGGCCAGCAGCTCGTAGCCGATGCCCTCGACGCGGGGCAGCGGCACGTCCAGGCCGGCCGTGCGGGCCCGGGAGGCCAGCTTGGCGGCGAGGGCCAGGCCGGGCTGGCCGAGGGGGATGCCCTCGGTGACGGAGGTGCGCCGCTTCTCGACCGCCTTGGTGCGCAGCCAGTGCTCCTTGACCTCCTCGGGGGTGGTCGCCGTCGCGTCCCCGAAGACATGCGGATGGCGGTGGACGAGCTTGGCGACGATCCCGCCCGCCACGTCGTCCACGGAGAACGGCGCCTCCGGGTCCTCCTCGGCGATGCGGGCGTGGAAGACGACCTGGAGCAGGACGTCGCCCAGTTCCTCGCGCAATTCGTCGCGGTCGCCCTCCTCGATCGCCTCGACCAGTTCGTACGCCTCCTCGATGCCGTACTTCGCGAGCCCATTGTGGGTCTGCCGCGAGGACCACGGGCACTCGGCGCGGATGCGGTCCATGACCTGGACGAGGTCGAGCAGCCGGGCGCCGGGCAGGTCGTAGGAGGCGGGGAGCAGCTCCAGGTCCGGCATCCGGAACCGGCCGGAGCCCGCGAGGCGCGCCAGGCCATCGGTGAGGGCGGGCTCGCCCTCACCGGTCGCCACGACGACGACCGTGCGGCCGCCGGCGCAGGCGTCGACGAGTTCCTCGGCGGTCGGGGACGCCTCGTCGACCGCTATGCCGGCCTCCCGCAGGTACGGCAGCTGCGGATGGGCGCCGTCCGCGCACAGCACGCGGTCGGCGTCGCGCAGCGCCTGCCAGGCGGGCCAGGACAGCAGCCCGGGGGCGACGCGGTGGCTGGTGGTGAGCAGGACGACACGGCCGGGGGCGGCCTCGGGGCTGATTGCGTTCACGATCCGAACGTAACCCACGCCCCCGACAGCCCCCGCGGTTGTCCACAGGCCCGCTGTCCACAGGCCCGCTGTCCACAGACCGGTTGTCCACAGGCCGGTTGTCCACAGGCCGGACGCCGACGGGCCGGTCGTCCACAGGCCGCCGCGACCGGCGGCCGGGTCACGCCGGCTGCTGCTGCGCTGCCGCCGTCACGTCCCGCACCCACGGCGTCTTCGCGTCGACGCGGCCGCTCTTCTCGACGTCCCAGGTGCCGTAGCGCGGGTTGAGGTCGATGTCGAGCTTCTCGGAGGCCTTGGACAGCGCCTTCCAGAACTCGGGGCGCGAGGTGTCGGTGCCGAGCTGCTTGGCGAGCTTCTGCGCCTCCAGCTGGAGCTTCAGGTTCTCGTCGAGCCGCTCGGGCGCGATGCCGTACTGCTGGAGCCAGGCCGTCTCCAGGCCCTTCGCGCCGCCCGCCTGCTGTTCCAGGCCGGCGCGCATCTGCTGGATCTCCTTGCGGGTGACGGTCACGCCCGCGTCCCGCGCGGCGCGGTGCAGCACCTGGTCGAGGACCATGTTGTGCAGGGTGTCGCGGGTGAGGCGGCCGGTACGGGCGATGGCCTGCTCGTACTGGGACTCGTCCCGCACGGCGGCCCGCTGCGCGGCGCGCACCTCGTTGACCCGGTTCTCCAGCTGCGCGACCGTGATCCGCTCACCGCCGACGACGGCCGCGGCGCCCGGGTGCGCGTCGTTGCCGCAGGCGGTGATCAGTGGGCCCGCGGCGATCGCGGCAGTGAGCAGGAGCGCGGAGCGACGGCGGCGGTGCAAGGAAACCTCCCGAGGAGATTGTGCGACGGTGCACAAAGTCTTGCGGTGATCGATGGTAGGCAGTGGCCCAGCTTTGGCCAACCCATTCGACCAACGATTCACGGGCAGTTCCGGCACCGTCGCGCCTCGCCGCTCGTCCCTCGCCCGTCGTCCTGCGTCCGTCGTCCTTCGCCCGCCGGTCAGCCGCGGACCTGTCCGAGCCACTGGAGCGTGCGCCGCACCTCGGCCGCTACGGGGTGCGCGGGACCCTGGACGCGCTCCACGTCGTGCAGCAGCCGGGCCAGCGTGTCGTGGGCGGCGGCGCGGTCGCCGAGGGCGAGGAGGAGCAGGCCGATGCGGCGGCGCACGTCGTGGGCGAGGCCCGGATCGCCGGCGGCCACGTACTGGTTCTCGTAGTACGGCAGCAGGGACCGGTACTCGGCGAGGGCCGCCGCCGGTTCGCCGAGCGCCTCCAGGCACTGGGCGCAGTCGAAGCGGAACCGCAGCGACTGCGGGTCGGCCTGCCCGGCCTCCGCGGCCCGCTCGTCGGCGAGGCGGCGCAGCTCGGGCAGGGCGCGGCGGTACTGGCCGTCGTCCATGAGGGTCGCCGCGTACTGCTTGCGCAGGGTGCGGACGACCGGGGAGTGCTCGCCGTGCTGCCGGGCGGCGGTCGGCAGGATCGCGCCGAGGATGTCGACGGCCTGCGTGATGCGGCCCTCGCCGAGCAGTCGCTTGACCTCGTCGACGGCGGCGGCGACGTCCGACCGGCCGGCGGCGGGCGCGGGCTGCGGGGCGGGGGTGCGGGCCCGGTCCGGCCAGGGCGCGTGCGGGCGCAGGAACGGGCGCGTGGGGTCGAGGGGCGCCCCGCTGGGGGTGCCGCGCGCGGGCAGCAGCGGGACGAGGGCCTCGTAGACCTCCTGGGCGGAGTCGGGGCGGTGCTGCGGGTCCTTGGCGAGCAGCCGCAGGACGAGCGCCTCCAATGCCTCGGGCACCTCCGGGCGCAGCCGGCGCACGGGCAGCGGCGGCTCGTACAGGTGCCGGTGCAGGACGCCGAGCGCCGTGGAGCCCGCGAACGGCACGTCCCCGCTGAGGAGTTCGTGCAGGACGACACCGAGCGCGTACAGGTCCGTGTAGGGGCCGACGGCGCCGCCCATGGCCTGCTCCGGGGACATGTAGGCGGGCGAGCCGATGGGGGTGCCGGTGTGGGTGAGGCGAGTGGTGTCGGTGTCCATGACGGAGGCGACGCCGAGGTCGAGGACGGTGACGGTGCCGTCCTGCTTGACCATCACGTTCCGCGGTTTCAGGTCGCGGTGGACGATCGGCACGGCGTGCACGGCGCTCAGTACGGCGCACAACTGCGCGGCGACCGCGACCGCCCACTGCCAGGGGTACGGGCCGTGCTCGGCGAGGTGGTCGGAGAGGTCGGCGCCGTCGACGTACTGCATGACGAGGAAGAGTTCCTCGCCGTGGCTGCCCGCGTCGTGGACCGTGACCAGGCCCGGGTGGTCGACCTGGGCCGTGACCCGGCACTCGCGCAGGAAGCGGCGGCGCAGTTCGTCGGCCTCGTGCCCGGCGACCTTGTCGGGGCGCAGCAGCTTCACCGCGACGCGCCGGTCGAGGCGCTGGTCGTAGGCCGTCCAGACCTGGCCCATGCCGCCCTGGCCGATGAGCGCGGACAGTTCGTAGCGGTCGGCGACGACGCGTCCCGCCGCCCCGGTCACCTGCCGTCCTGCCGGCCGCCGTCGCCGTCCTGCCGGCGCAGGTAGTCGCTGAGCTCGTCGAGTTCGGCGCGGACCTGGTCGATGCGGGCGGGCCCGGGCGGCCCGGCCGGCGGCGGCACGGGCGGCACGGCGCCGTGCGGCGCGGGGCCGTGCTGCGTCGGGGGCATCGGTGCCGGGCCGGCCGGATGCCCCGGCACGGGCGTCGGCGCGTACGGCGAGGCGGCCTGCGGGAAGCCGTACCCGGTGTGCACGGTCGGCGCGCCGGGCGGCAGGTGACCGGCGCCGCGCCGCAGTTCGTTGTGGAAGCGGATGTCGACGGTCAGGAAGTAGGCGCTGCTCGCGGCGCCGAGGAGCAGGACGGTGGCCAGCGCGACGTCGCTGCGGTTGTCGCCCTCCGGAAGGACGCCGACCACCATGAAGCAGCCGAGGCTCAGGGGCAGGCTCAGCCACGCCGCCGTCCAGTGGAACCAGTGCCCGCGCAGCAGCGCGACCCGGAACAGCGGCACGCACGAGAACACCCCGCAGGTGAGGACACCGGCGGCGGTGAACAGCACGCGCAGGGTGATGACCGTTGCCGCGCTGCGGGTGGGCGGCGCCGCGCCATGGCCGTACATGTTGCTCCTGGACCGGGATGTGAGCCGACGGGGACGAACGGGTGTGTGAACTGTGCCCGTTCGGGAGTCCGAGCGTATAGCCGGACCGCCGAGGCCGGTCCCGGGTTGTACCGAACCGTTGTAGTGCCGGTCAGTCGCCGGTGCCGGGTCAGTCGCGGTGCCGGGTCAGTCCGCGTGGAAGCGCGCGGGTGCCTTGGTCGGGTTGCCGCCCGACGGCAGCCGCTGACCCCGGCAGTCGGACAGCACCCGGATCATCGCGGCCTTCTCGGCGGCGGTCACCCACAGCCCGTACTTCTTCTTCACGGCGACCTGGGCGGCGACGTACGTGCACCGGTACGCCTTGTTGGGCGGCAGCCAGGTCGCCGTGTCGCCGTCGCCCTTGGCGCGGTTGGTGCCCGCGTCGACGGCGAGGAGGTTCAGCGGGTCGTTGGCCAGCGCTATGCGCTTGCGGCCGTCCCAGTTCTGGGCGCCCTTCTGCCAGGCGTCCGAGAGGGCCACGATGTGGTCGACGTCCACCTTGCTGCGGCCGCGCGCGAAGGCGACGTCCCGGCCGGTGTACGGGTCCGGGGCCAGCGTCCCGGCGAGCACCTTGCAGCCGTCGCCGCCCAACCGCACGTCCTCCAGGTCGCGTTTGAGTATGTCGTCGCGCGTCCCGCAGTCGTTGGAGTCGGTGTCCGCCCACGGGGAGCCGAACCTGTCGCGGTCGTAACCGGTCCTGGGTGCCCGGCCCTTCACGGGCAGGGACGCGACCACGGCGTCCGCCTCGCTCGCCCAGTCCGTGGTGTCCGGCGGGCCCGCCGACCCGGTGGTGCCTCCCGTGCAGCCCGCCGTGCCCGCCACGGCCAGCACCGTCACGACGGCCGCGGCCGCCGTCCCGCCCCGCAGACGCATCCCGCGCGCCCCTCCCCCTGTGGAAGTCCTCTGTTGTGGTGCGCCCCCACCGTAGCGAGCGAGAGGTCCAGACCACACCGCCATCAAATGGGCATAGGGAATGAGCCGGGCGTATCTTCGGAAGAGAGTCACCTCCGGGAGGAGCACTGACACCGGCACGACACACCGGACGGGACACGGCTGGACCTTCCCCGACAGCACCGGCCGTCCGCGGACGACTCACGCCCCGCGGACGGCTTGGTGCGCCGGTGCGCCGACGCCCCTCCGCCGGGACCTACGACCCCAGCACCGACGTGAGGAACTCGCCCACCCACGCCAGCAGATCGCGGCCGACGAGCGGCTTGCCGCCGACCTTCGCGGTCTTCGGGCGCGGCACCAGCACCTGACGCGCCGCCGGCTTGATCACCGTGCCCGGGTACAGCCGCTTCAGGCGCAGCTCCTGCGACTCGCGCAACTCCACCGGCGCGAAACGGATGTTGGTGCCCTGGAGTACGATCTCGCCGACGCCGCACGCGCGCGCCAGCATCCGCAGCCCCGCCACCAGCAGCAGGTTCTCCACCGGCTCCGGCAACTTGCCGTAGCGGTCGACGAGTTCCTCCCGTACGGCCTTGATGTCCTCCTCGGAGTTCGCGGACGCGATGGACCGGTACGCCTGGAGCCTCAGCCGCTCGCCCGGCGCGTAGTCGTGCGGGACGTGCGCGTCGACCGGAAGCTCGATCTTGACCTCCAGCGGCGGCTCCTCCTCGATCTCGCCGGTCTCCAGCTGCCGCCGGTAGTCCGCGACGGCCTCGCCGACCATGCGGACGTACAGGTCGAAGCCGACGCCCGCGATGTGGCCGGACTGCTCGCCGCCCAGCAGGTTGCCCGCGCCGCGGATCTCCAGGTCCTTCATCGCGACGTACATGCCGGCGCCCATCTCGGTGTGCTGGGCGATCGTCGCGAGCCGCTCGTGGGCGGTCTCCGTCAGGGGCTTCTCCGGCGGGTACAGGAAGTACGCGTAGCCCCGCTCACGGCCGCGGCCGACCCGGCCGCGCAGCTGGTGCAGCTGGGACAGGCCGAAGGTGTCGCCGCGCTCCACGATCAGCGTGTTCGCGTTGGAGATGTCGATGCCGGACTCGACGATCGTCGTCGAGACGAGCACGTCGAACTTCTTCTCCCAGAAGTCCACGACGACCTGTTCCAGCGCCTGCTCCGACATCTGGCCGTGGGCCGTCGCGATGCGCGCCTCGGGCACGATCTCCCGCAGCCGGGCCGCCGCGCGGTCGATCGACTCGACGCGGTTGTGGATGTAGAAGACCTGGCCCTCGCGCAGCAGTTCACGGCGGATGGCCGCGCCGATCTGCTTCTCCTCGTACGGCCCGACGAAGGTGAGGACCGGGTGGCGCTCCTCCGGGGGCGTGGTGATCGTCGACATCTCGCGGATGCCGGTGACCGCCATCTCCAGGGTCCTGGGGATCGGCGTCGCGGACATCGTCAGCACGTCGACGTTGGCCCGCAGCTTCTTCAGCTGCTCCTTGTGCTCGACGCCGAAGCGCTGCTCCTCGTCGACGATGACGAGGCCGAGGTCCTTGAACTTGGTCTCCGAGGAGAACAGCCGGTGCGTGCCGATGACGATGTCGACCGAGCCCTCCCGCAGGCCCTCCAGGACCGCCTTCGCCTCGGTGTCCGTCTGGAACCGGGACAGCGCCTTCACCGTCACCGGGAACTGCGCGTACCGCTCGCTGAACGTGCCGAAGTGCTGCTGCACCAGCAGCGTGGTCGGCACCAGCACCGCCACCTGCTTGCCGTCCTGGACGGCCTTGAAGGCGGCCCGGACCGCGATCTCCGTCTTGCCGTAGCCGACGTCGCCGCAGATCAGGCGGTCCATCGGGACCGACTTCTCCATGTCCTCCTTGACCTCGGCGATCGTGGTCAGCTGGTCCGGCGTCTCCGCGTACGGGAAGGCGTCCTCCAGCTCGCGCTGCCAGGGGGTGTCCGGCGCGAAGGTGTGGCCGGGGGCGGCCATGCGGGCGCTGTAGAGCTTGATCAGGTCGGCGGCGATCTCCTTGACGGCCTTCTTGGCCCGCGCCTTGGTCTTCGTCCAGTCGGCGCCGCCCAGCCGGTGCAGCGTGGGGGCCTCGCCGCCGACGTACTTGGTGATCTGCTCCAGCTGGTCGGTGGGGATGTAGAGCCGGTCGCCCGGCTGGCCTCTCTTGGCGGGCGCGTACTCCACGACCAGGTACTCGCGGGTGGCGCCCTGCACGGTGCGCTGCACCATCTCGATGTAGCGGCCCACACCGTGCTGCTCGTGGACGATGTAGTCGCCGGGCTCCAGGGTGAGCGGGTCGATGGTCTTGCGGCGCCGGGCGGGCATGCGCGTGCCGTCCCGGCCGGCGGCCTTCTGCCCGGACAGGTCGGTCTCGGTGAGCACGGCGAGCTTCAGCGCCGGGTCGACGAAGCCGTAGTCGATCGAGCCGCACGCCACGTGCACGAGGGACGGGCTCAGCTCGGTGAGGTCCTGGTCCATGCGGGCCGCGATGCCCTCGCCGCCGAGCACCTCGACCGTGCGGGCGGCCGGGCCGTGGGCCTCGGTGACGTACACCGTGCGCCAGCCGTCGGCCAGCCAGCCCTTGGTGTCGGCGAGCGCCTTCGCGGTGTCGCCCCGGTAGGTGTCGGGGGCGCGCATGCCCAGCTTCAGCGTGTCGGCCTCGTCGAGCGCGTCGTCGGCGGCGAACGGCGACACCGACCACCACATCATGTCCAGCTCGCGCGCCCGGTCGCGGACGTCCGCCAGCGACCACAGGGAGGCCGCGCCGACGTCGATGGGGGCCTCCCCGCCGCCGGCGGTCGCCGCCCAGGACGCCTGGAGGAACTCCTGGCTCGTCGCGACCAGGTCCGAGGCGCGCGTGCGGACCCGCTCCGGGTCGCACACGACGGCCATGGAGCCCTTCGGGAGCACGTCGAGCAGCAGCTCCATGTCGTCCACGAGGACCGGGGCGAGGGACTCCATGCCCTCCACGGCGATGCCCTCGGCGATCCTGCCGAGCAGCTCGCCCAGCTCGGGGTGCTCCTCGGCGAGGGCACGCGCGCGCGTGCGGACGTCCTCGGTCAGCAGCAGCTCGCGGCACGGGGGTGCCCACAGGCCGTGGTCCGCGACCTCCAGGGAACGCTGGTCGGCGACCTTGAAGTAGCGGATCTCCTCGACGTCGTCGCCCCAGAACTCGACGCGCAGGGGGTGCTCCTCGGTGGGCGGGAACACGTCCAGGATCCCGCCGCGTACGGCGAACTCGCCGCGCTTCTCGACGAGCTCCACGCGCGCGTACGCGGCGGCGGCGAGGGCCTCGACCACCTCGTTCAGGTCGGCGGTCTGACCGGTGCGCAGGGCCACGGGGACGAGGTCGCCGAGGCCCTTGACCTGTGGCTGGAGCACGGAGCGCACCGGGGCGACGACGACGGAGACGGGGCCCGTGCCGGGGTCGTCGGGGCGCGGGTGGGCGAGGCGCCTCAGGACGGCGAGGCGGCGGCCGACGGTGTCGCTGCGCGGGCTGAGGCGCTCGTGCGGGAGCGTCTCCCAGGAGGGGTACTCCACGACGCCGTCCGGGGGCAGCAGGGAGCGCAGGGCCGCGGCGAGGTCCTCGGCCTCGCGGCCGGTGGCGGTGACGGCGAGCACGGGGCGGCCGGAGTCGCGGGCCAGGGCGGCCACGGCGAAGGGGCGGGCCGCCGGGGGGCCGACGAGGTCGACGTGGGTGCGGGTGCCGTCGGAGGCCGCGCCGATCGCTTCCGCGAGGGCGGGGTCCTTGACGACTGCGTCGAGCAGACCGTGCAGGCTCATTGGAGGGGGCTTTCCGTCCGGGTCGGCAACACGAAGAGCCCGACGCGCGCTGCGGGCCGGGGGTGTCCAGCGTACGACGGCCGGGCGGCGGGTGCGGGGGGGCTGTGGACGTGGGTTGACTGGCGTCCGGCGTTGCCGTGACCATCACGGCCACCCCGCGGCCCGGCGCCGCGGGGTGCCGCGGGGTGCCGCGGGGTGCCGCGGGGTGCCCCAGCGGCACGACTGCCCGCGGCTTGGCCGGACGCGCCGGCGCCGGGAAGGCTCGTGCCCTCCCGGCGCCCGCGTTTCCCCCGCAACCCCCGTGTGCGGTGGGGCTTGGAAACCTGCGGAGCTACTCCGTCGCGATCGCGTTCAGGACGTTCATCCGGCCCGCCCGGAACGCCGGGACCAGGGCCGCGAAGAGGCCCACGAACGCCGAGCCGAGGAAGACGCCGATGATCGTCGGCCACGGGATCTCCAGGACGACCAGTCCCTCCAGCTCGAGGAGCTGCTGTGCCGTCGCGCCCCAGCCCATCCCCAGGCCCAGGCCGAGCAGCGCGCCGAAGAGGGCGATGACCACGGACTCCAGGCGGATCATCCGGCGCAGCTGGCGCCGCGAGAGTCCGATCGCCCGCATCAGGCCGATCTCCCGCGTGCGCTCCACCACCGACAGGGCGAGCGTGTTCACGACGCCCAGGATCGCGACGATGATCGCCAGCGCCAGCAGACCGTAGATCATGTTGAGCAGCTGCCCGATCTGGTCCTTCAGCGCTTCCTTGTAGTCGGTCTGGTCACGGACCGTGTACTGCGGATAGTCGTGCAGGGCCTTCTTCAGGGAGGCGTACGCGGCCGTCTCCTGGCCGTCCTTCGCCGAGGCGAACAGCACCTGGTCGAGCGGCATCTTGTCGGCCGGCACGTACTTGGCCAGTGTCTCGATCGACGTGTACATCGCGCCGGCGTCGATGACGACGTCGCTGCTGGTGATCGCGCGGACGGTGAGCCGCCCGGTGGAGCCGTTCTTGAACGCGACCTCGATCACCGACCCGAGCCGTATCCCGTGGTCCTCGGCGAACTTCTCGTGCACGGACATGGAGTCCGGCCGGTACGCGTCCGTGAGCTTCCCGGCGACGGTCTCGGTGCGCACGTCCGTCGCGTAGGACGGGTCGGCCGCCGTGATCGCCGTGTCCTTCAGCGTCTTGCCGTCGGGCGTGGTGAAGTCGGCCTGCGTCCACTTGTACTCGGTGACCCGCTCCAGGCCGGGCGCCGCCTTCGCGGCCCGGACCGCCTCCGGAGTGAGCAGCTGCCCGGTGTCGGACTGGACGATGAAGTCGGTGCCGACGGTCTTGTCGAGCTGGTCAGTCGCCGAGGCCACCATGGAGGAGCCGACGACGGACAGGCAGGCGACCAGCGCGAGGCCGATCATCAGCGCGGCGCCGGTGGCGCCGGTGCGGCGAGGGTTGCGCAGGGCGTTGCGTTCGGCCATGCGGCCGACGGGGCCGAAGGCCCGCAGCAGGACCGCGCCGAGGACCCGGACCACGCCGCCCGCGAGGAGCGGCCCGATCACGACGAACCCGATCAGGGTCAGCACGATGCCGACGCCGAGCCACAGCGACCCCTCGGAGGCCTTGTCGGCCTGGGCGGTCAGGTACAGCGCGGCGGCGCCGCCGGCGGTGAGGACCGTGCCGATCACGCCCCGCACCCAGCCGGCCCTGGCGTCCGCCGGGGCGCCCGCGTCGCGCAGCGCGGCCATCGGCGAGATCCGCCCGGCGCGCCGCGCCGGCAGGTACGCGGCGAGGACGGTGACGACGACACCGAGGACGAGACCGACGACGGGAGTGGTCCAGGCGATGGTCAGGTCGTCGGTGGACAGTTCCATGCCCATCTGGCCCATGAGCTTCATCAGCCCGATCGCGAGCCCGACGCCCGCGCCGACGCCGAGCAGCGAGCCGACGAGGCCGAGCAGCAGCGCCTCGGCGAGCACCGACCGGTTGACCTGCCGGCGACTGGAGCCGATGGCGCGCATCAGGCCGATCTCGCGGGTGCGCTGGGCGACCAGCATCGAGAAGGTGTTGATGATCAGGAAGATGCCGACGAGGAAGGCGATCCCGGCGAAGCCGAGCATCGCGTACTTCATGACGCTCATGAAGCCCTCGACGTCCTTCTGGTTGGCGTCCGCGGTCTCCTTGGCGGTCTGCACCTTGTACGCGCCGCCGAGCGCGGCCGTCACGTTCTTCTTCAGCTGCGCGTCGCTGACGCCGGCCGCGGCGGTGACGTTGACGTTGGTGAAGACGCCGGACTCGCCCACGAGCACCCGCTGGGCGGTCTTCGTGTCGAGGTAGAAGATCGCGGCGCCGGGGTTGGTGACGGTGAAGTCGGCGACGCCGGAGATCTTCGCCGTGTGGGTGCCGACGGCGGTGATGACGCCGATCTCGTCGCCGAGCTTCAGGTCGTGCTTGTCGGCGGTGTCGGCGTCGACCATCACCTGGCCGGGTCCGGTGGGCGCCGCCCCGGACGTGATGTCCATGGTGCGGGCCTCGTTCTTGTTCCAGCTGCCCACGATGGTCGGCGCACCGCCGGACGGCGACAGGTTCTCCTTGTCGGCGTCCACGACGGTCACCGAGGTCGAGAAGACGGCGCCCTCCGCCGACTTCACGCCCTCGGCGGTGCGCACCTTGTCGAGGACGGCGGCCGGCATGACGGGCGGCCTGCCGTTGTCGGAGGTGGTCTCGCCGGTCTCGGAGGAGTTCTTGGCGCTGACCGTCACGTCGGAGGAGGTGGCGGCGAACAGCTTGTCGAACGTGGTGGACATGGTGTCCGTGAAGACGAGCGTCCCGCAGACGAAGGCCACCGACAGCAGCACGGCGATCGCCGACAGCGCCATCCGGCCCTTGTGCGCGAGGAAGTTGCGCATCGAGGTCTTCAGCACGGTCATGACGTGCGCCCCCGGGCGTCGAAGTCCTTCATGCGGTCCAGGACCTGCTCGGCGGTCGGCCGGTTCATCTCGTCGACGATGCGGCCGTCGGCGAGGTACAGCACCCGGTCCGCGTACGACGCCGCCACCGGGTCGTGGGTGACCATGACGATGGTCTGGCCGAGTTCGTCCACGGAGCGGCGCAGGAAGCCCAGCACCTCGGCGCCGGCGCGGGAGTCGAGGTTGCCGGTCGGCTCGTCGCCGAAGATGATCTCGGGCCGGGCCGCGAGCGCGCGGGCCACGGCGACGCGCTGCTGCTGGCCGCCGGACAGCTGCGTCGGCCGGTGCCTGAGCCGGTCGGCGAGGCCGACGGTGGTCACGACGCGGTCCAGCCACTCCTTGTCCGGCTTGCGGCCGGCGATGTCCATCGGCAGCGTGATGTTCTCGATCGCGTTGAGGGTGGGCAGCAGGTTGAACGCCTGGAAGATGAACCCGACGCGGTCCCGGCGCAGTTGGGTGAGCTTCTTGTCCTTCAGGCCGGTGATCTCGGTCTCGTCCAGGTAGATCTGCCCGGACGTCACGGTGTCGAGCCCGGCGAGGCAGTGCATCAGCGTGGACTTGCCGGAGCCCGAAGGGCCCATGATCGCGGTGAACCGGCCGCGGGCGATGTCCACGTCGACGTGGTCGAGGGCGACGACGCGGGTCTCCCCGGCCCCGTACGCCTTGACGACCTGCCGCGCCCGCGCGGCAACGGCCGTACTCCGTCCAGTGCCCCCGTGCCTGGGAATGGTTACAGCCGATGTCACGGTAAGTCTCCTATATCGGTTACTGATTGAGTCAAGTTGCTGCGCCGACGCGGTCGTCGGTGGATGTCCGTGTGCTTGGTTACGCGTCGAGTCTGGCCCCCCGAGGCCCCCCACCGCGCTGGTGCCCGGCCCCGTCCTGTGCGGGGGAAAACCCCACCCCCGAAGGTGCGGTCCGTACGACCGCCCCCGCCCCCGGCGGTGTAAAGCCAGGTTAAGGACGGCCGGTGGGCCGTCTCGTCCTCCAGCGGTACGAAACCTCCCCGAGCCGTAGTACGGAGGTACCCCTAAGGGCTCTCCCCCGACGGGCGGACACTGTCTCGGGGTCGGTCCGCCCTCCGACGCAGTCACTGTCCACCCTGCCGTCGCGTCAGGATCAAGTGGGAAGCTGTCGGACGGCGATAGATGCAAGGGACAGGCACAAGGTCGGAGATCGGTCGGCACTCAGGGACGGGCCGCGCAGGCGGACCCGGGCAGAGGGAGGGAACTCGGGTGGGCAGCACCAGACCCGCGACACGGGACACCGCGCGCGGCACCGGACCGGACCGGCGGGGAGCCGTCGTCGCGGCACTGATGCTCGCGATGGCACTGGCCGCGCTGGACTCCACGATCGTGTCCACGGCCGTCCCGCAGATCGTCGGGGACCTCGGCGGCTTCTCCGTGTTCTCGTGGCTGTTCTCCGGCTATCTGCTGGCCGTGACGGTCACGCTGCCGGTGTACGGGAAGCTGTCCGACACCTTCGGCCGCAAGCCGGTGCTCATCGTGGGCGCGGCCCTGTTCCTGGTGGGTTCGCTGCTGTGCGCGCTCGCCTGGAACATGTGGGCGCTGATCGCGTTCCGTGTCGTGCAGGGCCTGGGCGGCGGCGCGTTGCAGGGCACGGTGCAGACACTGGCCGCCGACCTGTATCCGCTCAAGGACCGCCCGAAGATCCAGGCGAAGCTGTCCACGGTGTGGGCGGTGTCCGCGGTGGCGGGCCCGGGGGTCGGCGGCGTCCTCGCGGCGTACGCGGACTGGCGGTGGATCTTCCTCGTGAACCTGCCGATCGGTTCGGTCGCGCTGTGGCTGATCGTCCGTCACCTGCACGAGCCCGAGCGGGAGGCGCCGGCCGTGCGGCACCGCGTCGACTGGGCGGGCGCGCTCGCGGTGTTCGCGTGCGGGGGCGTGCTGCTGACGGCGCTGGTGCAGGGCGGAGTGGCCTGGCCGTGGCTGTCGACGCCGTCGGTCGCGCTGTTCGGGGCGGGACTCGTGCTGCTGGTGGCGGTGGTGCTGATCGAGCGGCGCGCCGCGGAGCCGATCATCCCGGGCTGGGTGTGGCGGCGCCGCACCATCGCCGCGGTCAACCTGGCGCTCGGCGCGCTCGGCCTGCTGATGGTGGCGCCGACGGTGTTCCTGCCCACCTACGCCCAGTCGGTCCTGGGCCTGGCGCCGGTGGCCGCCGGATTCGTGCTGTCCGTATGGACGTTGAGCTGGCCGGTGTCGGCGGCGCTGAGCCAGCACGTGTACCGCAGGATCGGCTTCCGCAACACGGCGATGCTCGGCATCGGCACCGCCACCCTGGTCCTGGCCGCGTTCCCGCTGCTGCCCTACCCGGGGCAGGCCTGGCAGCCGGCGGCGCTGATGCTGCTGCTGGGCGCGGCGCTCGGACTGTTCCAGCTCCCGCTGATCGTGGGTGTGCAGTCGACCGTGGGCTGGGCGGAGCGGGGCACGGCGACCGCGTCGGTGCTGTTCTGCCGCCAGACCGGCCAGACCGTCGGCGCCGCCGTCTTCGGCGCCATCGCCAACGGCGTCCTCGCGGCCCGGCTCGGCGGCGCCGGCGACCTGGAGTCGGTCACGCGGGCCCTGGACGCCGGCACCGCGCACGAGGCCACCCGGCACGCCATCGCCGACGCGGTGCACGCCGTGTACCTGGGGGCGGCCGGGGCCGCGGCGCTCGCGTTCCTCGTCCTGCTGGTGCTGGCGCCGCGGAAATTCCCGGTGCTGAAGGACTGACCGGCCCGTACGCTGCCGCCATGGTGACCCTGCGACGACTGCACGCCGACCACGCCGAGGCCCTGCTGGCCTTCGAACGGGACAACAGGGAGTACTTCGCGCGCTCGGTCCCGGACCGCGGCGACGCCTACTTCACGGCGGAGGGCTTCGCCGCCCGGCACGCGGCGCTGCTGGCCGAACAGGAGGCGGGCGTCTGCCACTTCCACGTCGTCCTGGACGCGGCGGGCGAGTTGACCGGGCGCGTGAACCTGATCGACGTGACGGACGACGGCTCGGCCGAACTCGGCTACCGCGTGGGCCGGTCGGCGGCCGGGCGCGGGGTGGCGACGGCGGCGGTCGCCGAGATGTGCCGGACGGCGGCACGGTCGTACGGCCTCACCGCGCTCACCGCCAGGACCACGCTGGACAACCCCGCGTCCATGACCGTCCTGGCCCGCAACGGCTTCGAAGCCGTCGGACACCTCACGCTCGACGGCCGTCCGGGGGTGCATTACCGCAAGTCCCTGCGGGACGCGAGACCCTGACGGGGCGGCCAAAAGTCCGAGTTAACGCGGGTAACGTCACAGGTCAGCGTCGGTATGGCATACCGACCGCTCAGTTCGGTGAAAACGTCGCGGGCCAGGTGACCGGCGAGTAACGTGCGTGGCTCGCACCCCCCACCCCCTTGCGGTCCGCCGCGCCGGACCCGAGCCACGCAAGGAGCACGGGATGTCCTACGACCCGTACCCGCGACCACGCCCGACGCCCTCCCCGCCGCCGTACCCGCCCCACCCGCCGCACCACTCCCCCCATCCCCCGCCCGCGCCGCCCGCCGCCCACGCCTCCTACCCGTGGGACCCCGCCCCGCCCGCCGCGCCCGCGCCCGACCCGTACCCCCGGGCCCAGCGGCACCCCTCCCTCGGCCACCACAGCGACCTGCGGATCCTGCGCAGCGCCTACCGCTGGCAGCGGCGCACCGCCACCCTCACCGCGCTCGGCTACTTCACCCTCTTCCTGATCCTCTCCGCGTACGCGCCGTCCTTCATGACGAGCACCGTCGTCGACGGCCTGCCCACCGGGGTGCTGCTGGCCCTCGCCCAACTGCCCGTCACCTGGCTGGCGATCGCCCTGTACGAGCACACCGCCCGGCGCTACGTCGACCCCCTCGCGGACCGCATCCGCAAGCAGGCCGCGCTGGACGCCAAGCGGGAGGAGCACCGGTGACCACGGAATTCAGCGGCAACGCCCAGGCGATGTCCCTGGTCGGCTTCTCCGCCGTCGCCACCATCACGCTGCTGCTGTGCGTGATGACCGGCCCCGACCGCGACGACCTCGACGAGTTCTACACCGGCTACAACTCCCTGTCGCCGATGCGCAACGGCCTGGCGATCGCCGGCGACTACATCTCCGCCGCGACCGTCCTCGGCACCTGCGGCGTCATCGCCCTGTTCGGCTACGACGGTGTCGTCCTCGCCCTGAGCACCGCCCTGTCCCTGATGCTGCTGATGTTCCTGCTGGCCGAACCCCTGCGCAACGCGGGCCGGTTCACCATGGGCGACGCCCTGGCACGCCGCATGGCCGGGCGCGGCGTGCGCATCACGGCGTGCGTGGTGACGCTGGCGTCGCTGCTGCCGCTGATGCTGGTCCAGCTCGCCGGGACGGGCCAACTCCTCGCGTTCATCCTCGGGTTCTCCGGCGACAGGCTGGAGACCGGCTGCATCATCGGCCTCGGCCTGCTGATGATCAGCTACGCGGCGATCGGCGGAATGAAGGGCACCGCCCTCATCCAGATCCTGAAGATCGTGATGCTGCTCGGCTCGGGCGGTGTCGTCGCCGTCCTCATCCTCAGCCGCTTCGACTGGGACCCGGGCGCGCTGTTCGACTCGGCCGCCGGGAAGAGCGGCGTCGGACCCGCCTTCCTCCAGTCCGGGCTCCAGTTCGCGGGCGGACCCAGCCCCCGCGTCGACATGATCTCCGCGCAGCTCACCGTGGTCCTCGGCGGCGCCTGCCTGCCGCACGTCACCATGCGCATGTACACCGCGTCCAGCGCCCGACAGGTGCGCCGGTCGATGTCCTGGGCCGTGTCGTGCGTCGCGCTGTTCGTCCTCGTCATCACCGTCGTCGGCTTCGGCGCGACGGCGCTGATCGGGCGGGAGGCGATCGCCCGCGTCGACCCGCAGGGCAACACCGCCTATCTGCTGGGCTCCCAGGCCGCGTTCGGCCCCGAGGTGTCGTCGGCGGAGACGTTCCTGTTCACGACCGTCACCACCGCCGTCTTCCTCACCCTGCTCGCGTCCGTCGCCGGCATGATCCTGGCCTGCGCCAACTCCCTCGCGCACGACGTGTTCGCGGCCCGCGTGCAGGAGATGTCACCGCGCCGCGAGATGGCCCTCGCCCGGATCTCGGCGCTCGTGGTGGGCGTCGTGGCGATCGTGCTGGCGACGATGGTGCAGCACCGCAGCCTCCAGCCCCTGGTCACGCTGTCGTTCTGCCTGGGCGCCTCCGCCATCGCGCCCGCGCTGGTCTACAGCCTGTTCTGGCGCCGCTACACCACGACCGGCCTGCTCAGCACGCTCATCGGCGGCTCGCTTGCCGTGCTGCTGCTGATGCCGGGCACCAACCTGGTCTCCGGCTCCCCCGTGTCGGCGTTCCCCGACGCCGACTTCAACTGGTTCCCGTTCACGACGACCGGCCTGGTCTCCATCCCGTTCGGCTTCGCCTGCGGCTGGCTCGGCACGGTGCTGTCCGGCCGCGCCAGGACGGAGGAACAGCGCCGCCAGTACGAGGCGGTGGAGGCCCGGATCCTGGCGGGCGTGGTGCGCAAGGGAAGGTGAGACGCGGCCGGCGGGCCCTCACTCCAGGGCCGTCTGCCCCGTCAGCGCGGTCAGGCTGCTGCGGACGTGGTCCATCTCGGCCCGCACGTCGTCCCCCCGGTCGGCGTGCTCCCGCAGCACCCGCTCCGTCTCCCGGCCGACGCGCTCCGCCCGGGCCCGCGCCTCGGCGAGGATCTCCGCCGCCCGCGCCTGCGCCGCCTCCTGGGCCCGGGCGGCGCGGGCCTCCTCCCCGGCGAGCGCCTCCCGCGCCTCGGCCACCGTCCGCTCCGCGCGGGCCAGTTGCTGCGCCTCACGCGACGCGAACGCCTCCAGCCGCTCGGCCTCCTCCCGCTCGGCCCGCGCCGACCGCTCGGCGTGCTCGCGGGACTGCTCGGCGAGCAGCGCGGAGGCACGGCCGCGCACCTCACGCACCTGGCCGAGCGACTCCTTGCGGATCGCCTTCACCTCGCGCCGGGCCGCGATCCGGATCCCGTCGGCCTCCCCGCGCGCCGCCACCAGCCGCTGCCGGGCGGCCTCGTCGGCCTCCGCGCGTACGGCGTCGGCGTACGCCCGCGCCGCGTCGCGTACGCCGGACGCCTCCTCCCGGGCCGTCGCCGCCTCGCGCTCCGCGTCCCGGCGCGCGCTCTCCCGGACGGCCTCCGCCTCCTCGCCCGCGAGGTCGAACAGGCGCCGGGCACGCTCCCCGAGCACCTCGTACGTCTGCGGGGCGAGCCGCGCCACGGCCTCCCGCAGCCGCTCGGCCTCCGCCTCCGTCTCCTTGGCGAGCACGGTCAGCCGGGCGGCCCGCTCCCACGCGGCGTCCCGCTCGTGCGAGACGGCCGCGGTGTACGCGTCGACCTGCGCGGGACGGTAACCGCGGCGCCGCACGGACACGAGGCCGTACGAGGACACCGATGCGCTGCTCATCCTGGAACCTCTCGAGCGAGCCCGAAATGAGATGATTTCGCGCACATCTTGATGGATGGGGCAGAACACCTCATAACGCGACACTCCGGGCAGGAGAGGTCGCGGAGGCCGTGCGCACACGCCGCCGGGCCCGCCCCCTGCGGTGGGGACGGGCCCGGTCACGACGGCCGACCGGCCGTACGAGGCGTCAGCGACGGGGTGCGCGGGTCACAGCAGCCCGTCCCACATCTGCTCCAGCAGCACCGACCACCAGCTCTCCGGCGAGCCCAGCGCCGCCGGGTCCAGCGCGGCCAGCTGGGCCTGGAAGTCGACGGTCCAGCGGCCCGCCTGCTCCTGGTTCAGACCGAACCGCAACCGCCACATCCGGCCCAGCAGCCCCAGGCACCGCGCCAGCTCCGGCAGACCCGTGTTCACGAACTGCGGCGGCACCGGCGCACCGCCCGGACCGGCCTCCACCGGCACCGCGACGATGTTCGCCGTGCCGTACTGCACGCACAGCGCCCGGCCGAAGTCGCTGCCCACGACCAGGTACGAGCCCGCGTCCGGGGCCGGCTGCACACCGCGCTCCGCCGCCAGCTCCGCCAGCGTCGGCACCGGACGCCCCGGCTGGGCCTGCGCCCAGAAGAACGGGCCCATGTCCATCGGCAGACCGGCCACCACCAGCGTCTGCGCCACCACCGGCGGCACGCCCTGCCGGGACACCGCGGCCTGCTCGAACCGGAACACGCCCGGTCCGAACGCCGCCGCCAGCTCCTGCGCGATCGCCTCCGGCGGCACCGGCGGCGCCGGCTGGACCGGCGGCAGCGGGGCGCGCACCGGCGCCGGACGCGCCGGACCGTCCGCGACCTGGTGCAACTCGCCCTGGTGGGCGAGGAGTTGCTGCATGCCCTGCTGCCGGCTCGCGTGATCCGTGCCGTACGGCGCGATCGACGTGATGCGGGCCTGCGGCCACTGCTCCCGGATCATCCGCGCGCAGTACGCGCCCGGCAGTTCGCAGGACTCCAGCTCCGTGTGCAGCTCCAGCACCTGGTCCGGCGGCACGTTCATGGCGCGCAGCTCGTGGAAGATCTGCCACTCCGGGTGCGGCGTGCCCGGCGCGGAACGCCGGATCAGCTGCTGCTCGGAACCGTCCTGCGCGCGGTAGCGCAGCACGGCCTGGTAGCCGGGGCCGACGGTCGGCTGCCCCTGCTGCGGATAGCCGTACGCCGGCGGCTGACCCGGCACCGGCTGACCGGGAGGCGGCACCGCGCCGGGGGGCGGCACGGCACCGGGCGGCTGCGGCGCACCCGGGACGCCCGGCGCGGACGGCGGCGGGGGCGTGCCGGGGCCGCCCACCGGAGGCGCGGCCAGCATCGTCTCAGCGTGGTGCACGGCACCGCGCGCGCCGCCCGCCGAGCCGTGCGCGCCGGGCGCGGACGGCGGCGGAGGCGTGCTCCCCGGGCGCGCGCCCGGCGCACCCGGCGCACCCGGAGCGCCCGGAGCGCCCGGCGGCGGAGGCGGCGTGGGGCCGCCGCCGCCCATCTGGCTCGGGTCGGCGAGCATCGTCGCCGCGTGGTGCACCCCGCCCGGAGGCGTCCCGCCGGGCGCGTTCGGCGGCGGGGTCGGCGTGCCCGGGGCACCCGGCGCGTTCGGGTCGCCGATCGCCGGGGCCATCTGGGTCGGCACGTAACCGCCCGCCGTACCGCCCGGCGCGGCGGGCGCCGACGGCGGAGCGGGCGTGCTCCCCGGACGCGCGCCCGGCGTACCCGGGGCGCCCGGCGGCGGAGGCGTGGTCGAACCGCCGCCCCGCGCACGCCGCGGCGGCGGAGCGGCCTTGCTGGTCGCGGCGTCGGCGATGTCACCGGCGTGCGGAGCGAGCGGCTGCCCCGGCGCACCGGGCCCGGCCGGCGGCGGCGTGCTGCCGTGCGGCACGCCCTGGGGCGGGGTACCGGGCGCGGCCGGAGCCTGGCCCTGCGGATAGCCGTACGGCTGCCCGGGCGGCGGGGTACTGCCCTGCGGCACACCGGCGGGCGGCACACCCGGAGCACCAGGAGGAGGCGTACCGGGAACGCCCGGGGGCGGAGTGCCCGGAACCCCGGGGACACCCGCACCCTGCGAACCCCCCGGGCCGCCCGGGGCGTTCACGTCGTCGATCGCCGGGGCCATCGCCGTCCGCGGAAGCTGGCTGCCGCCCGCCATCAGCGCCGTCTTGGCCTCCGGCGGCGTCGAGGGCGGCGGAGCGTCGTCGGGGACGTCGCTGATCTGCTGCGCGAACACCGTGTCGGGCAGCGGTACGGAACGGTCGTCACCGGCGTCCGCGTTGGTGTCCGTACCGGCCCACGGCGTCGCCCCGGCCGGCACGCCCGGCGCGGACCCGGCGGCCCCGGAGGCGGCGCCCGTCGGCACCCCGGCCTGCGTCTCGGGCAGCGCCCCGCTCCCGGCCGCACCCCCGGAACCCGCACCCGCACCCGCACCCGCGGGCGCGGAACCGGAACCGTCACCCGCCGACGCCGACTCGCCCCGGCGATCCGGGATGCCCAGCTTGTCCGCCGCCTCCTGCAGCCACTCCGGCGGGCTCAGCAGGAACGACGTCTGGTTCAGGTCCACCCGCGCGGGCGGCGCCGGCGCCGGATCGGCCGCCGACTCGTCACGGCCGTACTCCTCCTCGTACCGGCGGACCACCTCGCCCACCGGCAGCGCCGGCCACAGCGTCGCCTCTCCGCTGTCCCGCGCGATCACGAGCCGCTGCCCGCCACCGTCCGAACGCGGCCCGTCGGCCCGGTCCTCGGCCCACACCACGAACCCGAGATCGAACTCCCGCACCCGCACCTCACGGTGCTGGTACGCCGGCACATCGCCGTTGATCCACTCTTCCGCGCGCTCCTGCGCCTGCGCGAACGTCACCATCGGTCAGCTCACTCCCCCACGGAAGAAAGGGGAACGGCACGCGCGAAGCCGCCGTCCACCATCAGGTTCGCCACGGTCTCCAACTCCGGCGGGGAACCCGCCAGGCGCGCCAGGAACGCGTCGAAGTCCTCACCGCACGGCAGCAGCAGGCGCTCCACCCGCTCGGCCGGCGGCCACGACGGATCCACGTCGCGCGCGTCGTCGTACGCGCAGAACCACACCGAACCGATCCGCTCGCCCCGCACCTTCACGGCCAGCAGACCGCCCTGGACGAACGCGACACCCAGATAGTCCTTGGTCAGGTGATCACGCAGACACTTGTTCACGTACACCAGGTCGTTGACCGCCGCCTCGTCCCGCACCGTGAAGAACGGCTGGTCGACCAGCAGACCCAGCTCCGCGTCCAGCGCCGTGCCCACCGGCGCGCAACCGCCCGCCGCCTTCAGGAACGACCGGTACGCGCCCGGCAGCCGGTACCCGAGGTCCTCCTCGACCCCCAGCACCTGCGCCTCGGTCACCGACAGGCCCGACTTCGGCAGCCCGAAGTGCGCCGGCCGCGTCTCCTGGAGCGGCCGCGTGCCCCGCTTGTCCTGGTCCGCCGTCGACGTGGCGATGCCGCCGTGGTGCCGCAGCAGCGCCTTCACCTCGACCGGCACCAGCTCCAGACGCCGCGTGCCCGCCACGTGGTGCCACGTCCAGCCGTGCGGCGTCGCCACCGAGGGCACCGTGTCCCACAACTCGTGCCCCGACGCCGACAGCGCCGCGTTCGCGGACACGTAGTCCGTCAGCCGCAGCTCGTCGACCCCGAAGCCCTCCGGCGGCTCGGCGATCTCCACCGCCGCACGCGCGTAGGGCGAGAAATCGGGGTAACCACGCTCGTCCACCCGCACCCCTCTGGGGTGACGGGCGGCGCGGACCGGATCCGGGAAGTTCACGACCTGCCCGGCGTAGGCCGCGTTCGGCGGCGCGGCTTGCTGCCCGAGCCGACCTGATGTCATGGCGGTTGCCCCCTGCGGCACTCTGTACGACCCGCGGCGACCACCCTCGGCAACCACGACCCGTATCGACTGTCACGTCTCTAAGGTCACCGCGCGGAACGCGGTGCCGACAGCCTATGCGGTACGACGACACGGGTCACCGGGCACCGGGCAAGGCCCCCTCCGGTTCCGTGACCTGCTGTCACGCCTTGGTGACAGCCCAAGCGGGTCCTGGCGTGTCGACCGGCCCCAGCTTCCCCACCAGCCACGGCATTTGGCACTCTGTGACCTCCGGGGGGATGCTCGGGAGGGGAAGACGATCATGAACGCGACACAGACGGGACCGCACACCGGCCGATCCGGCGACCCCCGCATCGGCTGGAGCGTCACCACCTCCGCCGACACCCCCCTCCTGCGCCACCGCCGCGACGGCATCCTCCCCACCGTCGCCGCCGCCCTCTCCGTCCGCGGCACCACCCTCACCGGCACCGCCGCCCGCGGCGACCGGCCCCCCGCCCTGCACCCCCTCGTCCAGGACTTCCTCGACGCCCTCACCAGCGACCAGCGCGACCGCTTCACCGGACGCTGCGCCGAAACGATCCTCATCTCCCGGCACCTCGCCGCCGCCGACGCCGCCCGCAGCAAACGCGCCGCCCGCAAGCCCATGACCAACGGCGAAGCCCGCAAAGCCCTCAAGCAGGCCAAACTCACCGCCCGCCGCATCCGCGAGGACGGCGACCCCCTGCACGGCAGCTTCGCCGCCCCCTGCCGCGCCTGCACCGCCCTCAGCGCCCACTTCGGCGTCCGCGTCGTCGACCCCACCGCGGACGACGACTGACCCCGCCGACCGCACCCCGCCACCGACTCGACGAACGAACGAAGACGAACGAAGGGCAGATGCACACCGACCGCACCTCGACCACCCGCTTCCCCGTCCCCGTCGACGCCGCCCTGCGCGCCGCCGGCTGGCAGCCCGGACGCTGGGACATCAAGCAGGCCGAGATCTGGGCCGACACCCTCCGCGACCACACCTCGCCCGGCGGACACCGCCACAGCGTCTTCCCCGCGGCCGTCGAAGCCTGGGCCGAGTTCGGCGCGCTCCGCATCACCCCCACCGGACCCGGCCGCCAGATCGCCCCCGCGACCCTCCACGTCGACCCCCTGCACGGCCTCCACATGGCCCGCACCCTCGGCGACCTCGGCCGCGCCCTCGACACCGAGGTCAGCCCCCTCGGCGCCGAAACCGACACCCAGGCCCTCCTCGCCATCGACACCGAGGGCCGCGTCTACGCCCTCGACCACACCGGCGACTGGTACCTCGGCGCCGACATCGACCAGGCCCTCACCGGCCTCGTCGCCGGCACGGAACCCACCCGCCTCACGACGGGCTGACCCCGGCCCGCGGCAGGCGAACGGCGCCACCTACGCCGCCGGAATCACCGCCGACACCCGGAACCCACCCGCGTCCGTCGGCCCCGACACGAACACCCCGCCCAGCGCCGCGACCCGCTCCTTCATCCCCACCAGGCCGTTCCCACCCGACGGCAACCGCGCCGACGACGCCGACCCCGCCTCGGGCGGCGGCTCGTTCTCCACCTGCATCGCGATCTCCGACACCCGGTGCGCCAGCCGCACGTACGTCTTCGCACCCGCCGCGTGCTTGTGGACGTTCGTCAGCGCCTCCTGCACCACCCGGTACGCCGTCTGCTCCACCTCCGGCGCATACGACCGCGCCTCCCCCTCCACCGACAGATCCACGACCATCCCCGCCGCCGCGGACTGCCCGACCAACTCCTCCAGCTCCGACAGACACGGCCCCTCCGCCGCGCCCTCGTCCCCCGCGGCCCGCGAAGCGGCCGCCGCGGCAGCCGCCCCCACCGCCGCCAGCGGAGCCGCCGGCGCCGGCCTCACCCGCTCCTGCCGCGCGGCCGCCTCCCCACTGCGCAGCACACCCAGCATCTCCCGCAGCTCGGTCAGCGCCTGCCGTCCCATGTCGCCCACCAACGCGGCGTTCCGCACGGCCTTCTCCGGATCCTTCCGGGCCACCGCCTGCAACGCCGCCGCGTGCACCACCATCAGGCTCACCCGATGCGCCACGACGTCGTGCATCTCCCGCGCGATCCGCGTCCGCTCCTCGTTGCGCGCCCACTCCGCGCGCTCCTCCGCCCGCTCCGCGAGCAGCTGAAGCTCCCGCTCCAGGCTGTCCGCCCGCTCCCGCAGGCTCTCCATCAGCCGGCGCCGCGCCCCGACGTACAGCCCCAGCAGCACCGGCGGCGCGGTCACACCGAGCGACGTCGCGATGGCCGCGAACGGGACGAACCAGTCCCCCAGCGTCCACTCACCCCGCGCCATGCCCTGCTGCACCCGCACGAACGTCACGATCAGCGTGCCCACCAGCGACATCCCCGCCAGCGAGGCGATGATCCGGCGCGGCAGCTCGGACGCCGACAGCGTGTACAGCCCGACCACGCCCATCAGGAAACCCATCTGCGCCGGCGTGATCGCGATCGCCATCAGCACCACGGCGATCGGCCACTTGCGCCGCACCAGCAGCACCGACCCGGCCAGCAGCCCGAACACCAGCCCCACACCGACCGGGATCCCGGCGTCCCGCGCGAACGGCACCCCCTCGACGGCGCACTCCAGCGAGGACACCGTGGCCAGCCCGATGTCCAGCAGCGCACCGCGCCACCGCCCCCACCACAACGGCCCTCCCCGGGCCGTCACATGGTCTTCCCCCGTCGCGGTCATGCCTCCAGCCTACGGGCGCGCCCCACCCCTTTTCCGGCGAGTTTCCACCCCGCCCCACCCGCCACACAGAGTGACGAAACGGAAGCGCACTAACGCGATATCCCTCGAACAGTGGAATGCCCCCGCACCCACCCCCGGAACCTCCCTTTCTCCCGGACGGTATGCCCATGGCACATCCAAAACCCCACCTCAAGGCCAAGGCCCGCGAACTGCGCCGCCAGGGCTGGACCTACGACCGCATCGAGAAGGAACTGGGCTGCTCCAGAAGCTCGGTCTCGCTGTGGGTGAGAGATCTGCCGAAGCCCGAGCACAGGCGCAGCCGCGAAGAGGCATCGGCGATCGCCCGCAAGGGCTGGGAAGCCCGGCTGCGCGTCCGCGAGGACGAGCGGCGGGAGGCCAAGGAGGCCGCGAAGCAGGCGATCGGCAGGCTCACCGACCGCGAACTCTTCCTGCTGGGCGTCGGGCTCTACTGGGCGGAAGGCGGCAAGGACAAGCCGTACGCCCGCCGCGAACACGTCGCCTTCATCAACAGCGACCCGGACATGATCCGGATCTTCCTCGCCTGGCTCGACCTGCTCGGAGTCGAGCGCGAGCGCATCCGCTGTTCGGTCATGATCCACGAAACGGCCGACACCCCGGCCGCCGAACGCTACTGGGCCGATCTCGTCGGCGCCGACATCGTCTTCAACAAGACGACCCTCAAGAAGCACAACCCGAAGACCATCCGGAAGAACGTCGGTGATTCCTATCGAGGTTGCCTGGTGATCAAAGTCCTGAAGAGCGCCGACTTGTACCGTCGCATCGAGGGGTCCTGGTACGGCATAGTGGTGTCCGCACACGAAGCCGGTCGATCAAATCGGACATAGTGCGCAAACCATCCCGGGTCGTCTAATGGCAGGACAAATGGTTTTGGTCCATTGAATGAGGGTTCGATTCCTTCCCCGGGAGCCCGACACCAGCGGGCCCTGACCAGCATCCAGGTCGGGGCCCGCACCCATGTCCCCGCCAAAACGCCCCGGTATCCTGCGGATGTCCAACCCCACCCCAAAGCCGAAGGGCATCCCGTGAGCGCCAACCGCCCGGCAGCCGTCGTCGTTCTCGCAGCGGGTGAGGGCACCCGTATGAAGTCGGCCACACCGAAGGTCCTGCACGACATCTGTGGCCGTTCCCTGGTGGGCCACGTGCTCGCCGCCGCCCGCGAGTTGGACCCGCGGGAGCTGGTCGTCGTCGTGGGCCACGCCCGTGAGCAGGTGACCGCCCACCTCGCCGAGACCGACGCCGCCGTCCGCACCGCCGTCCAGGCGGAGCAGAACGGCACCGGCCACGCCGTGCGCATGGCGCTGGAGGAGCTGGGCGGGTCCGTCGACGGCACGGTCGTCGTCGTGTGCGGGGACACCCCGCTGCTGACCGGTGAGACCCTGCGCGAGCTGTCCGCCACCCACTCCGCCGACGGCAACGCCGTGACCGTGCTGACCGCCGAGGTCCCGGACGCGACCGGCTACGGCCGGATCGTGCGGGACGACTCCGGTGCCGTGACGGCGATCGTGGAACACAAGGACGCCGACGAGACCGTGCGGGCGATCCGGGAGATCAACTCGGGGGTGTTCGCGTTCGACGGCCCCCTGCTGGCCGAGGCGCTGAAGAAGGTCCGTACGGACAACAGCCAGGGCGAGGAGTACCTGACGGACGTGCTCGGGATCCTGCGTGAGGCGGGGCACCGGGTGGGCGCGTCCGTGGCCGCGGATCACCGGGAGATCGCCGGCATCAACAACCGCGTGCAGCTCGCCGAGGCGCGCCGGATCCTGAACGACCGGCTGCTGACGCGGGCCATGCTCGGGGGTGTCACGGTGGTGGATCCCGCCACGACGTGGGTGGACGTGTCGGTCACGTTCGAGCGGGACGTGACCGTGCTGCCGGGTACGCAGCTGCTCGGTGCGACGCATCTGGCCGAGGGGTGCGAGGTCGGTCCCAACGCGCGGCTGACGGACACCCGGGTGGGTGCGGGCGCGCGGGTGGACAACACGGTGTCGACGGGCGCCGAGGTGGGTCCCGAGGCGACGGTGGGGCCGTACGCCTATCTGCGGCCGGGGACGCGGCTGGGGGCGAAGGGCAAGATCGGGACGTACGTCGAGACGAAGAACGCGTCGATCGGTGAGGGGACGAAGGTTCCGCATCTGTCGTACGTGGGGGACGCGACGATCGGTGAGTACACGAACATCGGTGCCGCGAGCGTGTTCGTGAACTACGACGGGCAGGACAAACATCACACGACGGTCGGCTCGCACTGTCGTACCGGCTCGGACAACATGTTTGTGGCTCCTGTCACGGTCGGGGACGGCGCGTACACCGCGGCGGGGTCAGTGATCACCAAGGACGTGCCGCCCGGTTCGCTGGCCGTGGCCCGCGGTCAGCAGCGGAATATCGAGGGTTGGGTGGCTCGAAAGCGTCCGGGGAGCGCCGCGGCGAAGGCGGCCGAGGCGGCTTCCCGGGAGGCGGACAGCGCAGGCTGACCGGAAAATGTTGCTCTGAATACGGCGTACCGTGATAAGTGCACACCCGCACCCCACCAGCTGAGACGGCCTCTCGCGCCCAGCGGCGAGGTCTCTCCACTCGGCTGTGAACACCTCTGAGGAGAAAGTGCTGTGACCGGGATCAAGACGACCGGCGAGAAGAAGTTGATGTTCTTCTCCGGCCGCGCCCACCCCGAGCTTGCCGAGGAGGTCGCCCACCAGCTGGGTGTCGGGGTAGTTCCGACGAAGGCCTTCGACTTCGCGAACGGTGAGATCTATGTGCGTTATGAGGAGTCGGCCCGTGGGGCGGACTGCTTCCTGATCCAGAGCCACACGGCTCCGATCAACAAGTGGATCATGGAGCAGTTGATCATGATCGACGCGCTGAAGCGTGCGTCGGCCCGCTCCATCACGGTCATCGTGCCGTTCTACGGTTACGCGCGGCAGGACAAGAAGCACCGGGGTCGTGAACCGATTTCGGCGCGTCTGATCGCGGACATGATGAAGACGGCGGGTGCGGACCGGATCCTGACGGTGGATCTGCACACGGACCAGATCCAGGGCTTCTTCGACGGTCCGGTGGATCATCTGTTCGCGCTGCCGCTGCTGGCGGACTACGTCGGCAAGAAGGTGGACCGCAAGAAGCTGACGGTGGTGTCGCCGGACGCCGGCCGGGTGCGGGTGGCGGACCGCTGGTGCGACCGTCTGGGTGCGCCGCTGGCGATCGTGCACAAGCGGCGTGACAAGGACGTGGCGAACCAGGTGACGGTCCACGAGGTGGTGGGCGAGGTCAGGGGCCGGGTGTGCGTTCTGGTCGACGACATGATCGACACGGGTGGCACGATCTGCGCCGCGGCGGACGCGTTGTTCGCGCACGGTGCGGAGGACGTGATCGTGACGGCGACGCACGGTGTGCTGTCGGGTCCGGCGGCGGACCGGCTGAAGAACTCGCGGGTGAGTGAGTTCGTGTTCACGGACACGCTGCCGACGCCGGGTGAGCTGCACCGGGATCTGGACAAGATCACGGTGCTGTCGATCGCTCCGACGATCGCGAGTGCGGTGCGTGAGGTGTTCGAGGACGGTTCGGTGACGAGCCTGTTCGACGAGCAGTGATCTCGCGGCGGTGATCCCGCGGTGCCCGTGGTACCTGCGGTGATGATCCTGCAGTAAGGGTTCTGCAGCGCCGATTGATCGTTTTGGGTGCGGCCTCCCTCTCCGAGTAGACTGCTGAAGTTGCTCGGCGAGGGAGGCCGTTCCGCTTCGTGTGGGGCTGGTGCGGCTGTCCGTTATCGACGCGCTCTTCGTAGCAGGCCGTTCGTGGCCGGGTGACCACGTCCGTTTCTGACTTCGAGGAGTGATTATGTCCGAGGTGAAGATCGCCGCCGAGACGCGCACCGAGTTCGGCAAGGGTGCCGCGCGCCGTATCCGTCGTGACAGCAAGGTTCCGGGTGTGCTGTACGGGCACGGTTCGGACCCCATCCACCTGACGCTGCCGGGCCACGAGCTGCTGCTGGCGCTGCGTACGTCGAACGTCCTGATCTCGCTCGACATCGACGGCAAGTCGACCGAGCTGGCGATCCCGAAGTCGGTGCAGCGTGACCCGATCAAGGGCTTCCTGGAGCACGTCGACCTGCAGCTGGTGACCCGTGGCGAGCAGGTCACGGTCGAGATCCCGGTGCACACCGAGGGCGAGCTGGCCGCGGGTGGCAACCTGCTGGAGCACGTCCTGGACGCGCTGCCGGTGACGGCCGAGGCCACGCACATCCCGGAGCAGGTCTCCGTGTCGATCGAGGGCCTGGCGGCCGGCGACTCCGTCCTGGCGAAGGACATCGCGCTGCCGTCCGGCGTCACGCTGAACGTGGACGAGGACGCGGTGGTCCTCCAGGTGCTGTCGGCGCAGGCCGAGGAGGCTCCGGAGGGCGAGGAGACCGAGGGCGCCGAGGGCGCGGAGGCCTGATCCTCCCCCGCTTCGTCGAATGGTCGGCCGCTGTTCCCGTGGGGGGCAGCGGCCGACGCGTATCAAGGAGACATGGACGTGACGACCGACGCTGGTGCGCCCTGGTTGATCGTGGGGCTGGGGAATCCCGGGCCCGAGTACGCGCGTAACCGGCACAACGTGGGCTTCATGGTGGCCGATCTGCTGGCGGAGCGGGTCGGGGGGAGGTTCAAGCGGGCCGGGAAGGCGCAGGCCCAGGTGGTCGAGGGCCGGATCGGTCCGGCGGGGCCCGGCAATCGGCGGGTGATCCTGGCGAAGCCGATGTCGTACATGAATCTGTCGGGCGGGCCGGTGAACGCGCTGCGGGACTTCTACAAGGTGCCGCTCGCCCATGTGGTGGCGGTGCACGACGAGTTGGACATCGACTACGGGACGCTGCGGCTGAAGCTGGGGGGCGGCGACAACGGGCACAACGGTCTGAAGTCGATGACGAAGGCGATGGGGCCGGACTATCACCGGGTGCGGTTCGGGATCGGGCGTCCGCCGGGGCGGATGCCGGTGGCCGATTTCGTGCTGAAGGATTTCTCGTCGGCGGAGCGCAAGGAGCTGGACTACTTCGTGGACCGTGCGGCGGACGCGGTGGAGTGTCTGGTGATCGACGGTCTGGAGCGGGCACAAGGTACGTACAACTCCTGACTTGTCCCCCACGGGAGTTGACCGCGCGTGGGGGCATGGCCAAGGATCGCGGCCATGTCTTCTGCGGTCTCCTCCTCTCCGGGCGCGGCCATGGCGCTGCGGTTCGGCCGAATCGCGGTGATGGGTGCGGTCGCCGTGCTGATCCTGATCGCGGGCGTGTGGGCGTCGTGGGGCACGGCGCAGCACGTGATGCTGCCGAAGGGCCGGGAGAGCGGCACGGTGGAGGTGGCGCGGTGCGGTGCCCGGTCGTGCACGGGGGCGTTCGCTCCGTTGTCGGCGGGTGCGCAGCCGCGGGAGCGGGTCGTCATCGAGAAGACGGTGGCGGTGCGGACGGGGCAGACGTACACGGTGGTCGTGAAGCCGGGCAGTGACGACGTGGTGCGGTCGGGTCCGGCGGGTGTGCTGTACGCGTGGGTGCCGATGGGCGGTGCGCTGCTGCTGGCGTCGGTGGTGGTGGCCGGGGGGCTGCGGCGGACGCGGGCGGCGTGGGTGCTGGCGGGGTCGGGGGTCGCGCTGCTCACGGCGGCTTTTGTGGCGGTGTGAGGGCGGCCGTTCTGTGGCGGTGTGAGCGGGGGCGCGTGTGATGCGCGGGTTTCACGCGGGGTCCCGTTGTTGTCCATGTGTGTGGAGCAACTGGGTGTTGCGTCTTCGTGATTGACCTGGGGCCAGGGCCGGCAGGAAGCTGAGCCGCCCCCTCCACATCTTCCTCAGCCGCAACTTCGAAGACGGACTGCCTCATGCGTACCCTCTCTCGCGCCGGCGTACTCGCCGCCGCGTGTTCGGCCGCCCTGTTCGCCGCTCCGGTCGCTCATGCGACGGCTCCCGGCGACAACGGCACGGTCAAGATCCATGACGCCTCGACCGGTGAGGAGCTTCGCCGGAACGAGCCGCACGTGTGTGAGTTCTATCTGGACGCTTTCGGGTTCGACGCCGGTCAGCAGGTGGACTGGCACATCGAGTCCTGGGCGCCGACGGCGGACGTCAAGGGCGAGACGGTGAAGTCCGGCGAGATCACGCTGGACGACTCGGGTCACGGCCGCACCGAGGACCTGACGCTGCCGGACGGCCACTACAAGCTGTTCTGGAACTGGGACGGCGAGAACGGCTCCGCGAAGCACAAGGTGTTCTGGACGGACTGCGAGGACGAGGGCGGGGCCGGCGGTGCGTCGCCGTCGGTGTCGGCGCCGGGTTCCTCGGTCGCGCCGTCCGCCGGGTCGTCCGCGGCGCCGGAGCCGTCCGGTGAGGCCTCGGCGGCGCCGTCGTCGTCGCCGTCGGTGCAGGGCGGCAGCGGTGGCGGTGACCTCGCCGAGACGGGCAGTGGCGCGCCGGTGGGTCTGCTGTCGGGTGTGGCGGCGGCGCTGCTCGCGGCGGGTGGCTTCCTGGTGTGGCGGCGTCGTCGGGCGTGACGCGGGCCGTGTGACACGACGGCGGTGCCCCCGAGCCTCGGTCGAGGTTCGGGGGCACCGTCGTTTCGTGGTGGGCCGGGTCAGCCGGTGTTGCGCAGACCCGCCGCCACGCCGTTGACGGTGAGGAGCAGGGCGCGGGCGAGCAGCGGGTCGGGTTCCTCGCCGACGGCCGCGGCGTCGCGCTGGCGCTTGAGGAGGGCGACCTGGAGGTAGGAGATCGGGTCCAGGTAGGCGTCGCGGATGGTGAAGGTCTGCTTCAGGACGGGGGTGGCGTCGAGCAGTTCCTGTTCGCCGGTGACGCGGAGGACTTCGCGCACGGTGAGTTCGTGCTCGGCCCTGATGGTGTCGAAGACGTGCCGGAGGTTGTCCGGGACGAGGGTGTCGACGTAGTGCTGGGCGATTCTGAGGTCGGTCTTCGCGAGGGTCATCTCGACGTTGGAGATGAAGTTGCGGAAGAAGTGCCACTGTTCGTGCATCTCGTCGAGCACGGTGTCGAGGCCGGTCTCGCGCAGCGCCTTGAGTCCGGAGCCGACGCCGAACCAGCCGGGGACGATCTGGCGGGACTGGGTCCAGCCGAACACCCAGGGGATGGCGCGCAGTCCGTCGAGTCCGGCGCCGGAGTCGGGCCGCCGGGAGGGGCGGGAGCCGAGGTGGAGGTCGGCGAGCTGGTCGACGGGGGTGGAGGCGAAGAAGTACGCCGGGAGGTCGGGGTCCTCGACGAGGCGGCGGTAGGCGGAGTGGGCGGCGTCGGAGACGACGTCCATGGCGGCGTCCCAGCGGGCGAGGGCGTCGCTGGACTGGCGGGGCGCGGTGTGCAGGGCGGAGGCCTGGAGGGTGGCCGCGACGGTGAGTTCGAGGTTCTCCCGGGCGAGGGACGGGACGAGGTACTTGTCGGAGATGACCTCGCCCTGCTCGGTGACCTTGATCTCGCCTTCGAGGGTGCCCCAGGGCTGGGCGAGGATGGCGTCGTGGGAGGGGCCGCCGCCGCGGCCGACGGTGCCGCCGCGGCCGTGGAAGAGGCGGAGGCGGACGCCGTAGCGGTGGGCGACGTCGCGCAGGCGGCGCTGGGCGCGGTGGATCTCCCACTGGCTGGTGGTGATGCCGCCGAACTTGGAGGAGTCGGAGTAGCCGAGCATGACCTCCTGGACGTCGCCGCGCAGCGCGACGAGGCGCCGGTAGGACGGGTCGGAGAGCATCTCCTCCAGGATCGTGTCGGCGGCCCTGAGTTCGTCGGTGGTCTCCAGGAGGGGCACGATGCCGATCTTGGCCCAGCCGGCGTGCAGGTCGACGAGTCCGGCCTCGCGGGCGAGGACGGCGGCGGCGAAGACGTCGTCGGCGCCCTGGCACATGGAGATGATGTAGGACTCGATGACCTCGGGTCCGAAGACTTCGAGGGCGCGCTTGACGGTCTGGAAGACGCCGAGGGTCTTCTCGCCGGCGGCGTCGACGGGCGCGGGGGTGGGCGCGAGGGGCCGGCGGGATCTGAGCTCCTTGGCGAGGAGCTTGGCGCGGTATTCGCGCGGCATGTCGGCGTAGCGCCAGGATTCCTCGCCGAGCCGGTCGAAGAGCTGGCCGAGGGCGTGGTGGTGGGCGTCGGCGTGTTCGCGTACGTCCATGGTGGCGAGCTGGAGGCCGAAGGCGGCGAGGGTGCGGATGGTGCGGGCGAGGCGGCCGTCGGCGAAGAGGCCGCCGCGGTGCTCGCGCAGCGAGTTCTGGATGATCCGCAGGTCGGCGAGGAGCTCGGAGGTGCCGAGGTAGTCGCGGCCGGGCTCGTGGGGGATGCCCTTGGCGAGGCGCTGCTTGGTGTTCTCCAGCTTCTGGCGGACGCAGGTGGCCTTGAGCCGGTAGGGCTCCTCGGCGTTGAGCCGCTTGTAGCGGGGGCTGATCTCGGGGAGTCGTTCGAGGTCGGCCTGGAGGGATTCGAGGAGTTCCTCGGTGGCGCCTGCGTAGCGGATGGAGTTGGAGAGGAAGCCGCGCAGCTCGTCGATGGTGTCGAGGGCGTCGTTGATGCCGTGTTCGTGCTGGAGGATCAGGACGTCCCAGGTGACCTGGGGGGTGACGTTGGGGTTGCCGTCGCGGTCGCCGCCGATCCAGGTGCCGAAGGTGAGGGGGCGGGTGTCGTCCGGGAGGGTGACGCCGACGCGTTCGAGTTCGGCGGTGAGGTCCTCCAGGACGTCGCCGACGGCGCCGGCGTGGAGTTCGTCGAGGTAGTAGATGGCGTTGCGGGCCTCGTCGGCGGGTTCGGGGCGGACGACGCGGAGTTCGTCGGTCTGCCAGACGAGGTCGATGTTCTCGGCCAGGCGGGTGTCGTAGCGGCGCCGGTCGGACTCGATGACGGGGGTCTCCAGGAGCGCGGCGATGCGCCGGAGCTTGTTGAGGACCGAGCGGCGGGCGGCCTCGGTGGGGTGGGCCGTGAACACGGGGCGGACGTTGAGGTTCTTGACCGTCTCGCGCAGGTGTTCGGGGTCGGCGTCCTTGAGGCGGTCGGCGGTGCGGGAGAGCAGGCCGCCCTCGGCGGCGCGCCGGGCGCGCAGCTCGCGGCCGCGGTGGACCTGCTCGGTGACGTTCGCGAGGTGGAAGTAGGTGGAGAAGGCGCGGACCAGCTTGGCCGCGGTCTCCAGTTCGGTGCCGCGCAGCAGCTCCGCGGCGGCCTCGCCGTCCTCTCGGGTGAGGCGGCGTACCTTCTCGACGAGGTCCAGCAGTTCGTGGCCCTCCTGCCGCACGAGCGTCTCACCGAGGAGATCACCCAGCCGGCGGATGTCGGCGCGCAGCTCGCTGCTGGTCGTCGTGGTGTGGTCGTCGGCACTGCTCACAGGTGCGGCTCCTTGCAGTGTTGAAGCTCGTCTGGGAGGGGAACCCGGACGGCGTCTCGCGCGGCAGGTACCGCATACGGGCCGGACATCCGGGAAAAGTTCAGAGCGGACCGCGCTGTCCGACCGAATCCAAGGATAGGTCGCCGGCCGGACGCGCTGGCCGACGGGCTCTTGCCGCCGGGCGACACGCTGCCATACTTACGACGCCGTAGGTTACGGAACCGTAGGGAGCTCCGCACGGTTCCGCCGCCCGGCGTCACCCATCCCATTCCTGCCTCTACCCCACAGGGACGCCCATGACCACAAGCTCCGATGTGATCCCCGACGCCTCCGAGGCGCCCGAGACCCCGGCCCCGTCCGCGACGCTGGGCGGTGAGCGCAAGCGCTCCGTCGAGCAGATCGCGCTGCTCCTCTTCATCGTCGTGCCGTTCGCGGCGCTGCTGGCCGCGGTGCCGCTGGCGTGGGGATGGGGGGTGAGCTGGCTGGACCTGGGTCTGATGGTGTTCTTCTACTTCCTGGGCTGCCACGGCATCACGATCGGTTTCCACCGGCACTTCACGCACGGTTCCTTCAAGGCCAAGCGGCCGCTGAAGATCGCTCTGGCGATCGCCGGCTCGATGGCCGTCGAGGGCCCGCTGGTCCGCTGGGTGGCGGATCACCGCAAGCACCACAAGTTCTCCGACGCGGAGGGCGACCCGCACTCCCCGTGGCGGTTCGGGGAGACGGTCCCCGCGCTGATGAAGGGCCTGTGGTGGGCGCACATCGGCTGGCTGTTCGACGAGGAGCAGACGCCGCAGGACAAGTACGCGCCCGACCTGATCAAGGACCCGGCGCTGCGCGCGGTGTCGCGCACGTTCGTGCTGTGGACGATCCTGTCGCTGGCGCTGCCGCCGCTGATCGGCGGTCTGGTGACGTGGTCCTGGTGGGGCGCGTTCACGGCGTTCTTCTGGGGTTCGCTGGTCCGGGTGGCGCTGCTGCACCACGTGACGTGGTCGATCAACTCGATCTGCCACGCGGTCGGCAAGCGTCCGTTCAAGTCGCGGGACCGCTCGGGCAACGTGTGGTGGCTGGCGATCCTGTCGTGCGGCGAGTCCTGGCACAACCTGCACCACGCGGACCCGACGTCGGCCCGGCACGGTGTGGAGCGCGGACAGCTCGACTCGAGCGCGCGCCTGATCCGCTGGTTCGAGATGGCCGGCTGGGCGTACGACGTGAGGTGGCCGTCACGCTCGCGTATCGATTCGCGCCGTACCAGCGAGGAAGGCGGCTCCCGGCGGGGGAAGGCGACCGCCGAAGCGGCATGATTGACGCCGTGGCGACCGACTCCAGCAGCAATTCCAGCAACGACAAGCCGCGGCGGACCCGTCGCACCCGGATGACCGGGGCCGAGCGCCGCCAGCAGTTGCTGGAGATCGGTCGGACCCTCTTCGCCGCGAAGGGCTTCGAGGGCACGTCGGTGGAGGAGATCGCGGCGAAGGCCGGGGTGTCCAAGCCGGTGGTGTACGAGCACTTCGGCGGCAAGGAGGGGCTGTACGCGGTCGTCGTGGACCGTGAGATGCGGCGGTTGCTGGACATGGTGACGGGTTCGCTCACGGCGGGTCATCCGCGTGAGCTGTGCGAGCAGGCGGCGTTCGCGCTGCTGGACTACATCGAGGAGTACACGGACGGGTTCCGCATCCTGGTCCGGGACTCCCCCATCCCGCAGTCGACGGGTTCCTTCGCGTCTCTCATCTCGGACATCGCCACGCAGGTGGAGGACATCCTGGGCCGGGAGTTCAAGAACCGCGGCTTCGACTCGAAGCTGGCGCCGCTGTACGCGCAGGCGCTGGTGGGGATGGTCGCGCTGACCGGCCAGTGGTGGCTGGACGTCCGCAAGCCGAAGAAGGCGGAGGTGGCGGCCCACCTGGTCAACCTGGCCTGGCACGGCCTGGACGGCCTGGAGGCGAAGCCGCATCTGATAGGGCGGCGCAAGAGCTGAACAAATGGACCACATGACGCATCTTGCGCAACCATGCGGTCATGACTGAGATCACGATCAGCGCGGCCCGTTCCCAGCTCGGCGACCTCGTCCGCCGTGCGGCGCACAATCGCGAGACCATCGCGCTCACCGACCACGGGCACGTGGCCGCGCTGCTTGTGTCCCCTCAGGTGATAGAGGATCTCGAGGATGCCCTGGCGGTCGCCGACTATCAGCGGCGCAAGGCGGAGGGCACGCTCGGGGAGGGCATTCCCATGGCCGAGGTCCGCCGGCGGCTGGGGCTTGAGCGCCGGTGACCTACGAGATCATCTTCGAACCGCACGCCCTCGACGCGGCAACGCGGTTCCTGAAGGACGACCCCAAGGGCTTGGCCGTCACGCTGGACGCGATCGACGAACTGGCGGACAACCCGCGCCCCGTGCACTCAACCGCCTACGGCCCTGACATCCGCCGCCTGCGCGTCGGCGACTACCGCGTCCTGTACCTCATTGACGACGGCGTCATCCGCATCCTGGTGCCCCACCTCGGCCGTACCCCCTGACCTCGATCACCCCTCCTTGCGGGCCACCGCGAACACGCGGCGGAACGGGAACGGGGTGCCGTAGGGGCCCGGTGGGTACGCCTCGCGCAGTGCGGATCGGTACTCGGCGACGAACGCGTCCCGTTCCGCCGGGTCGGACGACAGGGCGTCGAGGACGGGGCGCAGGCCGGTGCCCCTGACCCAGTCGAGGACGGGGTCCGTGCCCTGGAGCAGGTGGCCGTACGTCGTCTCCCACACGTCGGCGGCGCAGCCGAGGCCGGTGAGGCGGGCGAGGTAGGCCTCGGGGGTGAGGACGGCGTCGTCGTGGCGCAGGACGCCGGTGAGGCGGTGGCGCCATCGCGGGGAGTCGGCGAGGTCGCGCATCAGGCGGTGGCTGGGGGCGTCGAAGTTGCCGGGGACCTGGAAGGCGAGGGTGCCGCCGGGGGCGAGGTGGGCGATCCACTCGGCGAAGCGGTCGGCGTGCCCGGGGACCCACTGGAGGGTCGCGTTGCTGACGATCAGGTCGTGGGGCTCGGCGGGGGTCCAGGTGCGGACGTCGGCGGGCGCGAAGCCGAGGACGCCGCCGCCCGGGGTGGGACCGGCGTGCTCGTCGGCGCGGGTGAGCATCTCGGGGGAGTTGTCGTAGCCGGTGACGCGGGCGGTGGGCCAGCGGTCGGCGATCAGCGTCGTGACGTTGCCGGGGCCGCAGCCGAGGTCGGCGATGCGGGGCGGGTCGCCGGGGAGGTCCGGGACGCGGGCGAGGAGGTCGGCGAAGGGGCGGGCGCGGTGGCCGGCGTGACGCAGGTACTGGGCGGGGTCCCAGGTGGGGGCGGCGGGCATGGGGCTGTCCTCCGGGATGCCGGACGGGGCGGGTACCCCCAGCCTCACCCCCCATCCCTCTCGCCGCCAAGATACTTGACGTCAAGAGACTTCACGTCGACACAACCACTACACTGATCGTCATGGAGGACGAGGTCGATCGGCTGGTCGCAGCGTGGCGCCGGGAGCGCCCGGACCTCGACGTGGAACCGCTCGAGGTGCTCAGCCGCGTGAGCAGGCTGGCCCGGCACCTGGACCGCGCGCGCCGCCTGGCGTTCGCCGAGCACAGCCTGGAGCCCTGGGAGTTCGACGTCCTGACGGCGCTGCGGCGCGCGGGCACCCCGTACCAGCTCTCCCCCGGGCAACTGCTGACGCAGACCCTGGTCACCTCCGGCACGATGACGAACCGGATCGACCGGCTGGCGAAGAAGGGCCTGGTGGAGCGCCTCCCCGACCCGAGCGACCGGCGCGGCGTCCTGGTGCGGCTGACCGACGAGGGACGGGACCGCGCCGACCAGGCCCTGGCCGGGCTGCTGGAGCAGGAGCGCGCCATCCTCGCGGAGCTCTCCCGCGCCCAGCGCGCCGAACTCGCCGGCCTGCTACGCCAGCTGACCGCCCCGTTCGACAACATCCCCGGTTAGATCGACGGGCCCGACGCCGGCCCGCCTGGCCAGGGCGACCGCGGCGAGCGTGGAGTGGACGCCCAGCTTGCCCAGGACGTTCTGCATGTGGGTGCGCACCGTGTGCGGGGAGAGGTAGAGCCGCTCCGCGACGGCCTTGCGGCCCAGGCCGGCGACCATGCAGCGCAGCACCTCCCGCTCGCGCGGCGTCAGCGACTCCACCAGCCGCTCGCTCTCGGTGCGGTGCTTGCGGGCGGCGGTCAGCTCGCGCAGCACGCCGGTGAGCAGGGCCGGCGGCAGATGCGTCTCGTCGCGCAGCACGCCCCGGATGACGGTGAGCAGCCGGGACAGGGAGCAGTCCTTGGCCACCCAGCCCGAGGCGCCGGCCTGGAGGGCGAGCGCGGCGCGGCGCGGGTCGTCCTTCTCGGCGAGCACGACGGTGCGGACGTACGGCTGCGCGGAGCGCACCCCCGCGACCAGGGAGATCCCGTCGACCAGACCGTCCGCGTCGCCCTCGCGGACCGGAGCCGCCGGGCGCGCCCCGGGCACCTTGCCGCCGAGGTCGGCGTCCACGAGCAGCACGTCGAAGCGGCGTCCCTCGCCCGCCGCCCACTCCAGGCAGCGCAGCGCCGCGGGGCCGCTGCCGGCCGCGGACACCTCGACGTCGGGTTCGGCGGCCAGGGCCGCGGCGAGCGACTCGGCGAAGATGCGGTGGTCGTCGACGACCAGGACCCGGATGCGAACCACGAAACCCCCTTCCGCCGCAGCCGCACAGCGGCCGCCGTGCGGAAACTGCTACCCCCACTTCGGGCCCCGTACCCGCCGGCCCGCCCCCACCTCGGCGCCGGCCCCCACCGGCGCGCTGTTCATCAGAGTACGGACGGGGCCGGGGAGCGGAAGCCTCTTTGCCAAACTGTCCCGGGGCCGCGTTTATGGTGTGCCGCATGTTTCGTTTCGAGACAGAAGTCGACAAGGCCCGACGTGATCTGCTCCGGGCGCGGCTGCGGGACACGAACACGGCCGCGTCGCCGGTCCTGCGCGCCCTGCGCGGCGGCCCCGGCGAGCGCGAGACGCCGCTGCACGTCTGGGCCCTGGACGCCGAGGGCGGCCTCGCGGGCGGGCTGGTCGGCCACACCTGGGCGACCTGGCTGCACGTGACGTACCTGTGGGTCGACGCACGGCACCGCGGCGCGGGCCTGGGCGCCGGGCTCCTCGCCCGCGCCGAGCGGACCGCCCGCGAGGAGCGCGGCTGCGGCTCGGCGCGCGTGGAGACGTGGGACTTCCAGGCGCCCGGCTTCTACCGGAAGCAGGGGTACGAGGTGGTGTGCGTGATCCCCGACTATCCGCCGGGGATCACGGAGTACACGCTGACGAAGCGGCTGGGCTGACCGCCGCTTCCCCGGGCGCGCCCGTCTCAGCGCACCCGGTGCGCGCCCGGCGCGGGCACGGCCTCGAAGACCCGCGGGGCCGTGAAGCCGGACGCCGCGAAGGCCTCCTCGACGGCCTTCGTGATCGCCTCGACGTCGGCCTCCTCCGCCAGCACGATCGCCGAGCCGCCGAAGCCGCCGCCCGTCATGCGGGCCCCGAGGGCGCCGGCGGCGAGGGCCGTGTCGACGACCAGGTCCAGCTCCGGGCAGGAGATGCGGAAGTCGTCGCGCAGCGAGGCGTGGCCCTCGACCAGCACCGGGCCGATCGCGCGCGTCCCGCCCGACTCCAGCAGGGCGACGACCCGCTCCACGCGCTGGTCCTCCGTGACCACGTGACGCACCAGGCGGCGCACCTCCTCCTCGTCGCCGAGGCGGTCCAGCGCCGCGTCCAGCCCGTCGTACGGGACGTCCCGCAGGGCGTCGACGCCCAGCAGGGCCGCGCCCTTCTCGCAGCCGGCCCGGCGCTTGCCGTACTCGCCCTCGCTGTGGGAGTGCTTGACCTGCGTGTCGACCACGAGCAGGCGCATGCCCTCGGCCGCCAGGTCGAAGGGGATCTGACGCTGGGACAGGTCGCGGGTGTCGAGGAAGAGGGCGTGGCCCTCCTCGCAGCACGCCGACGCGGTCTGGTCCATGATGCCGACCGGGGCGCCGACGTAGACGTTCTCCGCGCGCTGGCACAGGCGGGCCAGCTGCCAGCCGCGCAGGCCGAGTCCGTACAGGTCGTTGAGCGCGAGGGCGACGACGACCTCCAGGGCCGCCGACGAGGACAGGCCCGCGCCCGCCGGGACGGTCGAGGCGAGGTGGATGTCCGCGCCGGTCACCGTGTGTCCGGCCTCGCGCAGCGCCCACACCACGCCCGCCGGGTACGCCGTCCAGTCCTTGTCCGACTCGGGGGCGAGGGCGTCCGGGCCCAGCTCCACCACGCCGCCCCGCACGTCCTGCGAGTGCAGGCGCAGGACGCCGTCGGTGCGGCGGGAGACGGCGGCGACCGCGGTGTGCGGCAGCGCGAACGGCATGACGAAGCCGTCGTTGTAGTCGGTGTGTTCGCCGATGAGGTTGACGCGGCCCGGCGCCGCCCACACCCCTTCCGGCGCGGACCCGTACAGCTCGGCGAACCGCTCGGCGACCGCGTCGGCAACAGCCTCGCTCATGCCCTGACCCCTGACCTTCCGTACGTTCTAGTTGCCGGCGCGCCGGCCGGCGTGCTTCTGCGCGAACTCCCACGCGTCCGCGACGATCCCCGCGAGGTCCGCGCGGGACGGGTTCCAGCCCAGCTTCTCGCGCGCGGTGCCGGCGGACGCGACCAGCACGGCCGGGTCGCCGCCGCGGCGGGGGGCGACCACCTCGGGGACGGGGTGGCCGGTGACCTGGCGGACCGTCTCGATCACCTCGCGGACCGAGAAGCCGTTGCCGTTGCCGAGGTTGCAGATGAGGTGCTCGCCCGGGGCCGCCGCGGCCAGCGCCAGCAGGTGGGCCTCGGCGAGGTCGGCGACGTGGATGTAGTCGCGCACGCAGGTGCCGTCCGGCGTCGGGTAGTCGTCGCCGAAGACGGAGATGGCCTCGCGCCGGCCCTGGGCGACCTGGAGGACCAGCGGGATGAGGTGCGACTCGGGGTCGTGCCGCTCGCCGTACGCGCCGTACGCGCCCGCCACGTTGAAGTAGCGCAGCGACACCGCGCCCAGGCCGTGCGCCGCCGCCTCGCCGGTGATCATGTGGTCGACGGCGAGCTTGGAGGCGCCGTAGGGGTTGGTCGGTCGCGTGGGGGCGGTCTCGACGATCGGGACCTCGTCCGGCTCGCCGTAGGTCGCGGCGGTGGAGGAGAACACCAGCTTGCGGACGCCGGCCGTGCGCATGGCCTGGAGCAGGGCCATGGTGCCGCCGACGTTGTTGTCCCAGTACTTCTCGGGCTTCACGACGGACTCGCCGACCTGGGAGAACGCGGCGAAGTGCAGCACTCCGTCGAAGGAGGCGTCCAGCCACTTGGCGGCGTCGCGGATGTCGCCCTCGACGAACGCGGCACCGGCGGGCACGCCCTCGCGGAAGCCGGTGGAGAGGTTGTCGAGGACGACGACCTCGTGGCCCGCCTCCAGCAGGTGCTGGGCGACCACGCTGCCGACGTAACCCGCGCCGCCCGTCACCAGGTACTTCCCGCTCATGAACTCGCTACCTCTCGCAGTCGCTCTGCCGCGCGCTCCGGCGGCACGTCGTTGATGAACACGTTCATGCCGGACTCGGAACCCGCGAGGAACTTCAGCTTGCCGGAAGTGCGGCGGATGGTGAAAAGCTCGAGGTGGAGCGCGAAGTCGTCGCGCGTGACGCCGTCGAACTCGTCCAGCGCGCCGAACGGCGCCTGGTGCCAGGCGGCGATGTACGGGGTGGGGGGCTCGCCCTCGCCGAAGATCCGGTCGAAGCGCCGCAGGAGTTCCAGATAGACCCGGGGGAACTCCGCGCGCGCCGCCTCGTCTAGCCCGAGCAGGTCCGCCACCCGGCGCTTCGGGTAGAGGTGCACCTCGTACGGCCAGTGCGCCGCGTACGGCACGAACGCCACCCAGTGTTCACCCTCAAGGACGACCCGCTCGTCGGCGAGTTCGCGCGCCAGCACGGCGTCGAACAGGTTCTCCCCGCCCGTCGCCTCCTTGTGGGCCGCGAGTGAACGGAGCATCAGGGCGGTGCGCGGAGTGGTGAACGGGTAGGCGTAGATCTGCCCGTGCGGGTGACCCAGTGTCACGCCGATCTCGGCGCCGCGGTTCTCGAAGCAGAACACCTGCTCAACGGAGGGCACATGCGACAGCTCCACCGTGCGGTCCGTCCACGCGTCGAGGACGAGTCGCGCCTGCTCCTCGCCGAGGTCGGCGAAGGAGGCGTTGTGGTCGGAGGTGAAGCAGACGACCTCGCAGCGGCCGGAGTCGCCCGCCAGGGACGGGAAGCGGTTCTCGAAGACCACCACGTCGTACGAGGAGTCGGGGATCTCGCTCAGCCGGTCGCCCGCCGAGGGGCACAGCGGGCACTCGTCGGCCGGGGGGTGGTAGGTGCGGCCCTGGCGGTGCGAGGCGACGGCGACGCTGTCGCCGAGCAGCGCGTCACGGCGGACCTCGGACGTGGTGACGGTCCGCTCCAGCGGGCGGCGGTCGACCGCGCCGCGCACGGTGTCGTCACGCAGGTCGTAGTAGATCAGCTCGCGACCGTCGGCCAGCCGGGTCGAGGTCTTCTTCACGCCGGACTCCTCGTTCGAGCCGCATCGGGCTGCCACATGCTTCAAACATAACCCAACATACCAAAACACAACTCACCAAGGAAGCACGCACATCACAATCAAACAAAGAGCACCATCGGAAGTGTTCAATTACTGAAGGCGGAGGCGTAGGTTCCGCACCGGATCAGTTCGCGCAACGAAGCGAGTGATGAATGGAAACCCCCACATATCTGGCCGCGGAGCTGCGGCTCCCCACGAACTGGCTCGACTACACGATCCTCGGCATCTACTTCGTCGTCGTCCTCGGCATCGGCTTCGCCGCCCGCCGGTCGGTGAAGACCAGCCTCGACTTCTTCCTCTCCGGGCGCTCCCTGCCCGCCTGGGTCACCGGTCTCGCCTTCATCGCCGCCAACCTCGGCGCCACCGAGATCCTGGGCATGGCCGCCAACAGCGCGCAGTACGGCGTCTACACCACCCACTGGTACTGGATCGGTGCCATCCCCGCGATGGTCTTCCTGGGCCTGGTGATGATGCCGTTCTACTACGGCTCCAAGGTCCGGTCGGTCCCCGAGTTCCTGCTGCTGCGCTTCGACAAGGCGGCCCACCTGCTGAGTTCGGTCCTGTTCGCCTTCGCCGCCATCCTGATCGCCGGCGTCAACCTGTACGCCCTCGCGATCGTCGTCGAGGCGCTGCTCGGCTGGCCCGAGTGGGTGGCCATCGTCGTCGCCGGCTTCTTCGTGCTCGCCTACATCACCCTCGGCGGCCTGTCCTCCGCGATCTACAACGAGGTCCTGCAGTTCTTCGTGATCCTCGCCGCGCTCATCCCGATCACGGTGCTCGGCCTGAAGAGCGTCGGCGGCTGGGACGGGCTGTCCGACTCGCTGACCCAGTCGCGCGGCGCCGACTTCATGACCTCGTGGGGCGGCACCGGCATCGGCAGCGACAACCCGCTCGGCGCCAACTGGCTGACCATCGTCCTCGGCCTCGGCTTCGTGCTGTCCTTCGGCTACTGGACGACGAACTTCGCCGAGGTGCAGCGCGCGCTGTCCGCGAAGAACCTCTCCGCCGCCCAGCGCACCCCGCTGATCGCCGCGTTCCCGAAGATCTTCATCGTCTTCCTGGTGATGATCCCGGGCCTGGTCGCGGCCGTGCTGGTGCCGAAGATCGGCACGCCCGGCTCCGACCTCCAGTACAACGACGCCATCCCCTACCTGATGGAGCAGTTGCTGCCCAACGGTGTGCTGGGCATCGCGGTGACCGGTCTGCTGGCCGCGTTCATGGCGGGCATGGCGGCGAACGTGTCGTCCTTCAACACCGTGTTCACGACCGACATCTGGGCGAAGTACGTGGTCAAGGGCCGCGAGGACGGCTACTACGTGCGGTTCGGGCGGATCATCACCGCGATCGGCGTGCTCGCCTCGATCGGCACGGCGTTCCTGGCGTCGTCGTTCTCGAACATCATGAGCTACCTCCAGACGCTGTTCTCCTTCTTCAACGTCCCGATGTTCGTCGTCTTCATCATCGGCATGTTCTGGAAGCGCGCCTCCATGAAGTCCGGCTTCTGGGGTCTGCTCGCCGGCACGACGGCCGCGATGGTGAACTACTTCTGGTTCTACAAGCAGGGCGTCATCGACATCCCCTCCGACCAGGGCGCCAACTTCGTCTCCGCGATCGCCGGATTCGTCGCCGGCGCGGTCGTCATGGTGGCCGTCTCGCTGTTCACGAAGCCGAAGCCGGCCGAGGAACTCCAGGGACTGGTGTACGGCACCACCTCGCCCGGCATGTCCGAGCCGCCCGCCACCGGCGACGACGCCTGGTACCGCAAGCCGGCCCTGCTGGGCTGGGGCGCGGTCATCCTCGCCGCCGCCTGCTACATCCCGTTCTCGTTCTGATCGCGGGAGGATGGAGAGACCATGTCCCAGCACTACTCCGAGAAGGACGTCCACCGGGAGGTCTCCGAGCTGGAGACCAAGTCGACCACGGCCGCGCGGCTGTTCGACATCCGGCGGATCATCGGCGGGCTGTTCGTGCTCTACGGCGTGATCGTGACGATCGCGGGCCTCACGGCGTCCGACGCCGACATCGACAAGGCCGAGGGCGTCAACATCAACCTGTGGACCGGGCTCGGGATGCTCCTGCTCGGCCTGTTCTTCCTGGCCTGGCTGAAGCTCAGGCCGGTGGCTCCGCCGACGCCGGACCTCGTGCCGGAGGACAAGGAACGGGAGTGACGCCGTCGGCCTGACCCCGGCGTCACGGCGGGGGCCCGGTGTCCGGCAGGGCGCCGGGTCCCCGCACCGGGCCCGCCCTGTCCAGCAGGCCCGTCCGCGCCGCGAGGGCCGCCGCCTCCAGGCGGGAGCCCACCCCCAGCTTCATCAGGACCCGCTGGACGTGGGTGCGGGCCGTGGACGGGGCGATGCCCATGCCGGCGGCGATCACGCGGGTGTCCTCGCCGTCGGCGACCCGGACCAGGACCTCGACCTCCCTCGGCGTGAGCATCTGGAGCAGGCGCCGGCCCTCGTCGTCCGGCTGGGCGGCCGGGTTGAGCAGCTCACTGAAGGCGCCCTGCAGCAGCTGCGGAGCGATCGCCGCCTCCCCCGCCCGCGCCTTCATGATCGCCCGCTCGACGCCCTCGATGCGCTCGTCGTGCCGCACGTACCCCGACGCCCCGGCGGCGAAGGCCGCCGCGATGCCGCGCGGGCTGGGCACCGGGCCCAGCACCACCACCGCGACCTGCGGACGCTCCCGCTTGATCCGCGCCACCGGGTCGAAGATGCCCGGCTCCGCCGGTGTCGCCGTCCCCAGCAGGCACACCTCCGGCGCCCGGCCGATCACCAGCTCCGCCGCCCCGGTGGTCGGCGCCGCCGCGGCCAGCACCCGGTGCCCGCGCAGCTTCAGCGCCGAGGCCAGCGCCTCGGCGAGCAGACGGTGGTCGTCGACCACCATGAGCCGCACTCCCATCGAGCAACCCCCCAGTCCCCCCAGCGGACCCTCGTGGGTCCCACTATGAACGCCCCACCGTGAATCCCCCAGTGTGGAAGCGTCAGTGCCCCCGGAAGCTACACGCAACTTCCGCCCCGCGCTGCCCCTACCGGCGACAAAGACCCGGACACGCGACCGCGGCCCCGCACCCTGGACGGGTGCGGGGCCGCGGTGGTGACCGGTGAGCGATCAGTTCGTACCGAACGCGACCACCAAGTACTCCTCGTCGCCCGAGATGGGTCGCCTGTTGCTGGCGTACACCGCCGACATGTAGAAGCGGCCCTGGTGGAACAGCAGCTCCGCGTAGTCCGGGAGCAGGCTGGTCTCCGCGTCGCGCACCGACTTCGTCGACGGGTTCTCCAGCAGCGTCGTCTGCTTGAAGGAGCCGCCGTCGATGCTGACGACCTGGCCGCCCTTGTCGTAGGGCGGGCGCTTGTACGCCAGGAGGTTGGCGCCGTCCATGCGCAGCGGGGTGATCGAGTAGCCGTCGCCCGCGTCGGCGCGCTGGCCGGTCGTCTTGCCGGTGGCCAGGTCGAAGGCGACGATCTCGTTGGTGCGGCCCAGCTCGCCGTCGCCGTCGTGCTCCTCGGTCGGCACGTACAGCCGGTCGTTGCCGACGGCGAGCATCAGGCAGTGCTCGATGCGGGAGATGCCGTCGCACTTGGCGGCGTACTGCTCACCCGGCGCCGAGATGCGCGCCCGCAGCTTGCCGGTCTTGTTGTCGATGGAGAAGAAGTCCGAGATGCCGCTGCCGTCGCCCGCGGTGTCGCCGACGTCGGACGCGACCACCAGCGGCTCGGTGGAGACGATGCTGGCGTACTCGATGCCGGCCGCCATCTTGTACTCGGAGATCACCTTCCCGGACTTCGGGTCGATGGTCTGGACGTGCAGCTGACGGTTGTCGTAGGAGCCGCACTTGCGGAGCGCGACCAGCTTCTCGCCGCCGCCGTACCCGGCGTCGTAGCAGGAGTCGGTCGGCTTCGGGCTCCAAAGCGTCTTGCCGGACGCGATGTCGAAGGCGCCGCCGCCGCTGGTGCCGCCCACGGCGACCGTGCTGCCGCTGACGGTGACGTTGTCGAAGCGGACGTCCTGGTCACCGGTCTTGAGGGTCTTCGTCCACAGCTTCTTGCCGGCGGCCAGGTCGATCGCCGCGACCTGGCTGCACCCGTGCGAGGGGTCGGCCTTGGTCGGCATGGCGGGCTGGAAGGTGACCGCCGTCCTGTTGTCCTCGGTGACGTGCTTGCTGGCCTGGCAGACCGGGCCGGGCAGGTCGATCGTCCACAGCTTGGTGCCCTTGACGGGGTCGTAGCCGACGATCTCGGCGACGCCGCTCTTGGCGTACACCTTGTCGGTGGCCCACGAGCCGGAGACGACGACGCTGCTGTCGCCCTTGACCTCGGGCGCCGGCACCTGGAAGAGGACCTTGGAGCTCGGATCGGACGGCACCTTCTCCTTGCCGCCCGTCGAGCCGCCGCCGCCCGGGGCGGAGCCGCCCTTCGGGTTGGTGCCCCCGGTGCCCCCGCTGGAGTTCGCGGTGTCGTTCTTGCCGTCGTCCTTGCCGGACGCGTACCAGATGCCACCGCCGACGATCAGGGCGATCGCGACGACGGCGGCCACGATGATGGCCACCTGTGAGTTGATCCTCCGGCCGCCGCCGGGCACCTGCGGCTGCTGCGGCATGGTGGGCGGCTGCGGGTAACCGTAGCCGGGCTGCTGGCCGTAGGCGCCGGGCTGACCGTAGGCGCCGGGCTGGCCGTACCCGCCCGGCTGCTGGCCGTACGCGCCGGGCTGGCCGTAGGCCGGGGTGCTCGGCGGGGTCCCCGGCGCCTGGGGCTGGGGCGCCTGCGGGTAGCCGTAACCGGGCTGCTGCTGAGGCTGCTGCGGCTGCTGCGGGGCCTTGCCGAGGTCGGGTCCGCCGGAGGGCGGGCCCTGCGGCGGCTGCGGCGGCGGGTCCTGCGGCGGGCCGAAACCTCCCCCGGGCGGGGGCTGGTTGGGCGGCGGGGGCGGCTGAGTCATGGCGTGAGCACCTCGGAAGACGGGTCGAGCGGCGGACGGAAGGGGAGAAGTCGGGTCACTTGCCGTAGGCGAGCATCAACTTCTCCTTGGCGTCGTCGTTTCCGTTGAGCCGGCTGGTCGAGATGTAGAAGCGGCCGTCGACCCAGTCGATCTGCTTGGAGAAGAAGCCGTTCTCGATGTCGGCGGTGCCTTCCGGGTTCTGCAGCAGCTTCGTGGGCGCGCCGCCGCCGGACCCGATGGACACGATCTGGCCGCCGGCGTCGTACGACGGCTGCACGTACGCGACGAGCTTGCCGCCCTCGGCCTTGACCGGCAGCATCGTCTCGTCCGCCGGGGACTTGACGCGCCACTTCTCCTTGCCGGTGTCCAGGCTGATCGCCACGATCTCGTTGGCGCTCGCCGTCGCCTTGGTGGGCAGGTAGAGCGTGTTGGCGTCGGCGGCCACGCCCAGGCAGCCCTGGAGGTCGCGCGTCAGGATGGCCCAGCCGCACTCGGGAGCGAAGTCCTCGTCGACCTTCACCTGCGAGCGGAACCTGCCGCCGTCGCCGATGGTGGAGATGTTCCAGGCCTTCTTGTCCTTGTTGGTGCTGTAGACCACCAGCGGGTCCACCGAGTACGTGCGCTCGACCCGCCAGCCCTTGTCGAACTTCTGGGTCCACTTGGCCTGGCCCGTCTTCGGGTCGAGCTCCTGCACCTCGTCGTGCTCGTTGGAGGTGCTCGCGCCGCAGGACGACACGGCGACGAGCTTCTCGCCGCCCGCGAACGCGGTCGGGAAGCAGGCGTCGCCGTACTTCTTCTTGTCCCACAGCTTCTTGCCGGAGTTCACGTCGTACGCCGTGCCGGACTGGGAGCGGCCCACCATCAGCGTGTCGCCCGTGATGGTCAGTCCGAGCGAGAGCGTGGAGTCGAACAGGCCGCCCTCGGCGACCTCGCCCTCCCAGCCCTTCTCACCGGTGTTGAGGTCGATCTGCTGGAGCTGGTTGCACTTGGCGCGGTCGCTGCTGCCGCTCATGTACGCGACGACGATCTTGTCGTCGGACGTCTTCTGCGGCGTCGTCGCGCAGATCTTCTGCGGGAAGGTGATCGGGTCCCAGGTGGGCTTGCCGTCGCCGACGTTGTACGCGAAGAGCTGCTTGTACGCCGGCTTCACCGCGGTCTTGTCGGTGATCCACAGGCCCTCGGCCTCGGCACCGGAGCCGGGAGCGTCGGGCGCCTCCTTGTACCAGAGGACCTTGGCCTCGCCGGCCTTGCGGCCCGCGTTGAGGTCCTCCGGGTCCTCGCCACCGTCGCCGCTGCCGTCACCGGGGTTGACCGGAGCGCCGGACGCCGAGGGCTTCGGGTCGTCGCTCTTGCCCGCGACCGGCTTGCCGTCCTTCTTCTCGTCGTCGCCGCCGGTCACGGCGAACACCGTGCCGCCGATGACGAGGAGCGCCGCGACCGCGCCGCCCACGACGAGCGCCGTCTTGTTCCTGAACGGGTTGCGCGAGCCGGGCGGCGGTGTGCCGGGCGCACCGGGGTACTGCGGCTGCTGCGGGTAGCCGTACCCGGCGGGCTGGCCGTACGGCCCCGGCTGCTGAGGCTGGCCGTAGGGGCCGGAGTTGTAGGGGCCGGGCTGGCCGTAGGGGCCCGGCTGGCCGGGCTGCTGCGGGTAGCCGTAGCCGGGCTGCGGCGCCCCGGGCGGGGTCCCCGGAGGCGGCGGAGTGCCGGGCGCGCCCTGCGGGGGCGGCGGGGTCGGTGCCCCGAAGCCTCCCTGCGGCGGCGGATCCTGCGGTGCTCCGAAACCGCCGTGCGGCGGTTGGTTGGGCGGCTGAGTCATCAGCTCGTTCCCCCTCTACTCACTGATTTTTAGCCACGCCCTGAGGTACGGAAGCGCCACTCAGAGTCGTACTCAGACAGTTCTGGTCGGTTCTCGGTCGGCTCTTTCTATCACCGGCTCCGACATACCACGGGGCCGGATCCTGCCCTGTTCCCAAGGGAGGACCGGCCCGTGATGCCCTTGTTACGTCCCTTCACGCGCCCTTCACGGACGGCTACGCGTCCTCCGCGAGTTCCAGCCAGCGCATCTCGAGCTCCTCGCGCTGACCGGCCAGCTCCCGCAGCTCCGCGTCCAGTTCGGCCACCTTCGCGAAGTCTGTCGCGTTTTCGGCGATCTGCGCGTGGAGGCGGGACTCCTTCTCGGAGATCTTGTCCAACTGCCGCTCGATCTTCTGGAGTTCCTTCTTCGCGGCGCGCTGGTCGGCGGCGCTCTTCTCGGGGGCGGCCGAGGTGTCGGTCCTGGTGGCGACCGGGCCGGCGGCGGCCGCGGCCTCCTCCATGCGCCGGCGGCGCTCCAGGTACTCGTCGATGCCGCGCGGCAGCATCCGCAGGGTGCCGTCGCCGAGCAGCGCGAACACCCGGTCCGTGGTGCGCTCGACGAAGAACCGGTCGTGGGAGATGACGATCATCGAGCCGGGCCAGCCGTCGAGGACGTCCTCGAGCTGGGTGAGGGTCTCGATGTCGAGGTCGTTGGTGGGCTCGTCGAGGAAGAGGACGTTGGGCTCGTCCATGAGCAGGCGCAGCAGTTGGAGCCGGCGCCGCTCACCGCCGGACAGGTCGCCGACCGGCGTCCACTGCTTCTCCTTGCCGAAGCCGAACGTCTCGCACAGCTGCCCGGCGGTCATCTCGCGGCCCTTGCCGAGGTCGACGCGCTCCCGCACCGCCTGCACGGCCTCCAGGACCCGCCAGGCGGGGTCGAGTTCGGCGACCTCCTGGGAGAGGTAGGCGAGCTTCACGGTCTTGCCGACGCGGACGCTGCCGCCGACGGGCTGCGTCTCGCCCTGGGTGCGGGCGGCGTCGGCCATGGCGCGCAGCAGGGTCGTCTTGCCGGCGCCGTTCACGCCGACGAGGCCGACGCGGTCGCCGGGGCCGAGCTGCCAGGTGACGTGCTTGAGGAGCACCTTGGGGCCGGCCTGGACGGTGACGTCCTCCAGGTCGAACACGGTCTTGCCGAGCCGTGAGGAGGCGAACTTCATCAGCTCGCTCGTGTCGCGGGGCGGCGGCACGTCCTTGATCAGCTCGTTGGCGGCCTCGACGCGGAAGCGCGGCTTGGAGGTCCGCGCGGGTGCGCCGCGCCGCAGCCAGGCCAGTTCCTTGCGGACCAGGTTCTGCCGCTTGACCTCCTCGGTGGCGGCGATGCGCTCGCGTTCGGCGCGGGCGAAGACGTAGTCGGAGTAGCCGCCCTCGTACTCGTGGACGACGCCGCGCTGGACGTCCCACATGCGGGTGCAGACCTGGTCGAGGAACCAGCGGTCGTGGGTGACGCAGACCAGCGCCGAGCGGCGCTCGCGCAGGTGTCCGGCGAGCCAGGCGATGCCCTCGACGTCGAGGTGGTTGGTGGGCTCGTCGAGGACGATCAGGTCCTGCTCCTCGATGAGGAGCTTGGCGAGCGCGATGCGGCGCCGCTCGCCGCCGGACAGCGGGCCGATGACGGTGTCCAGGCCCTTGGGGAAGCCGGGCAGGTCGAGGCCGCCGAACAGACCGGTGAGGACGTCCCTGACCTTGGCGTCGCCCGCCCACTCGTGGTCGGCCATGTCGCCGATGACCTCGTGCCGCACGGTCGCGGCGGGGTCGAGGGAGTCGTGCTGGGTGAGCACGCCGAGGCGCAGCCCGCCGGAGTGCGTGACGCGGCCGGAGTCGGCGTCCTCCAGCTTGGCCAGCATCCGGATGAGGGTGGTCTTGCCGTCGCCGTTGCGGCCGACGACGCCGATGCGGTCCCCTTCCGAGACGCCGAGCGAGATGCCGTCGAGGAGGGCACGGGTGCCGTAGACCTTGCTGACGTTCTCGACATTGACCAGGTTGACGGCCATTTTTCTCCTGCGCAGGGGGGTCGGTCAGCCTCCCAGCGTAGTGTGCGCCGGTCGGGTGACGGGCCGGGAACCGGTGGGGCCCGGGTGCGGTGGCCTCGGCGGCCGGGTGGCCGGGGCGGGTGGCCTGGGTGGGGTTACAGCACGATCGCTCCGGGCGCCGGTCCGGACGCCGTGCGGACGGTGCGGCAGGTGCCGGAGGCGCGCAGCGCGTCCGCGATCCGCGCCGCCGACTCCGCGTCCCGGGCGAGGTACGCCGTGGTCGGGCCCGAGCCGGACACCAGCGCGGTGAGCGCTCCGGCGGCGCGGCCCGCGGCGAGGGTGTCGGCGAGCTGCGGGAAGAGGGAGAGCGCGGCGGGCTGGAGGTCGTTGGAGACGGCGGCGGCGAGCGCGTCCGGGTCGCCCTTGGCGAGGGCGTCGAGGAGGTCCTGGCAGGCGACGGGGTCGGGGACGTCCCGGCCCTCGGCCAGCCGGTCGAACTCGCGGAAGACGGCCGGGGTGGACAGGCCCCGCCCGGCCATCGCGAACACCCAGTGGAAGGTGCCGCCGACGTCCAGCGCGGTCAGTCTCTCGCCGCGTCCGGTGCCGAGGGCGGCGCCGCCGACCAGGCTGAACGGCACGTCGCTGCCGAGTTCGGCACAGATGTCGAGGAGTTCCTCGCGGGAGGCGCCGGTGCCCCACAGGGCGTCGCAGGCGAGCAGCGCGCCCGCGCCGTCCGCGCTGCCGCCCGCCATGCCGCCGGCGACGGGGATGTCCTTGGCGATGTGGACGTGCACGGCGGGCGCCCGGCCGTACCGGGCGGCGAGCGCCTCGGCGGCGCGGGCGGCCAGGTTGGTGCGGTCGAGCGGCACCTGGCCGGCGTCCGGGCCCGCGCAGGTGACGCGGAGCTCGTCGGCCGGGGTGACGGTGACCTCGTCGTAGAGGCCGACCGCGAGGAAGACGTTGGCCAGGTCGTGGTAGCCGTCGGGGCGGGCGGCGCCGACTCCGAGCTGGACGTTGACCTTGGCGGGGACGCGGACGGTGACGCTCACGGCTGACCGGGCTCCTCGTGCTGGGCGGCGGCCTCGTGCGGCTCGGCGGCGTGCTGGGCGGCTGCCTTGTGCTCGGCGATGCGGGCGAACTCCTCGACGGTGAGGGACTCGCCGCGGGCCTGCGGGGAGACCCCGGCGGCGACGAGGGCCGCCTCCGCGGCGGGCGCCGACCCGGCCCAGCCGGCGAGGGCGGCGCGCAGGGTCTTGCGGCGCTGCGCGAACGCGGCGTCCACGACCGCGAAGACCTCCTTGCGGGAGGCGGTGGTCTTCAGCGGCTCGGCGCGGCGGACCAGGGACACCAGTCCGCTGTCGACGTTCGGCGCGGGCCAGAAGACGTTGCGGCCGATCGCGCCGGCCCGCTTGACCTCGGCGTACCAGTTGGCTTTCACGGACGGCACGCCGTACACCTTCGAGCCGGGGGCGGCGGCGAGGCGGTCGGCGACCTCGGCCTGGACCATCACCAGGGTGCGCTCGATGCTCGGGAAGGTCTCCAGCATGTGGAGCAGGACGGGCACGGCGACGTTGTAGGGGAGGTTCGCGACGAGGGCGGTCGGGGCCGGGCCGGGCAGCTCGGTGACCTGCATGGCGTCGCGGTGCACGAGCGCGAAGCGGTCGGCGCGGTCCGGCATGCGGGCCTCGATGGTGGCGGGCAGCGCGCCGGCGAGCACGTCGTCGATCTCGACGGCGGTGACGCGGTCGGCGGCCTCCAGCAGCGCGAGGGTGAGGGAGCCGAGCCCCGGGCCCACCTCGACGACGACGTCGTCGGGGCGGACGTCGGCGGTACGGACGATACGGCGGACGGTGTTCGCGTCGATCACGAAGTTCTGGCCGCGCTGCTTGGTGGGACGCACACCGAGGGCGCCGGCGAGCTCACGCACGTCGGCGGGCCCGAGGAGGGCGTCGGGGGTGGGGCTGGTCACGGGACAAGGGTACGGGGCGCGGGCGGGCGCCTTCGCCGGTGTCGCCCGCGGTCCCCCTGCGCCGGCGTCGGCGGGGGCCGGCTTCGGCGACGCGGGTGCCCGGCCGGCCGCTCACCCCGCTCAGCCGTGCAGGCGGCTGCCGCAGTGCGGCCACGGACTGGCGCCCTGCCGTTTGTAGAGCAGCTTCGCCCGGTACGTCTGCTCCGCCGGTGAGGCGTCCTGCGGGCGGCCGGTGCCGCCGAGCGACTGCCAGGTCTGGCGGTCGAACTGGTAGAGGCCGCCGTACGTCCCCGAGGGGTCCACCGCGTCGGGCCGTCCGCCCGACTCGCACCGGGCGAGCGCCGGCCAGTTCAGGCCGTCCGCCCCGCCGACCGACCGCGGCTGCGGCTTCGTGCCGACCCGCACCAGCTGCGACCGCGGCTCGCGCACCACCTCGGAGCCGGTGCGGCGCGGCTTCTGCCGGACGCCGTTGACGGTGCGCACGGCGTACGTGACCCGCAGCACGCCCGGCCGGCCGGCGCGCTCGACGACCTCCGTGCCGCGGAACAGGGAGGGGTCCTCCACCCGCCGCACCCGGTACGGGATCGCCTCCTCGCGGATCTCCTTGCCCGAGGTGATCCGCAGCACGGTCACCGTCTGTCCGTCGCGCGGGAAGGCGTCCTGGGGCACGGACGTCGTGTCCTGCCCGCGCAGTGTCACCCCGGCCGCCTCGACGGCCTCGCGCACGGTCGCGGCGTTGGTGCGGATCGTCCGGGCGCGGCCGTCGGCCAGGATCGTCACCGTGCGTTCGGTGCGCACGTCGAGCGCGAGGCCCGTACGCCCGATGCGCCGGGAGCGCGACGCCGAGAGGTAGGCGCCCTCGGCGCGCACCCCGAGCTGGCGGAGCGCCCCTTCGACGGTGGGCTCCGTCGTCCACACCTCGCGGCGGTGGCCGTCGATGGTGAGCCGCACGGGGCGCCCGTAGCGCACGACGACCTCGTCGCCGTCGTCCAGTTCCGCGCCGGGCGCGGGCGCCACCACGTCGTGGGAGTCGACCCGCAGGCCCTCCTCGGCGAGGAGTTCACCGACGTCGTCGGCGAAGGTGTGCAGGGTGCGGGTGCGGCCGTCGACGCTGAGCTCGATCGCCTTGTCCTTGGCCACGAACGCGCTCGTGCCGCCGGCGAGGAAGGCGACGACCAGCGCCTGCGGCAGCAGGCGGCGCAGGGGACCGCCCTCCGCGCGCTCGGCGGAGCGGGCCCTGCGCCGGCGCCCCGACGGCGGTCTGCCGTGCGGGCCCGTGCCGGACGGGTCCGTGTGGTCCGGATCCGTGTCGTACGGGTCCGTGTCGTACGGACCCGTCTCGTACTGCGTATCGCTCACGCCGACGCTCCAAGGCCGATGAGCCGGACCGGAGGGGGTCCGGACCGATCCGGGCCACAGAGGGGTCTCCGGATCGGGGCCAGAACCTAGTGGAGCGACGGTCACTCTCCAAAGCGACGCGCGTACCCTCAGTAGCCGAACGCCCGTGCCGTGTTCGCCGCCAGCGCCGTCGCCAGGGCGTCCTCCCCGATGCCGCGCACGGCGGCCATCGCCCGTACGGTGACCGGCACGAGATACGGCGCGTTCGGCCGTCCGCGGTAGGGCACCGGTGTCAGGAACGGCGCGTCCGTCTCGACGAGGACCAGCTCCAGCGGCGCCACGGCGAGGGCGTCGCGCAGGTTCTGGGCGTTCTTGAAGGTGACGTTGCCGGCGAAGGACATGAAGTACCCGGCGCGGGCGCAGACTTCGGCCATCTCGGCGTCGCCCGAGTAGCAGTGGAACACCGTCCGCTCGGGCGCGCCCTCCTCCTTCAGCACGCGCAGCACGTCCGCGTGGGCGTCGCGGTCGTGGATGACGAGGGCCTTGCCGTGCCGCTTGGCGATCTCGATGTGGGCGCGGAAGGACCTCTCCTGCGCCTCCTTGCCCTCGGGGCCGGTGCGGAAGTGGTCGAGGCCGGTCTCGCCGACGCCCTTGACCTGCTCCAGCGCGGCCAGCCGGTCGATCTCGGCGAGCGCCTCGTCCAGGGCGGCGTCCCCGCCGGGCTCGCGGGCGCCCTGCCGGGACCAGCCGTCGGGGTCGCCGTGCACGATGCGCGGGGCCTCGTTGGGGTGCAGGGCGACGGTGGCGTGGACGGCGTCGTACGCGGCGGCCGTCTCGGCGGCCCAGCGGGAGCCGGCGATGTCGCAGCCGACCTGCACGACCGTCGTCACCCCGACCGACGCGGCCTTCGCGAGGGCCTCCGCCACCGTGCCGGACTGCATGTCGAGGTGGGTGTGGGAGTCGGCGACGGGCACCCGGAGCGGCTCCGGCAGGGGCGGCGCGGCGTTCTTCTCGGCCGGGTCGGCGGCGTTGGCAGGCATGCCCCGATCCTACGAAAGCCCTCCGGCGGACAGACGGGGCAGCCATCGCCCGTACGCCCTCGCCACACCCGCCGACCTCGGCCCCGCCGACCTCGGCCCCGCCGGCCGCAGACCCCGCGACCTCGGACCCGCCGGCCTCGGACCCGCCGGCCTCAAAACTCGCGGCCCCAGGGGCGTCCCCGGGACCCGGCGGTCCCGGCCGGCCGACGCGGCAGAAGTCGCCCCGCGACCTCGGCCCCGACCGCCCGGCCCACCGCCGCCCCCGCAGGAGGCGGCGCCCCGCGACCTCCGACCCCGCCGGCCCCGCGACCTCGTCGCCCGTCGGCCTTGGGGCCCGGCAGTCCCGGCCGGCCGACGCGGCAGAAGTCACCCCGCGGCCCCGGGCCCCGACCACCCCGTCCCCGGCGCCCGGCCCACCGCCGCCCCGCCGGAGGTGGAGGACCCGGCGAACCCGGCAGCCTCCGCCCCCGTCGCCCCGCCGCCCCCGCCGCCTCAGCCCGCCGCGTTCTTCGCCGCCACCACCGCGTCGAACACCTCGCGCTTGGGCAGGCCCGCCTCGGCGGCGACGGCGGCGATGGCCTCCTTGCGGCGCTCGCCCGCTTCCTCGCGCACCCGGACCCGGCGCACCAGTTCGGCGGCGTCGAGTTCCTCGGGGCCCTTGTCGGGGGCACCCTCCACGACGACGGTGATCTCCCCGCGCACACCCTCGCGCGCCCAGTCGGCCAGCTCGCCCAGCGGGCCGCGCCTGACCTCCTCGTACGTCTTGGTCAGCTCCCGGCAGACGGCGGCGCGCCGGTCGGGGCCGAAGGCCTCGGCCATCGCGGCGAGGGTGTCGTCGAGGCGGTGCGGCGCCTCGAAGTAGACGAGGGTGCGGCGCTCCCCGGCGACCTCGCGCAGCCGGGACAGCCGCTCGCCGGCCTTGCGCGGCAGGAAGCCCTCGAAGCAGAACCGGTCGACGGGCAGCCCGGACAGCGCGAGGGCGGTGAGCACGGCGGAGGGGCCCGGCACGGCGGTGACCCGGATGTCCTTCTCGACGGCCGCGGCCACGAGCCGGTAGCCGGGGTCGGACACGGACGGCATCCCGGCGTCGGTGACGAGCAGCACGCGCGCGCCGCTCACGAGTTCCTCGACGAGTTCGGGTGTGCGGGCGGACTCGTTGCCCTCGAAGTACGACACGACGCGCCCCTTGGGCGTGACGCCGAGCGCCTGCGTGAGGCGGCGCAGCCGGCGGGTGTCCTCGGCGGCGACCACGTCGGCGCCGGCCAGCTCGGCGGCGAGCCGGGGCGGGGCGTCCTGGACGTCGCCGATGGGAGTGCCCGCCAAAACAAGGGTTCCAGTCACGTTTCCATCCTCGCAGGGGCGCCGCCCGGCGCACGCATCCGGACCAGTACGGGGCATGCGCGGGACTCGCGCGGAAGGGTTCCCTACGATGGCGCGGTGACCAGTACCGCGTCCTCCACGGACATCCGGCAGGACCAGGAACCGCGCGACGAGCAGCCGTCCTGGCAGCAGCGGCTGCGCCGTTTCGGACACACGGCCCGGCCGGCGGGTGACGTCCGGGACCGGCTGGTGCCGCCGTACAACGAGCCGAGCCCCCGGATGTGGGCGGCGCTCGGCCTGCCGAAGCCGCTCACCTCGCGGCTGACGCGCTGGTCGGGCTGGCTCGGTCCGCTGCTCGTCACGCTGCTGGCCGGGGTGCTCCGGTTCTGGAACCTGGGCAGCCCGAAGGCGGTGATATTCGACGAGACGTACTACGCGAAGGACGCGTGGGCGCTGGTCCACCGCGGCTTCGAGGTCAACTGGGACAAGAACGCCAACGACCTGATCCTGTCGACGGGCGGCGACGTGCCGATCCCGGCGGACGCGGCGTACGTCGTGCATCCGCCGGTCGGGAAGTACGTCATCGGGCTCGGCGAGCTGATGTTCGGCTTCGACCCGTTCGGCTGGCGCTTCATGACGGCGGTGCTCGGCACGCTGTCCGTCCTGATGCTGTGCCGCATCGGGCGGCGCCTGTTCCGCTCCACGTTCCTCGGCTGCCTGGCGGGCGCGCTGATGGCGGTGGACGGGCTGCACTTCGTGATGAGCCGCACCGCGCTGCTCGACGGGGTGCTGATGTTCTTCGTGCTGGCGGCGTTCGGCTGCCTGGTGATCGACCGGGACAAGGCCCGCGAGAGGCTCGCCGCCGCGCTGCCCGCCGACGAGGAGGGCGGGGTCCGGCCCGACGCGCACACGGCGGAGACGACGTCGCTGCTGTGGCGGCCGTGGCGCTGGGCGGCGGGCCTCATGCTGGGCCTGGCGATCGGCACGAAGTGGAACGGCCTCTACGTGATGGTCGCGTTCTGCGTGATGACGGTGCTGTGGGACGTCGCCTCCCGCCGGGTGGCGGGCGCGCGGCAGCCGTACACGGCGGTGATCCGGCACGACCTGGGCCTGGCGTTCCTGGCGACGGTGCCGGTGGCGATCGCCACGTACATCGCGTCCTGGACCGGCTGGATCATGTCGGCGACGAACGGCAAGGGCGGCTACTACCGCAACTGGGCCGCCACCGACGGCAAGGACAGCGCCTGGTCGTGGCTGTTCCCCGACTGGTGGCGCAGCCTGTGGCACTACGAGGCGCAGGTCTACGAGTTCCACGTCGGCCTGTCCTCGCCGCACACCTACGAGTCGAACCCGTGGAGCTGGCTGGTCACCGGCCGCCCGGTGTCGTACTTCTACGAGTCGCCGGCCCCCGGCAAGGACGGCTGCCCGGTGGACGCCGGCGCGAAGTGCGCGCGCGAGGTGCTGGCGATCGGCACGCCGCTGCTGTGGTGGGTGGCGTGCTTCGCGCTGCTGTACGTCCTGTGGCGCTGGGCGTTCCGCCGCGACTGGCGGGCGGGCGCGATCGTCTGCGGGGTCGTGGCCGGATACCTGCCGTGGTTCCTGTACCAGGAGCGCACGATCTTCTACTTCTACGCGATCGTCTTCCTGCCGTTCCTGTGCCTGGCGGTGGCGATGCTCCTGGGCGCCCTGATCGGCCCGGACCGCTCCTCGGACACCCGCAGGGTGGCGGGCGCGACGACCACGGGAGTGCTGGTCCTGCTGATCGCCTGGAACTTCATCTACTTCTGGCCCCTCCACACCGGCACCGCCATCCCGATCGACGACTGGCGGGCGCGGATGTGGCTGGACACCTGGGTCTGAGACCGCGCGGGACAGGCTGACTTTCGGTCAACTTCACAGGGCACGTATCCCCTTCTGTCACTCCCTGCGCTTACAGTGCACACACAGGCGCCTTTTCTGAACATGTTCAAGAAGGTGCGGGGGTGGGGGAAACGGGGAGGGGCGCGTCATGCGCAAGGGGGTCAAGGTCGGCCTGGTCGGCGGGGTGTTCGCGGTGATGGTGGGCGGGGCCGGGTACGGCGCGTTCAACGTCGTGAGCGCGCTGAGCGGCGACGGGGGCGGGGGCGGCGGGATCGGGACGACGTCCGCGAAGTCCGGGACGCCGAGCGGGGACGAGGTGAGGGAGACCACCGGCAAGTTCTTCACCGCCTGGGAGAACGGCGACGCCGTGACCGCCGCGTCGTACACGAACAACGACGGCGCCGCCGAACCGCTGCTCACCGCCTACGGCGAGGACGCGCACATCACCGGCGTCCGCATCACGCCGGGCAGGGCGCGCGGCACGACCGTGCCGTTCACGGTCGATGCCAAGGTGTCCTACGACGGGAAGTCGAAGCCGCTGTCGTACGAGAGCGAGCTGACCGTCGTCCGCGGTGTCACCACCGGGCGGGCCCTGGTCGACTGGGAGCCGTCGGTCGTGCATCCCGAGCTGAGGGCGGGCGACACGCTCGTGACGGAGGAGTCGGCGAAAGCGCCGATCGAGGCCGTCGACCGCGGTGGCGCCGTCCTGACGAAGGAGAAGTACCCGTCGCTCGGGCCGGTCCTCGACCAGTTGCGCGACCGGTACGGCGACAAGGCGGGTGGCGAGCCCGGCGTCGAGCTGGTCGTCCGCCCCGCCGCCGAGGACGCCCCGGACACCCCGCTGCTGACCCTCGCCGAGGGCAGGCCCGGCAAGCTGCGCACGACGATCAGCGCGGGCGTGCAGGCGGCGGCCGAGAAGGCGGTGCGCGGACACGACGAGTCGTCCGTGGTGGCCGTCAAGCCCAGCACCGGCGAGGTCCTGGCCGTCGCCAACCACCGCGCGGACGGCTTCAACGCGGCGTTCCAGGGCCAGGTCGCGCCCGGCTCCACCATGAAGATCGTCACCGCCGCGATGCTCATCGACAACGGCGTGACCTCGATGAACGGCCCGGCGCCCTGCCCGGACACGGCGACCTGGCAGAGCCAGACCTTCAAGAACCTCTCGACCCTGCCGGCCAACGAGAACGCCACCCTCGCCAACAGCTTCCTGCGGTCCTGCAACACCGCCTTCGTCAAGCTCGTCGACGAGAAGCCGCTCACCGACGCCTCCCTGACGGCGGAGGCCGAGGAGCGCTTCGGGCTGGGCCGCGACAACTGGAAGACCGGCATCGCGTCCTTCGACGGCCGCGTCCCGGCGTCCGCCGGTCCCGACCGCGCGGCCAATGCCATCGGCCAGGGCCAGGTCCAGATGAGCCCGCTGAACGTGGCGTCCGTGACGGCGACCGCCATCACCGGCACCTTCCGCCAGCCCTACCTGATCTCGCCCGATGTCGACGACCGTCCCCTCGCCACCGCCAAGGACCTGCGGCCGGGCACCGTGGCCCAGCTCAAGCAGATGATGCGGCTCACCGCGACGCAGGGCACCGCCGCGGACGCCATGCGGGGCCTCGGCGGCGACATCGGCGCCAAGACCGGTTCCGCCGAGGTCGACGGGCAGACCGCGCCCAACAGCTGGTTCACCGGCTTCCGGGGCGACGTCGCGGCCGCGGCCATGGCGGAGCAGGGCGGCCACGGCGGCGACACGGCCGGCCCGATCGTCCGCGCGGTCCTGGCGGCGGGCTGACCTCGGGACGTACGGCGGCGGCCCGCCCCCGCGACGCGGCCCGGCCCCGGCACCCGGCACGCGCCTCCGCCCGTCCCGGTCGGCGGGCGGGGCGGGCGGGGGCGGGGCGGGAGTTTGACGGCACGCCCTAGTGTGGTCGCCGTCGTTGGACGTGAGGACAACGCGGCGGCACCAGGGGTCGTACGAAGGACGGACAGCAGTGGGCAACAGAAGACGCGTCGCCGAGCGGCGGTCCGCGCGGTACACGCGGTACATGAGGCAGCCGGCCGTGCTCGGCACCACGATCGCGGTGGTCGTCGTCGGCGCGGGCGCCGGCGGCTACGCGCTGTGGGGCGGGCAGGGCGACGAGGAGTCCGTGGTGAGGACCTTCAAGCCCGGCCCGCTGTCGTCGGAGGAGGTCACCACCGCCGCCCGGCGCTTCCTCACCGCCTGGCAGGACGGCAAGGTGTCCGAGGCGGCGAGGGCCACCGACGACCCCGAGGCGGCCGGCGCGATGCTCACCGCATTCGCGAAGGACGCCCGCGTCGAGGACGCCACGTTCACCCCGGGCCGGCCCCTGGACGACAAGCTTCCCTTCAAGGTGAAGGGCACGGTGAAGTACGACGACATCAGCAAGCCGCTCGGCTACGAGGGCGCGCTCACCGTGGTCCGCGCGAAGGACGGCAGGCCGCTCGTCGACTGGCAGCCCTCCGTCGTGCACCCCGACCTGCGGGACGGCGACCGGCTGGTCACCGGCGAGGCCGGCACCCCGCCGGTCAAGGCGCTCGACCGGGACGGCGACGAACTGACCGCCAAGAAGTACCCCTCGCTCGGCACGGTCCTGGACGGGCTGCGCGAGAAGTACGGCAAGACCGCCGGCGGCACGCCGGGCATCGAGCTGCGCGTGGCGCGCGGCAAGAAGTCCAAGGCCGCCGAGCTGGCCGACAAGACGCTGCTGGAGCTGAGCGAGGGCACGCCCGGCACGGTGAAGACCACGCTCAGCCCGGACCTCCAGGCCGCCGCCGAGAAGGAGGTCGCCGAGCGCAAGCGCGCCTCGGTGGTCGTGGTGCGGCCGTCGACGGGCGAGATCCTGGCCGTGGCGAACTCCTCGCACGGCTTCAACGTCGCCTTCCAGGGCTCGCTCGCGCCGGGCTCCACGATGAAGGTCATCACGTCGTCGCTGCTGATCGAGAAGGGCCTGGCGTCGGCGGACAAGAAGCACCCCTGCCCGAAGTACTTCAGCTACGGCGGCTGGAAGTTCCAGAACGACGACAAGTTCGAGATCAAGGACGGCACGTTCACGGCGAGCTTCGCCCGCTCCTGCAACACCGCCTTCATCAGCCAGGCCCCGAAGCTGAAGAACGACGACCTGACGAAGCAGGCCCAGGAGGTCTTCGGCCTCGGGCGCAACGACTGGGCGATCGGGGTGCCGTCGTTCGACGGCGCGGTGCCGGTGCAGTCGGCGGCGCCGATGGCCGCGTCCCTGATCGGGCAGGGCGGGGTGCGCATGAACCCGCTGAACATGGCGTCGGTCTCGGCGACCGTGCAGTCCGGCACGTTCCGCCAGCCGTACCTGGTGTCGCCCGACGTCGACGACCGCGAACTCGCCACGGCCTCACGCAAGTTGTCCGCGGACACCCTGAAACAGCTGCGGGGGCTGATGGCGTACACGGCGTCGTACGGCACGGCCGCCGAGGCGATGGCGGGGATCAGCGGCGGCGCCGCCAAGACGGGGTCGGCGGAGGTCGACAACCAGAAGAAGCCGAACGGCTGGTTCACCGCGTACAAGGGCGACCTGGCCGCGGCGGGCGTGGTGCAGCAGGGCGGTCACGGCGGCGAGACGGCGGGCCCGCTCGTCGCGGCGCTGCTGAAGGCCGGCAGCTGACGGGCGCGCAGGGCGGTCAGCCGGGCACGGTGTGCGCCGGTTCCGCGGTCGCCGTGTAGGTGCGCCGCAGGAACCGCAGCAGCGTCTTCGTCTCGAACTGCACCACCGAGCAGCCCTGCGCGGAGTGGAACTCGACGACGGCCTGCACGCGCCCGCAGGGCCACACCCGGACCGAGCCGCTCTCGGCGGGGGCGCGCAGCCCCTGTTCGAGCAGGGAGCGGGAGAAGGTCCATTCGCGCGAGCCGGACCCGGGCGGCAGGCCCACGTGCACGGCGCGGGGGTCCTCCTCGGGGTCGTAGCGCAGCGCCACGCGAACGGCGCCGCGGTCCTCGTCCGCACGGTCGTCGGTGTCCGTGACGATGTGGGCTCGTGCGTACTGTTCGACTACCGACATCGGACGGCCCCTTACGCTGCGCTACCTCTGTGGCAAACTCCGCACCCCGCCCTTACCCAATGTCCCATATTTCCCGGAACACGCCCTCCGGAGCGGGAGATTCTCCCCACGCGACGGCGGCCCGACGGCGGGCACCCCGGCGATTCGATGACGAGCACCTCGCTCTTGCAAGGCCTTCGCAACAAGCCACTATCATCGAACGGTGCATGTGCCTGACGGATTCATAGACGCGCCCACCTCCGCCGCGACCGGTGTCATCGCCGCCGGTGCCGTCGCCGTGAGCCTGCGCGGCGCGCGGCGCGAGCTCGACGAGCGGACGGCGCCGCTGGCCGGGCTGGTGGCGGCGTTCATCTTCGCGGTGCAGATGCTGAACTTCCCCGTCGCCGCGGGAACCAGCGGCCACCTGCTGGGAGGCGCGCTCGCGGCGATCCTCGTCGGCCCCTTTACCGGGGTGCTGTGCGTCTCCGTGGTGCTGCTGATGCAGGGCATCCTCTTCGCGGACGGCGGTCTGACGGCGCTGGGCGTGAACATCACGGACATGGCGATCGTCACGACGGTCGTGGCGTACGCCCTGTTCCGCGGCCTGGTGAAGGTGCTGCCCCGCACCCGTCGGTCCGTGACCGGCGCCGCGTTCGTCGCCGCCCTCGTCTCCGTGCCGGCCTCCGCGCTCGCGTTCACGCTGATCTACGCGGTCGGCGGCACCACGGACGTGTCCATCGGCAAGGTCGCCACCGCCATGATCGGCGTGCACGTCCTGATCGGCATCGGCGAGGCCGCGATCACCGCGCTGACGGTGGGCGCCGTCGTCGCCGTCCGCCCGGACCTCGTGCACGGGGCGCGCGGCCTCCAGCACAAGCTCAAGCTGCGGGTGAACGGCGAGCTCGTCGACGCCCCCGAGGCCGAGCCGGTGCCGGTGGCGGCCCGCACCTCGCGCCGCGCGTTCTGGATCGGCGGTCTCGTGACGTCCCTGGTCCTCGCCGGGTTCGTGAGCTTCTACGCCTCCGCCGACCCGGACGGCCTGGAGAAGGTCGCCGCCGACCAGGGCTTCGACAAGTCCGCCGAGGAGCACGCGGTCGCCGACTCGCCGCTCGCCGACTACGGCGTGAAGGACGTCGAGGACGCCCGGCTGTCCGGCGGCCTCGCGGGCGTCATCGGCGTCGGCGTGACCGTCGTCGCGGGCACGGGGATCTTCTGGGCGGTCCGCAGGCGCCGTACGGACGACGTGTCCCCCGCGAACACCGGGGTCTGACATGGGCGCCGGGCACGCGCACAAGCTCTACCGGCACGGGCACTCGCCCGTGCACGCCCTGCCGCCGCACACCAAGCTCGCCGCGGTGTTCGCGTTCGTGGTCGTCGTGGTGTCGACGCCGCGCGAGGCGATGTGGGCGTTCGGGCTGTACGCCGTGCTCCTCGGCGTCGTCGCGTACGCGGCGCGGGTGCCCGCCGGCTTCCTGCTGAAGCGGCTGCTGATCGAGGTGCCGTTCGTGGCGTTCGCGGTGCTCATGCCGTTCGTCGCGGAGGGCGAGCGGGTCGACGTCCTCGGGATGTCCCTGAGCGTGAACGGCCTGTGGGGCGCCTGGAACGTCCTCGCCAAGGGCACGCTCGGCGTCGCCGCCTCCGTCCTGCTGGCCGCCACCACCGAACTGCGGGAGCTGCTGCTGGGCCTCCAGCGCCTCAGGCTGCCCCCGCTGCTCGTGCAGATCGCGTCCTTCATGATCCGCTACGGCGACGTCATCGCGGACGAGATGCGGCGCATGCGCATCGCCCGCGAGTCCCGCGGCTTCGAGGCGAGCGGCCTGCGCCACTGGGGCGTCCTCGCGAAGTCGGCGGGCGCGCTGTTCATCCGCTCCTACGAACGCGGCGAGCGCGTGCACCTCGCCATGATCAGCCGCGGATACGCCGGTTCGATGCCGGTGATCGACGAGGTGACCGCGTCCCGGGCGCAGTGGTCGTACGCCCTCGCCCTCCCCTCGGCCGCCCTCGTCGTCTGCCTGCTGGGATGGGTGCTGTGATGGGTTCTGTGACCGATGGTGCCGTGACCGATGGTGCTGTGACGGCTGCGACGCCTTCACTCGACGTGGCCGGGCTGGCCTTCGCGTACCCCGACGGACACCAGGCGCTGTTCGGCGTGGACTTCACCGTCGCGCGCGGCGAGCGGGTCGCGCTGCTCGGTCCGAACGGCGCCGGCAAGACGACCCTGGTGCTGCACCTCAACGGCATCCTGACCGGCGGCACCGGCACGGTGAAGGTCGCCGGACTGCCGGTCGGCAAGCAGCACATGGCCGAGATCAGGCGCCGGGTCGGCATCGTCTTCCAGGACCCCGACGACCAGCTGTTCATGCCGACGGTGCGCGAGGACGTGGCGTTCGGTCCGGCGGCGGCCGGGGTGAAGGGGCCGGAACTGGAGGCCCGCGTGGACCGGGCGCTGGCGCGGGTCGGCATGGCGGAGTTCAAGGACCGGCCGCCGCACCACCTGTCGTTCGGTCAGCGGCGCCGGGTGGCGGTGGCGACGGTGCTCGCGATGGAGCCGGAGATCCTCGTGCTGGACGAGCCGTCGTCCAACCTGGACCCGGCCTCCCGCCGCGAACTCGCCGACATCCTGCGCTCGCTGGACGTGACGGTGCTGATGGTCACGCACGACCTGCCGTACGCCCTCGAGCTGTGCCCGCGTTCGCTGATCCTCAGCGACGGCGTGATCGCGGCGGACGGCCCGACGGCCGATCTGCTGGCCGACGAGGAGCTGATGCGGGCGAACCGGTTGGAGCTGCCGTTCGGTTTCGCCCCGCGGTCCGTGAGAATGGGCACGTGACGAACGAGGAGACCCCGGCACCGGGCGGATCGCTGCTCCTGGACGACCAGTTGTGCTTCGCGCTGTACGCGGCGCAGCGCGCGGTGACGGCGGCGTACCGCCCGCTCCTCGACGAACTGGGCCTGACCTACCCGCAGTACCTGGTGCTGCTGGTGCTGTGGGAACGCGGCGAGACCACGGTGAAGGAGCTGGCCGCCGCGCTGCGCCTGGACTACGGCACGGTGTCGCCGCTGCTGAAGCGGCTGGAGGCGGCGGGTCTGGTGCACCGGGAGCGCGCCGCGCACGACGAGCGCTCGGTGCTGGTCGCGTGCACGGGGCGCGGCGAGGAGCTGCGGGAGCGGGCGGCGCGGGTGCCGGGCGAGCTGCTGGCCGCGACGGGCTTCGACGGCGGCGAGGTGGCGCGGCTGCGCGAGGAGCTGTGGCGGCTGGCCGAGCGGGCCGGGGCGGCGGCCGACCGCACGCGCTGAACCGACGCCGGGCCGCCCGGCCGTCCGGTCACCGGGTTACCCGGGGTTGCGCCCCCTGCCGGCGCACGCCTCCTTACCGGCCAGTACCTTGTGCGCAATGTACTTGTGCGCACCTGTTCTGGGGGAGGTCCACCATGACTGACGGAACCGCCGTCGACGCAGCGGCCGTCGACACCCGTCCGACGAAGATCATGTACGTCGCCGAGGCCACCGCGCACGGCGGCCGGGACGGCTATGTCACCAGCCAGGACGGCCACATCAACCTGAAGGTCGCGATGCCGACGGCGCTGGGCGGCGACGGCGACGGCACCAACCCGGAGCAGCTCTTCGCGGCCGGCTACAGCGCCTGCTTCCACAACGCCCTGATCCTCGTCGGCAACCGCGCCGGCTACGACCTGGCCAGTTCCACCGTCGCCGCCAAGGTCGGCATCGGCCCCAACCGGCAGCGCGGCTACGGCCTCGCGGTCGCCCTCACGGTGTCCCTGCCGATCGTGGACCCGGACCTCGCGGCCAGGCTGGTGGACGCCGCGCACGAGGTGTGCCCGTACTCCAACGCCACCCGCGGCAACATCGACGTAACGATCGTGCTCGGGTAGCGGGGCCCAGGAATCGCAGGCGGACGGGCGGCGTTCCACGCACTGTCGCAGGCGATTGGCCCCATCGGAAGGACGGACGGACGTGGACGTGCACGGCACAGTGGCCGAGGGCTTCGAGCCGGTCGGGGAAGCGTTCGCGCGGAACTTCGAGACGCTCGGGGACCGGGGCGCCGCGGTCGCCGTCTACCGCGACGGGCGCAAGGTCGTCGACCTGTGGGGCGGCACCAAGGACGTCGACGGCACCGCGCCCTGGGAGCACGGCACCGCCCAGGTGGTGCGCTCCGCGACGAAGGGCGTCGCCGCCGCCGTACTCCTGCTGCTGCACCAGCGCGGTGAGCTGGACCTGGACGCGCCGGTCGGCGAGTACTGGCCCGAGTTCAAGGCGCACGGCAAGGACCAGGTGCTGGTGCGGCACGTGCTGAACCACCGGGCCGGGCTGCCCGTGCTGGACCGGCCGCTCACGCCCGCCGAGGCGCTGGACCCGCTGCGCGGCCCCGAGGCGGTCGCCGCCCAGACGCCCGCGTGGCAGCCCGGCGCCGACCACGGCTACCACGCGCTGACCTACGGCTGGATGCTGGACGAGTTGGTGCGGCGCGTGACCGGACGCGGCACCGGCGAGTGGATCGCCGCCGAGGTCGCCGCGCCGCTGGGCCTGGAGCTGTGGCTGGGCCTGCCCGCCGCGGAGGAGGCCGCCGGCCGCGCGGGCCGCGTCGGAGGCGTCGAGGCGCCCGAGTCGGCCTCCGGCGTGCTGCGGGCCCGCCCCCGGCGCGCGGTCACCGAGGCCTACCGGGACCCGGACTCCCTGACGCGGCGCGCCTTCGCCGCGATCACGCCGTTCCCGGACCAGAACGACCCGGCGTACCGCGCCTCGGCCCTGCCCGCGACGAACGGCATCGCCACGGCCGACGGTCTGGCCCGCTTCTACGCCGCGCTGATCGGCGAGGTCGACGGGGTGCGGCTGTTCGAGCCGGCCACGGTCGGCCTGGCCCGCGCCGAGGAGTCGGCGGGGCCCGACCGGGTCCTCGTCGTCAACACCCGCTTCGGCCTGGGCTACATGCTGCACGGCAGCGCCTCCCCCCTGCTCGGCCCCGGCTCCTTCGGCCACCCGGGCCGCGGCGGCACCCTCGGCTTCGCCGACCCGGAGACCGGCATCGCCTTCGGCTACGTCACCAACGGCTTCCGCAAGACGGTGACGGCGGACCCGCGGGCCCAGGCGCTGGTGCGGGCGGTACGGGCCTCGCTCGGCGGATAGCGGCGCCGGGACGGCCGCAGGCGGACCGGAGACAGACCGAGGGCGGGCCGGGGACGGGCCGAGGACGGAGCGGGGACGGGCCGAGGACGGAGCGGGATGCGGCTACGATCGGAACAGTCGGACAAAAGCCTTATACCGGTCGATCTCGGGCGGTCACCATCACTTCGGAGCACGCGATGTCCCGCAAGCGTCAGGTCGACGACGGCGACGAGCTGCTGGCCAGGCTCGGCTCGCTGACGGCCCAGGCGCGCGAGCAGGCGGAGCAGCAGCGCTCCCGGGTGGAGCTCGCCATCGCGCTGCAACGCGGCATGCTGCCCGGCGAGATGCCCACCGTCCCCGGCATCCACCTGGCCATGCGGTACTCCCCCGCTTTCTCCGGGCTCAACGTGGGCGGCGACTGGTACGACGCCTTCCTGCTGCCCGACGGCCGCATCGGCCTCTCCGTCGGCGACGTGCAGGGCCACACCATCGACGCGGCGGCCTTCATGGGACAGGTCCGCGTCGGCCTGCGGGCGCTCGCCTCCGTCACGAGCGACCCCGGCGAGCTGCTGTCCCGCACCAACGACCTGCTCATATCCCTGGGCGGCGACCTCTTCGCTACCTGCACGTTCATGCGCCTCGACCCGGCCACCGGGGTGGTGGAGAGCGCGCGGGCCGGTCACATCCCCTGCGTGTGGGCCACCGCCGACGGCAAGTCGGGCGTCTCCGACGACGAGGGCGGCCCGCCCCTCGGCGTCCTCGGGGGCACCACATACCCGGTCAGCAGGTACCGGCTGACCACGGGCGGCGTCTTCGTCCTGCTCACGGACGGGGTGGTGGAGGGCCCCGCCCTGTGCATCGACGAAGGGCTCGACCAGGTCGTGCGCCTCGCGGGCATAGCCGCCGTGGCCGGTCTGACGGCGGACTCGCTGGCCGCCGCCGTCATCAAGAACGCCGAACGCGTCGGACACGAGGACGACGCGGCCGTGCTGGTGGTGGCGCACGACGGGCGAAAGGTTCAGCCGTAGGGCGGGACGCGGACCCTCCCGCCTCGCCGTTCCGGCGCCGCCGGTGTCTGATGGCTGCTGTGGCGGGCATTCGAGCTTGGCCGCGGCCGGTCGTCCTCGCCCTGGAGACCCTGGCCGTCGCGGCCTCCTACTACGTGACGGGGCGTCTCGGCCTGCTGCGGCAACTGGCCGTCGAGGACGCCGTCGTCACCCCCGTCTGGCCGCCCACCGGACTGGCCGTCGCCTTTCTGCTGATCCTCGGGCTGCGCGCCGTGCCCGGCATCGTGCTCGGCGCCCTGTTCGTGATCATGTCCATCACGTCGCTGACGCCCGGCGTGGTGTTCACGCTGTTCGGCAACGCCGCCGGGCCCGTCTGCGCGCTGCTCCTGCTGCGCCGGGTGGACTTCCGCACCGACCTCGGCCGGCTCCGCGACGGCCTCGCTCTGGTGTTCCTCGCGGCGCTGGCCAGCATGCTGATCAGCGCGTCGGTCGGCGTCGGCTCCCTCGTCAACGCGGGCAAGCTCGACGCGGAGAGCTTCTGGCCGGTGTGGCTGGCGTGGTGGGTGGGCGACGCGATGGGCGTCGTCATCGTCACGCCGCTGCTCCTGCTGCTGTGGCGGGTGAGGTGGCCCCCGGAGCGCCCGCGGCGCTGGGTGCAGGCCCTGGCGCTGGTCCTCATCACCGGACCGCTGCTGTGGCTGGCCACGCACAGCACCGTCAGCCTGCTGTTCCTGGTCTTCCCGCTGCTGGTGTGGGGCGCGCTGAGCTTCCAGCACGCGGGCAGCATGGTGCTCGCGCTGTTCGCGTCCGTGATGGCGTCGTACTCGGCGACGAACGAGAGCGGCCCCTTCCAGGGGCTGACCGACGTCGAGGTGATGATGAAGCTCCAGGCCTTCAACGGGTCCATGGCGCTCACGGCACTGCTGCTGTCGGCCGTGATCACCGAGCAGCGCAACACCCGGCGGTCCGTGGAACGGGCCTGCCAGGAACTGGTCGAGGTGCTGGAGCACCTGACCGGCACGGCCCCGCCCCGCGGCCCCCGCGAACGGCTGCCCGACGAGGACGGGCAGCCGCACTAGACGTGCCGATGGCCGGGCGGGCCGGCGCGGTGCGGTCGGCTCACACGTGGATCGGGTGGGACGTCCGCCCGGACGCCTTGTCGATCTCGTCGTGCGCCTTGGTCAGCAGCCGCATGGCCAGCTCGTTCAGCGCCCTCGCACCGGCGATCTCCTCCCCGACCCGTGGCTGATTCGCGTCGGAACCGTGCCGGCTGGCGTGCCCGTGCGCCCGTACCTCGCTGCCGTCGGGCAGCCGGACCATCGCGGCGGCGCGCGTGTGCTGGTCGTCCTCCTGGAACTCCAGCTCCACGTGCCATCCCACTGCGGTGTGCATCATGACGATCACCTCCGGGTTGCCTTGAGCCCTGTCTCCAGGGTGCGCCTCACCACGGACGAACGCACGACTGCCACCGGCGCGCGTCACGCGGTCCGCTCGCGGACGTCCACCGGCGTGGCGCCCGCGTGGGCGATCAGTGCGCCGGGGGCCATCGGGAAGACCGCGTGCGGGGTGCCGGCGGCGGCCCAGACGACCTCGTGGGCGAGCAGGCCGCGGTCGGCGAGCACGCGGGTCTTCGTGAGGTGCCCGAAGGGTGGTACGCCGCCGATGGCGTACCCGGTCGTCTCGCGGACGACTGCGGCGTCGGCCCGCGTGACGTCCTCCGCGCCGAGCGCTTCCCGCACCAGGCCGACGTCGACCCGTGAGGCGCCGTCCATCAGCACCAGGACGGGCACGCCGTCCGCCGCGAAGATCAGGGACTTGCAGATCTGGCTCAGCTCGCACCCGATCGCGGCGGCGGCCTCGGCGGCGGTGCGCGTCGCCTCGGGGAACCGCCGGATCCGCCCGGCCACGTCGTCGAGCCCCAGTTCCCTCAGGGCCTCGGCGAAGCGGGGGTGGGCGGCGGCGGGCGCGGTCCTGTCACTCGTGGTCATGTCCGGCACCGTAGCGGCGGGCCGGCGGGAGGGGCGAACGACTTCCCGGGCGGGACGCGCCACGCAGAAGAGGGAAGCCGGTGAGGGCCTGCCCGTCCCCACGGGGCCCTCACCGGCTGGTCTTACGGGGTGTTCCGCCCGACGTGCGCCGTCGGACGTGCGCCTCGGACGTCTGCCGTCGGACGTCTGCCGTCGGACGTCTGCCGTCAGACGCGGACCATGTCGCGGTCCTCGTCGGCGTCGCCCGCGCGCCCGCGCTCCTCGGCGGTGCGCAGGCCCTCGCCCTCGACGTCCACGTTGGGCAGGGCGCGGTCCAGCCACTTCGGCAGCCACCAGGCCTTGCGGCCGAGCAGCGCCAGCACCGCCGGGACGATCGCCATGCGGACCACGAACGCGTCGAAGAACACCGCGATCGCGAGGCCGAAGCCGATCATCTTGACCATGGACTCGCTGGAGCCGATGAAGCCGGCGAACACCGCGATCATGATGACGGCCGCCGCCGTGACGACCCGCGCCCCGTACTTGAAGCCGGTCACGACCGCCTGGCCGGGCGTCTCGCCGTGGACGTACGCCTCCCGCATCCGGGTCACGAGGAAGACCTCGTAGTCCATCGCGAGGCCGAAGACCACGCCGACCATGAAGATCGGCATCATCGACATGATGGGCCCGGTCTCCTCGACGCCCATCAGACCGGCGAGCCAGCCCCACTGGAAGACCGCGACGACGGCGCCGAGCGCGGCCAGCACGCTGAGCAGGAAGCCGAGGGCCGCCTTCAGCGGGACCAGGACCGAGCGGAAGACCACGATCAGCAGCAGGAACGCGAGGCCCACGACCAGCACGAGGTACGGCAGCAGCGCGTCGTTGAGCTTCTGGCTCACGTCGATGTTCATCGCCGTCGCGCCGGTCACCAGCACCTCGGCGCCGGTGTCGGCCTTGATGCCCGCACCGGCGTCACGGATGGCGTGCACCAGGTCCTCGGTCGCCACCGAGGACGGCTTGGCGTCGGGCACGACGGTGATCGTCGCCGTGTCGCCGGCCTTGTTCGGGGCGGGCGGGGTGACGGTGACGACGTCCTTCAGGCCCTTGATCTCGTCGGAGACCTTCGTGAAGGCGGCCTGCGCGTCGTCGCTCGACTTGGCGTCCACGACGACCATGAGCGGGCCGTTGAACCCGGGACCGAAGCCCTCCGACAGCAGGTCGTAGGCCCGGCGCTGCGTCGTGGACGTCGGCTGCGAGCCGTCGTCGGGCAGGCCCAGCTCCAGGGAGGTCGCCGGTACGGCCGCCGCGCCGAGGCCCAGCACGCCCAGCAGCAGGACGGCGACGGGACGGCGCACGACGAAGCTCGCCCAGCGCGTGCCCATGTTCGGCTTGGCGGTCGCGCCCCGGGCGCCCGGCTCGGCGGACGTGCCCTCGGACACGACCCCGGACGCGGCCTCCGCCTCGGCCTTCGCCGCCGCCTTGGCCGCCCGGCCGCCGCCCAGCAGCCTGCTCTTGCGGCCGGCCGGCATGACCCGGCGCCCGGCGTAGCCCAGCAGCGCCGGGATCATCGTGAGCGCGATGAGGACGGCGATGGCGACCGTGCCGGCCGCGGCGAGGCCCATCTTGGTCAGCATCGGGATGTTGACGACCGCGAGGCCCACCAGCGCGATGACGACCGTCAGGCCCGCGAAGACCACCGCCGAGCCCGCGGTGCCGACGGCGCGTCCGGCCGCCTCCTCGCGCTCGCGTCCCTCGGCCAGCTCGGCCCGGTAGCGGGACACGATGAACAGCGCGTAGTCGATGCCGACGGCGAGGCCGATCATCATGGCCAGCGTGGAGGTGGTGGAGCCCAGCTCCAGCGCGCTGGCCAGGGCGGCGATGGTGGAGACGCCGATGCCGACGCCGATCAGCGCGGTGAGCAGCGGCAGTCCGGCCGCGATCAGTGACCCGAAGGTGATGACGAGGACGACCGCGGCGACGGCGATGCCGATGATCTCCGTGGTGCCGGTCTCGGGCACGGTCTGGAGGGCGTCACCGCCGATCTCGACGGTCAGCCCGGACTCCCGCGCGTCCTGCGCGGCGTCCTCCAGGGCCTCCCGGGACGCGTCCTTCAGCTCCATGCCGGAGACCTTGTAGCTGACGGAGGCGTAGGCGATCGTGCCGTCCCGGCTGACCGCCCTGCTCTGGTAGGGGTCGGTGACGGAGGCGACCTCGGAGCCGCCGCCGAGTTCCTTCACCGTCTCCTGGACGGCCGCCTTGTTTCCGGCGTCGGTCATCTTCTCGCCGTCGGGCGCCTTGAAGACGACGCGTGCGGTCGCTCCGTCGGCACTCATGCCGGGGAAGCGCTCCTCCAGCAGGTCGAAGGCCTTCTGGGCCTCGGTGCCGGGTATCGAGAAGGACGAGGAGCCCGCGACGGGGGCGCTGGCCGCGCCGACGCCGGCGAGCGTCAGCAGGGCCACCCAGATCAGGGCGACGAAGTGCCGTCGCCGGAAGGCGAGTCGGCCGAGTTTGTAGAGGAACGTGGCCACGAGGGCGTTCTCCCGGTCAGTCGTGGGGTTCTTCTGGGCAGGGGTGATCAGCCCGACGACGTGAGCGGTGACGTCAGGTAGGTGGCTGACGTTGGGGTCGTCAGTCGGTCAGTGGGTGGGTGCGCCGAGGGCGGGGAGGACCACGGCGTCGATGTACGAGGTGAGGAAGGCCTGCGTGGGCGGCCGGTCCTCGATCAGGCCGCGGGCGACGAACGCGCCGAGCAGCATGTGGACGACGTAGTGCAGCGCGGGATTGTCCGCGGCGATCTCGCCCCGGTCGACGGCCCGCCGCAGCACGCCGTGGAACTCGTCGAGCTCGGGCTCGATCAGCAGTTCCTTGAACGCCTGGAGGAGGTCCGGGTTCTGGTGCACCGCCATGACCAGGCCCCGCATCAGCGCGGAGTTCCGCTCCATGGCGCAGTCGTCCTCGCGGGTCACCAGGGCGTACAGGTCGCCCCGCAGGGACCCGGTGTCGATGTCGGCCGTGCGGCCGGGCTTGCTGTGCCGGATCGCCTTGGCGACCAGCTCGGGCTTGCCGCCCCACTGGCGGTAGAGCGTGGCCTTGCTGGATCGGGTGCGGGTCGCCACGGCGTCCATGGTCAGGGCGTCGTAGCCGACTTCGCGGAGCAGGTCGAGCACGGCCTCGTACAGCTCGGCCTCGCGCTCGGGCGTGATCCGACTGCGGCGCGGCGCTGCGACGTCAGCCATGAATCCTCACCCCTCTCCCCGGTCGGAACGACACGGTTTCGTACACCGTCTTGCCCCTCCAGAGTAACCCCGCCCTCTAACGAAACGAAACGGTTTCGTACGTGGTCTGGCTCACGCTTGTGAAGGCCGCGTCAGAGCGGCGGAGACCGCGTGCGGACGGCCGTCCCGGCGTCCCGTGGCCGCCCCACGAGTTGCTGTGCCCCGGCCCCCGGCAAAGCATGGGGAAGGTGAGCTATCTGCGTCTGCCGCATCTCCATGACGACCAGTTGTGCTTCGTGGCCGAGGACGACCTCTGGCTCGCCCCCCTCGACGGTCCGGGCCGCGCCTGGCGGCTGACCGTCGACCGCACGAAACTCGGCCACCCGCGCTTCTCCCCCGACGGCCGGCACGTCGCGTACACGAGCTGGCGCAGCCTCGTGCCGGAGGTGCACCTCGTGCCGGTCGACGGCGGGCCCGGCCGGCAGCTCACCTACTGGGGCAGCGTCGACACCCGGGTCTGCGGCTGGACCCCGGACGGCGACATCCTCGCCGTCGCCTCGCACGGCGAGCCGTTCTCCCACTTCACCTGGGCCTACAAGCTGGCCCCCGACGGCGACCCCGGCCGCAAGCTGCCGTGGGGCCCGGTCACCGACCTCCAGGTCGCCGACCTCGACGGGGAGCGCAGGACGCTGCTGCTCACCGGCACGCCGCCGCACGAACCGGCCGCCTGGAAGCGCTACCGGGGCGGCGCCATGGGCCGCCTGTGGCTGCACGGACAGCGCCTGCTGGCCGGAATCGAGGGCCACGTGAGCTCCCCCATGTTCGTCGGGGGCCGCATCGCGTTCCTCTCCGACCACGAGGGCGTCGGCAACCTCTACTCCTGCGCCCACGACGGCACCGACCTGCGCCGCCACACCGACCACGACGCCTTCTACGCCCGCAACGCGGCGAGCGACGGCACGCGCGTGGTCTACCAGTGCGCCGGTGAGCTGTGGATCGTCGACGACCTCGCCCCGGACTCCACCGCCCGGCGGCTCGACGTCCGCCTCAGCGGGGCGCGGGCCGGGCGGCGGCCGTACCAGGTGCCCGCCGCGCAGCACGTGGACGGCGTCTCCGTGGACGAGACGGGACGCGCGAGCGCCGTCGTCGTACGCGGCAGCCTGTACTGGCTCACGCACCGCGACGGCCCGGCACGCACCCTCATCGACACCCCGGGCGTACGGGTGCGGCTGCCGGAGATGCTCGGCGCGAGCGGGCAGGTGGCGTACGTGACGGACGCCGAGGGCGAGGACGCCCTGGAGATCGCCCAGTTGCCGCGCGCCACCGGCGACCGTCCCCCGCGGCGGCTCGCGTCCGGTGCGCTGGGCCGGGTGCTGGAGATGGTCGCCGACCCGGAGGGCGAGCGGCTCGCGGTGGCCTCGCACGACGGACGGCTGCTGCTCATCGACGCGACGGAGGACTCGGGCGGCGAGGTGACGGAGCTGATCCGGTCCCTCAACGGCCCGGTGCGCGATCTGGCGTTCTCCTCCGACGGGACCTGGCTCGCCTGGTCCCACCCCGGCATCGGCCGGTCGCTGCGGCAGATCAAACTGGCCCGCATCAAGGACCGGTTCGTCGTGGACGTCACCAACGGCCGGTTCGAGGACGAGAACCCGGTCTTCACGCGGGACGGCCGCTATCTGGCGTTCCTGTCCTGGCGCGGCTTCGACCCGGTGTACGACGTGCACACCGGCGACCTGTCGTTCCCGCTGGGCTGCCGCCCGTACCTGGTGCCGTTGTCGTCGGCGACGCCGTCGCCGTTCGCGCTCAGCCCCGAGGGCCGCCCGGCCGCGGGCGGTCTGGACCCGGCCGAGGACGAGCCCGGCGAGGGCAGCGCGGTCACCGTCGAGGTCGAGGGCCTGGAGAGCAGGGTCACGCCGTTCCCGGTGGCCGCGTCCAAGTACTCGGCGCTGCACCCGGTCGCGGGCGGCGGCCTGGTGTGGCTGCGCTGGCCGATCTCGGGCGCGCTGGGCGAGACGTTCGCGAATCCGGACGACACCAGCGGGCGGCCGACCCTGGAGCACTTCACCATCGTCAAGGCGAAGAAGTCCGAACTGGTCGACCACCTGGACTGGTTCGCGGTCAGCGGCGACGGCAGCCGGCTGGTCGTGGTCGACGAGGGCGACCTGCGGGCGGTGCCGGCCACCGAGCCGGGCGACGGCGACTCGACGGTGTGGATCGACACGCGCCGCATCCTGCACGTGGTGGACCCGGCCGCCGAGTGGCGACAGGCCTACGCGGAGGCGGGCCGGCTCACCCGCGCCTACTTCTGGGACCCGGGCATGTGCGGCATCGACTGGGACGCGGTGCTGGAGCAGTACCGGCCGCTGGTCGAACAGGTCGCCTCCCCGGACGACTTCGCCGACCTGCTGCGCGAGGTGCTGGGCGAACTGGGCACCTCGCACGCCTACGTCTCGGCGGCCCGCCGCAACGAGGGCCCGCCGCACTACCAGCGCCGGCAGGGCCTGCTGGGCGCCAACCTGGTGTGCCGGGACGGCAGTTGGATCGTGAAGCGGATCCTGCCGGGCGAGTCGTCCGACTCCAAGGCCCGCTCACCGCTGGCCGGCACCGGCATCCGCGAGGGCGCGGTCCTCACGCACGTCGACGGCCGCCCGGTCGACCCGGTGGCGGGCCCGTTCCCGCTGCTGGCGGGCGCGGGCGGGACGACCGTGGAGCTGACGTTCACCCCGGCCGACGGCGAGGCCGGGCGGGCGCGCCGCGTCGCCGTCGTCCCGCTGACCGACGAACGGCCGCTGCGCTACCAGGACTGGGTGGCCAAACGCCGAGAGGTGGTACGGGAGTTGAGCGGCGGCCGGTGCGGCTATCTGCACATCCCGGACATGGGCGGCTCCGGCTGGGCCCAGTTCAACCGGGACCTGCGCATGGAGGTCTCGCGGCCCGCGCTGATCGTGGACGTGCGCGGCAACGCGGGCGGCCACATCAGCGAGCTGGTCATCGAGAAGCTGACCCGCACGATCCTCGGCTGGGACCTGACGCGTGACGCGCAGCCGGTGTCGTACACCTCGAACGCGCCGCGCGGGCCGGTGGTGGCGCTCGCGGACGAGGCGACGTCGTCCGACGGCGACATGATCACGGCGGCGTTCAAGCTGCTGCGGCTCGGCCCGGTCGTCGGCCAGCGCACCTGGGGCGGAGTGGTCGGCATGACCGGCCGGCACCGGCTCGGGGACGGGACGGTCATCACGGTGCCGATGAACGCGGCCTGGTTCGACGCCTACGGCTGGTCGGTGGAGAACCGGGGCGTCGCCCCCGACCTGGAGGCGCTGCGCACCCCGCTGGACTGGGCGGAGGGCCGGCACGCCCAACTGGACGACGCGGTGCGGCTGGCGCTGGAGCTGCTGGACACGACGCCGCCCGCGACACCGCCGGACCTGAGCGACGTACCGGACCGCTCCCGCCCCGAGCTGCCGCCGCGCACGGCGGACTGACCGCGGGCTGCACGAGAAAGGGTGCCCCCTCCGAAGAGGGGACACCCTTCACGCGATACGCAACGTCAGGAGCTGACGTCCGAGCGCGAGGTCAGGACTCGTAGTCCTGGTCGAAGCGCTCCTCGGACTCCTGGTCCTGGCGCGAGCGCTCCGTCTCCTCGTCCTTGCCGCGGCCGCGGTTCTGGAGCTGGTCCTTGCCCTGCTCCATCCGCTCCTTGGCCTGCTGCTGGAACTGCTCGGACTTGTCCTGGAACTGGTCCTTCATACCCATGCGGGTTCACTCCCGGTCAGGTAGGGAATCGGGCTCGACCAGATTTGCACGCCTGGACATACCGCGCATTTCGAGCAATTACCGGGCGTGAAGACGCCTGCTCAGTCCTGCCGTGCGGCCGTCCTCGTCTGCTCGTCGGCCGCGCCGCCCGCCCCGACCAGACCGGTGCGCATGCCCACCAGCCGGTCCGCGAACCGCCGCATCTCGCGCTGCCCGACGACGCCGATGACGCCCGGCAGGTAGCCGCGCACGCCCTGCATGCCGCGCAGCCACCACTGCCCGTAGACGTGCGCGGACCGCCGCTCGATGCCCTCCACGAGCCGGTCCACGGCCGGGCCCAGCGGGTACGTCTTGCTGGCCGGCCACGGCAGCCGCTGCCGCAGCTCCCGCATGACGTCGTCCTGGTCGGCGCCGCGCACCATGTCGGTGTCGGTCCACGACAGGTAGCCGATGCCGACCTTCACGCCCCGGTACCCGACCTCGGCCCGCAGGCTGTGCGCGTACGCCTCGACGCCCGACTTGGACGCGCAGTACGCCGTCATCATCGGCGCGGGCGTGATCGCGGCGAGGGAGGCCACCTGGAGCAGGTAGCCGCGGCTCTCGATCAGCGCGGGCAGGAACGCGCGGGCGGTGACCGCCGAACCGATCAGGTTGACCTCGATGACGCGCCGCCAGGACTCCGGGTCGGAGTCGGTGAACGGACCGCCGGTCGCGACGCCCGCGTTGGCGACGACGATGTCCACCTTGCCGAAGCGCTCGACGACCTCGCGGGCCACGCGGGCCATCGCCTCGTGGTCGGTGACGTCGGCGTGCCAGTGCTCGCTCTCGCTGTGCAGCCGGGCCGAGACCTGCTTCAGCTCGTCCGGTTCCAGGCCGACGAGGGCCACCTTCACGCCCCGCGCGGACAGCTTGCGGGCGAGCAGCTCGCCGACGCCGCGCGCGGCCCCGGTGACGACCGCGACCCTGCCCTCCAGGCTCACCCTGCTCATGCGCCCTCCTTCAGCTGCGTGCCGACCCGGACGTACGTGTCGACGAGTTCGCGTATCTTGCCGCTGATCAGTTCCGGCGCCTCGACCGGGGACATGTGGCCGATGCCGGGCAGCTCGGTCAGCCCGAGGCAGTTCGGCAGCGCGTCGGCGACGGCGCGGGCCTTCACCGGTGGGGTGAGCCGGTCGGCCGTGCCGACGACGACCGCCGTCGGCACCCGCAGCTCCCGCACCCCGTGGTCGAGGTCGAGCAGGTCCAGCACCTGCGACCAGGCGTACCGCACCTTGCGGGGGCAGGCGTGCACGACGCGGGCGCACGCCTCGACCATCTCCGGTGCCGAACCGGGGCCCATCGTCCCGTACTTGAGGATGCGGCGGGCGAGCGGCGTGACCGGTCCGAGCGGCGCCCGGGAGCCGAGGATCTTCCCCGTCAGCCAGGTGCGTATTCGGCCCGGGCGGATCGGTACGACCGTGGAGGCGGCGACCAGGTCCGAGCTGCCGGTGCTGCACAGCAGGACGGCCGCGGCGTGCTCCCGGAAACCGGCCCGTTCCGAGGCCGCCATGACGGTCATGCCGCCCATGGAGTGCCCGGCTATGACGGCCCGCTCGCCCGGCGCGAGGGTCGCGGCGAGCACGGCTTCGAGGTCGTCGGCGAGCGCGTCGGTGCTGCACGCGGGGCTCGCGGGGCTGCGCCCGTGGCCGCGCTGGTCGTAGGCGATGACGCGGTGGTCGGCGGACAGGGCGGTGAGCTGCGCCGCCCAGAAGGCGGTCGAGCAGGTCCAGCCGTGCGCGAGGACGACGGCGGGCGCGTCCTCGGGCCCGTGCACCTCGACGTGCAGGCGGGCGCCGTCGGCGGACACGGCGGTCAGTTCGCGGGCGGGCGCGGGCGGGGCGTAGGGGCCGAGGGCGACCCGGGTCAGGCGGCTCACGCGCCCACCTCCAGCTGCGGCTCGTCGGCGGTCCGCGTCGCCGGCGCCCGCAGCACCTCGTACTCGGCGAGGTCCACGCGGCGGGTCGCCCGGCGGAACTCGGCGGTCGTGCCGGGCCAGATGGTGGTGTTGCGGCCGGCGGCGTCCAGGTACCAGCTGGTGCAGCCGCCGGTGTTCCACACGGTGCGCTTCATGCGCTCCTGCACGCGGTTGTTCCACAGGGACACGGCGGCGGGCCGGGCGTCGAGGGCGGCCCGGCCGCCGAGCACGTTCAGCTGGCGCAGGTAGTCCGCCATGTAGTTCAGCTGGGACTCGATCATGAGGATCATGGACGAGTTCCCGAGGCCGGTGTTGGGGCCGATGACCGTCATGAAGTTCGGGAACCCGGCCGCCGCGGCGCCCCGCAGGGCCTGCATGCCGCCCTTCCAGGTCTCGGCGAGCGTGCGGCCCTCGGCGCCGACGACGCGCTCGGCGATCGGCATGTCCGTGACGTGGAAGCCGGTGCCGAAGACGATCGCGTCGACCTCGGCCTCGGTGCCGTCGGAGGCGACGAGGGTGGAGCCGCGCACCTCGCTCAGGCCGCTCGCGACGACGTCGACGTTGGGGCGCGCGAGCGCCGGGTAGTACTCGCTGGACAGCAGGATGCGCTTGCAGCCGATGCGGTAGTCCGGGGTCAGCTTGGCGCGCAGCGCCGGGTCCTTGACGGCCCGGTACATGTTGCGCTTGGCGATCTGCTCGACGAAGCCCAGCTCGTTGGGGTGCTTGGTGAAGGCCTGGACCTGCAGCTCGCGGATGCCCCAGAGCAGGCCGCGGCGCAGCTTGGTGGTGAGGGGCAGCGCGCGGTGCAGCGCCCGCTCGGCGCCGCTGACGGGCCGGTCCATGCGGGGCATCACCCAGGCCGGGGTGCGCTGGAAGAGGGTGAGCCGGCCGACCTTCGGCTGGATGGACGGCACGATCTGGATGGCGGAGGCGCCGGTGCCGATCATGGCGACGCGCTTGCCGGTGAGGTCGTAGTCGTGGTCCCAGCGGGCCGAGTGGAAGACCTTGCCGGGGAAGGAGTCGAGGCCCTTGATGTCGGGGACCTTCGGGTCGGACAGCGGACCGGTGGCGGAGACGACGACGTCGGCGGAGAGCTTGCCGCTGCTGGTCTCGATGTCCCAGCGGAGCTTCTCGCCGTCCCAGCGCATCAGCTTCACTTCGGAGTCGAAGCGGATGTGCGGCCGCAGGCCGAAGGTGTCGGTGACGTGCTCCAGGTAGGCGCGGATGTGCTCCTGCCCGGAGAAGGTGCGCGGCCAGTCGGGGTTGGGCGCGAACGAGAACGAGTACAGGTGCGACGGCACGTCGCACGCGCACCCCGGATAGCTGTTGTCCCGCCAGGTCCCGCCGACGCTGTCGGCCCTCTCCAGGACGACGAAGTCGGTGATCCCCTCCCGTCGAAGCCGCACGGCGGCCCCCAGTCCGCCGAATCCGGACCCGATCACCGCCACCCTGACATGCTCGTGCTCGGCCATCCCGACGCCTCCACGCATCATTCACGACTCTGCCAGTGAACACTGGCGCAATGGGGAGAGTAGAGCAGGTGCGTACTGCCCGGTAGGGGTCCGTCCAAAGAAAGTTACCGGCGGTACGCCATAGGCTTCCGGTGTGGCAGAAGACGGCGAGCGACCCGGACGACGCGAATACCGCATGGAGGAACTGGCCAGACTGGCCGGCATCACCGTGCGCACCCTGCGCTTCTACCGCGAACGCAAGCTGATCCCGCCGCCCCGCCGCGAGGGCCGCATCGCCTGGTACGACGACCACCACCTGGCCCGCCTGCGCACCATCTCCGCGCTGCTGGACCGCGGCCACACCCTGAACGGCATCGCCGAACTCGCCGACGCCTTCGACCACGGCCGCGACGTCGGCGACCTCCTCGGACTCGGCGAGCCCACCGAGGAGGAGCCGATCCGCCTCACCCCGGAGGAACTCGCCGCCCGCTTCGAGGGCGAGGTCACCCCCGAGAACCTGGCCGCCGCGATGGAACTCGGCTATCTCGGCACCGACGGCGACGAGTTCGTCCACATCAGCCGCCGCCTGCTGGAGGTGTCCTCCGCCCTGGTCCGCGAGGGCATCCCGCTCGCCGAGGTCCTCTCGGCGGGCCGCCGCGTCCGCGACCACGCCGACGCCCTCGCCGAACTCTTCGCCGACATGGTCCTGCGCCACGCCCCGGAGGAGGACCTCCAGCGCCTGCGCCCACTGGCCCGGAGCGTGGTGGAGGCGGAACTGTCACTGGCGCTGGACCGGCGGCTGCGCAAGCAGGTCTGAGCTCGCCCAGGCCCGGCCCAGCGGACCCTGGGCCGAAAGTCAGGCGACAGTCGGGGACCGAGCGCCTAACGTCCGCAGGCATGACACCTTCACTTGAGCGTCCCCCCATGCAGGCCGACGAGCGCACCACGCTCATCGGTTGGCTGGATCTGCAACGGCAGATCTTGAGATGGAAGTGCGACGGCCTGAACGAGGCCGACGCGCACCGCTCCGTCGTCCCGACCTCGCCGACGATGACGATGGCCGGCCTCATCAGCCATATGCGGTGGGTCGAGCACACCTGGCTGGAGGTGCTGTTCCTGGGCGGCGACAAGACGCAGAACCCATCCTTTGACGAGACAGACGAGGACGCGGACTGGCGTACCGACGGCACCCCGCTGAAGCAACTGCTCGCGGAGTACGAGGCCCAGTGCGCCCGCAGTAACGAAATCGTGGCCGCGGCCTCCCTGGACGACGTCGGCCGCCACCCCGACTACCGCTCCGCCAACGCCAACCTCCGCTGGATGCTCGTCCATCTCGTCGAGGAGACCGGACGGCACGCGGGGCATGCAGACATCGTGAGGGAGCTACTCGACGGGGCGAAGGGGTATTACTAGGTCCTCAGTGGATTCCGACTGGAGTCAGAGCCGGAGCATGCCGCCTCTGCGTTGTCGGTTGGTGCGCTGGTCCTTCGGATCAGGGATCGTGTGGATCTTGCGTCGTCGCAGGTAGCGGCGGTTACGACGGGAGGAGTGAGCCTTGTCGCCGCCGAGATGATCAGGCCGAGTGGACGGCATCCGCCCTCACCGGCGAGGTGGATTTTGCAGGTCAGGCCGCCCGCGATCACCCAGACCCTCGTCGGTGCGGTGCTGCCTGGGCGGGCGTCCTTTCCGGCAACAGCGACGGCAGGAGATGGAGTCCACGCTCACCGTCGACCAGTCGAGCGCAATGCCCCCCGCGTTGCCCGGACTTCGGCAGATGCGGCTTCACCCGGGCCCATTCCTCCCTGGCGAGATCCCCTGCCCCATGACCATGCCACCGAGCCAGGACCGAGACGGTCGCAAGACCCACCTGACAGACCCGAGCACCGCCCTTCTCCACGTGTCCCGAACTTCTCGCCAATTCACCCTATCCGGGCACTTTGCGGGGAACATCAGGCGCATTTCCCGGCGTGATCCGAGAGTGAGAGCGAAACGACCCCGGCGGCTGTCCCACCAGCCCCGGGGCCCGGCCGACACTGACCAGGAGCGCCGACATGCCTGAGAGTAGCCAACTGAACTCCCCACAGCACTCACCTTCGCCGTCTTCCAAGGCCGTCGCCGCAGTGCGTCTGAGCAATGTGACCAGCGTTACAACATCACCCGAGCGGCAACGTGCCGCAATCGAGCGGTACGCCCGCCGGATGGGCCTCACGCTCATCGCCGAGGCCACCGATCTCGGCGTCTCCGCCCGCGACACATCGCCCTTCGAGCGTCCGTCACTGTCGACGTGGCTCGGCCGCCCCGCCCAGTACGACGTACTGGTGTGGGCCCATGTGGATCGCGCCGTGCGCTCCGTCCCTGACATGGTCGACTTGATCGCATGGGGTCGTCGACACGAACGAACGCTCGTCTTCGGAACCGCCGACCCGGACAATCCCCTCGTCGTGGCTCCCGTTACCAACGGCGCCACCGTCCGGCGGTGCATGGACCTTGCAGAGTTGGCAGAGCGCGAATCACTGACACTCTCGAATCGACTAACGAGCAGCCATGAGGCCCTGCGCATGATGGGCCGTTACGGAGGAGGACTTGTCCCCTTCGGCTACCGGAAAGCCCCGCATCCGTCCGGCAGCGGCTGGTGCCTCGCCCCGGACCCAGAGGCCGTAGCTGTCGTCCAAGCAATCGTGGCAGACGTACTGGCAGGCCTGTCACTGATCAGAATCGCACGGAAACTCAATGATGCCCGCGTCCCGGTACCCCGTGACCGCCACGCCCAGCTTCAGGGGCGCCCCACGGGCGGCCGACGCCACGGGCGGGACTTCGAGCGCTTTCGCTGGACATCGGGCACCCTGTCCAAAGTACTGCGCAGTCCGTCCTTGATGGGTCATCGCGTACACCAGGGACGCAGCGTCCGCGACGCCACAGGGGCACCCGTACTCATCGGCACGCCGCTCCTGACCGAGGAAGAGTTCCAGACACTGCAGGACCATCTGGCCGTTCGGTCGAACGGCTCTCATCCCAAAAGCCGAACAACCGCTCTGCTGACCGGCATCGCACATTGCGCCGGGTGCGATGGACGCATGTACTTCGCCGCACGCAAGGGCTTTCCGTATGGGGATTACGTGTGCCGCGCGACCGCCCGCGGTGACACGTGCTCGACACCTGCCGGCATGCGTTCGGACTGGCTCGAGCAGTACACGCTCGCCCAATATCGCGCTTCGACTGGCGCAACGAACACTCCTACCCGCAAGCACCTCCTCCTCAATGGCGTGCGCGTCACCGTGGCCAAGGGCCGATCCGGGGGTGCCTCATCCCTGCGGACCGGGCCAGACTGCTCACGCCTCGCCTTCACAATGGGTGAACACACGACCGCTCCAACGAACTCCTGAGAAAATCAGGGCCGCGGGCAGCGGCATTGCCCCTCCCACAGGCCGTGGTCAGGTCTCGAATACGACAGTCACAGGCGCATGGTCCGACCACCGCCGGTCGTGGCTCACCGCCCGCTCCACGAAGCCCTTGACCGCGCGACCGGCCAGCCCCGGCGTCGCGACGGCCAGGTCGATACGCCATCCTGCGTCATTGTCGAACGCCCTCCCCCGGTACGACCACCACGAGTACGGTCCCTCGACGTCCGGGTGCAGGGCGCGCACGACGTCGACGTAGCCGCCGTCGGCCGGGTCGAAGACCTGGTCGAGCCAGGCGCGTTCCTCGGGCAGGAAGCCGGAGTTCTTCGTGTTGCCGCGCCAGTTCTTCAGGTCGGCGCGCTGGTGGGCGATGTTCCAGTCGCCGCAGACCAGGACCTCGCGCCCGTCGGCTGCGGCCCGTTCGCGCAGTTCCTTGAGGTACGCGAGGAACTCGCCCATGAAGCGGACCTTCTCGTCCTGCCGCTCGGTGCCGACCTCACCGGACGGCAGGTAGAGGGAGGCGACCGTCACACCGGGCAGGTCGGCCTCGACGTACCGCCCGCTGCCGTCGAACTCGGCCGAACCGAAGCCGATGCGCACCCGGTCGGGCTCGCGGCGGGTGTAGAGGGAGACGCCGGCGCGGCCCTTGGCGGCGGCAGGCGCGTGCACGACGTGCCAGCCGTCGGGCTCCCGGACGGACTCGGGAAGCTGCTGCGGCTCCGCGCGCACCTCCTGAAGACAGACCACGTCGGCGGAGGTGTCGGCGAGCCACTCCACGAAGCCCTTCTTCGCGGCGGCCCGCAGTCCATTCACGTTCACAGAGGTCACAGTCAGCACCCCGGCACGATACCGGCACACTGGACAGGCTCCTGTCCTGGAACGAATCGAATGAATTGATATACGGTGCCTAGCATGAACATTCGCCGCGTCGCCTTCGACCACCCCGACGCCGTCAAGCTCAACAACGAGGTCCAGGCCGAGTACGACGTCCGCTACGGCGACGGCGGCGACGCCACCCCGCTCGACCCGGCCGACTTCGAGCCGCCGAACGGCCTGTATCTCATCGCGTACGACGAGCATGACTCCCCCGTGGCCACCGGCGGCTGGCGTGCCCAGGACGCGAGCGAGGAAGGCCACCGGGACGGCGACGCCGAGCTGAAGCGGATGTTCGTGATCGAGGTCATGCGCGGTCGCGGCCTGGCCCGCCGCATCCTGGCCGCCCTGGAGGAGGACGCCCGAGCGGCCGGCCGCACCCGCATGATCCTGGAGACCGGCACGAAGCAGCCGGAGGCGATAGCCCTCTACACGTCGAGCGGCTACGAGCCGTGCGAGAAGTTCGGCTACTACCGCTTCCACAAGGAAAGCCGCTGCTACGCGAAGCGGCTCTGACCGGGCCGGGGGCTCGCGGACCTGCCGGGCCAGGGAAACCGCACCCACGGGACCTCACGCAATGGAGTGAGACGTCCCTAGAGGCCACACCAGACCATGACCCCCGCAGACTTGCCGACCATGAGCCCATCGGGCGCCGCCACGCTTCCAGCGTATCGGCGACGCCCCTCAATCCCGCTCGAGCCGGAGTGGCCTGTACCGATGGGTCACATCGCGAGGAGACGCTAACCTTCGTCCCGATCACCGCAGCATTGCGGTCGCACACTCACGGTCCACAACCAAAACGGGGAGGGTTCACGTGGCGTGGGAGGAGTGGGAGCAGGTCAAGGCAGCGGCAGTTGACCGGCAATCCGCGCACATGCAACTCAATCAGCTACCGGCCGATCGGGGCGGCACCAGCACGGGAGACGTCTACGGCCCCCCGTCAGGCGTCATGAGGTCAGACAAGTCTGCCTGGTCAAAAGCAGGGGAAGGCGTCAGCGACCTGCACGACAGCCTCGGCAAGGCGTTGACGAAGCTGGAGGACGGCCAGACAGGCCTCGGCAGGCGGTCCGGGTGCCTGACAGCCTCAGCCCAGAAGGGCGTCTACGCCTCTTGGGAGCGTCGGCTGAAGGACATCAGCGAGCTGTGTTCAGGACTGGCCGGCGTCCTGCATAAGACCGGCAGCGACCAACTCCGGACTGACGAGGCCATCAAGGCAGAGATCGCCAAACTGAGGATCGGCCCCGAAGAAACGTCCCCTGTCGGCAGTAGGGGACAGTGATCAAAGGATGGACGTCAAGACGCTCAAAACCCTCGACCCGTCCGAGTACGCAGAGGCAGCCGACGGATACCGTGCAGTCAGCAACATGGCCGACGCGGCCAGGGAACGCGTTGACAAACAGATCTCCTCAGCCATGCAGAAGGCCAACGAAGGCGAAGCTGCGGATGCGGCGCAAAAGCAGTTGAAGAAGCTTTCGGAGAACTTCCACTACGCCCAAGTTGAGTGCGGCCTGATCAGCGGATCCCTCAACGGCTTCGCATCAGAAATCTCAGCTCCCAGACGTCGCCTGATCGAGGCGCTTGAGGATGCGGCAGCCCTCGGTTACCCGGTCAGCGCGAGCGGCGATGTCACATTTCCCGCCGATGGCAAGAACGAGCTGACCGGGGACAAGTTTCCCGGCGGCACGGCCGCGGGAAACAACGGGATGCTAGTCCCCAGCAACAGAGGATTAGCCGGCCCCGACACCAACGGGTTGTACACACTGGGCACGGGAAATCGCGACATCGACCCTCACCGTGGCAATCCACACTCGGCGAGTGCCCAGGACATCGCGGACCGCATCGCCCACGCACTGCGCGAGGCCACCGAGATCGATGAACGGTACCAACAGGCGCTCAGCAAGCTCAAAGCAGCTCCCGGACTGACAGTCAACGCAAGGACTTGGGCCGACGCCGCCGCCGACTCCACAGCTGTTGGCAAGGCTGCGGCAGATTACTTGAAAGACGAAATCCCCTTCAATGATTCCCCCGCCGCCCGCAAGGAATGGTGGGACCAGCTCACCCAGGAACAGCGGGACGAATACCTGGCACTGCACCCTGATGTGATCGGAAATTTGGACGGCATACCAGCATCGGTCCGGGACGAGGCCAACCGAGAAAACCTGCAGCTCCTCATAGGAAAACTATCCGTTCAGGACGACGAGAAATCCAGAACGATGCTGGCTGGGCTCGTATCGATCGATCAACAACTGCGAAACCCTGACCCTAAAATTCCACCCATGTATCTACTCGGCATCGGGGACGAGGGAAACGGACGGGCCATCGTCAGCTATGGTAATCCTGACGCCTCAAGGAATGTATCCGCATACGTGCCTGGCCTAGGAACATCCCTCGATTCGGACTTCGCCGCGAACGACTTGAAAAGAGCGCGTGACACGGCAATCGAGGCACAGGTCTACAATTCCTCCTCGGCTTCAATTGTGTGGCTGGGGTACGACGCTCCCCAGCTTCCCGCCTCTGAATTCCTGAACAACGCAGACGTGACGAGCATGGATCACGCCAAAGCAGGCTCCCCGCCTTACAATCAATTCATGGCGGGAATTGCGGCGACGAACCAAAACGATGATCCACATATCACCGCAATCGGTCACTCCTACGGATCGCTGACTGTGGGCCAGGCAGCCCAGCAGCAAGGCGGAATCCCCGGCGCCGACGACATCATTTTGATCGGCAGCCCAGGAACGGGAGCTGACCACGCAACGGACCTCAATGTGGGAAAGGAGCACGTCTTCGTAGGAGCAGCGGAAAACGACCCAGTCACGAAGCTTCCCAATCAGCACGAGGCTGGAGGGATGGGATCGGGGGCTGCGGGCGGAGGATCTGCGGGCCTGGTATTGGGGCTGGGAATGGGTGGCCCCATCGGCGGGTTGGTCGGCGGAGTTTCGGGTGCCGTTGTGGGTGGAATCGCGGGGCACGAGGCGCAAGACGCTCAGACCGACCCGAGTGAGATCTGGTTCGGAACCGATCCAGCCAGCAAGGACTTCGGCGCTCGTCGTTTTGAGGTCGACGACGGGCCACGACCCTTCATCGATGGAGAAGGCCCAACACCTGCTCACTCAAATTACTTCAACCCGGAGAAGGACAAAGTGTCCGCCACCAATATCGCTTTGATCGTATCGGGAAATTCTGATCAGATTCAGATGGAGCGACCTCGGTGAGCAAGAAATCACACACATTGCTCACCCTCGCCATAAGCTTCGTAGCACTGGTCGGCTGCGACACTTCATCCAGTACTCAAAGCCAGGGTTCAGAGGAGAGCCGCAGGACAGCTATGAACATGCAACAGGCAGCCGAGCACGCAGATTCGATGCTCGATGCAACTTTGAAGGCAGTCAAGCCGGAAGTTCAGTGGACACACAGTGGTACTTCCAAGGGAAGCTGTGACGTGTCTCGCTCACGCACAGTGATGACGATAATCTCCAAAGAGCGCCGGGGCAACTTCCTGGGAGTCGTACAGCGTTTCTGGGAGAAAAGCGGTTACCGGATCAAGTCCGTGAACAAGAGTGAAAAATTCCCAGCAATTTTCGCTCAGTCGTCGGCCGGGTTCGGCATTTCCGTCGTTGTCGGCGGTGCAGGACAGGTTGTCTTTTCAGTCGACTCCCCATGCGTCGAGCCATCCGATGTCACCGATCCCACAACTCCGGCCAACGGGCCTGACTATGATTATCCCATCCCACGACCCAATGCTCACTCAGGTTTCTGGTCATCAACCGCTCCCCTCCCTTCTGCCTCGCCGTCAACGCCGGGAGATTGAGAGTCACCAATGACAGGCTGGCCACAAGCCGTTTCTTCAGCGTGTCCCTGTGTTCGGTCGCACTGCCGGTGACTGCGTGGGCCGAACGGCGATCATGGAGGCGGTGACGCCTCCTCGACAGATCCACAATGCCGCCCTTCGCCACCACCCACCGAGCCCGTTCAGCAAGGCCTCAAACCAGCTCCTCAGCGGTGAAGTGAGCTGCCCCGAGTTTCGTAGCGGCCAATCGTGTGCGTTTCAGGCGGCGTTCGGATTGATCAAAGGTAGTAGGCCGCCTCGAACTCCTCGGGTGGGAGGTAGTCGAGTGCGGAGTGCAGGCGTTCGGTGTTGCACCAGCCGACCCACTGCACGACGGAGCGTTCGGCCTGGTCAGCATCCGCCAGGGGGCCTTGGTGTTCGATCAGTTCGGCCTTGAAGGTGCCGTTGAGTGCCTCGGCCATGACGTTGTCGTACGGAGCCCACCGACGCAGGCCGCGCCGACGTCCATCAGTCGTTCGCTGCAGCGGATCGAACGTATTGGCTGCCGCGATCACTGTGGTGAATCAGGCCCGATCCCTTCTTGTTACCCCGGCGCCACAGCGCTATCTCCAGGGCGTCCCAGCGGGAGATCGGTGCGCATGTGGGTTACGGTCTGCCATCCCACGATCGTCCGTGAGTACGCATCCAGGACAAACGCGGCATAGACCCAGCCGGACCAGGTCCGGACATAGGTCAGGTCAGCTACCCAGAGCTGGTTCGGCCGTCTCGCGGTGAAGAGCCGGTTGACCAGCTCCGGCGGGCGCGGGGCGGTCGGCTCGGGCACCGTTGTGCGACGTCGCCGGCCACGGATGACGCCTTCAAGGCCGCCCTCGCGCATGAGGCGTTCGATGGTGTAGCGACCTGCGGTGACTCCCTCGCGTCGCAGCTGGCGGTGGATCCTGCGGGCACCGTAGGTCTCGCAATCTCGTTCGCCTTTCTCAACTCCGCGTTCCACTTGCGGAGTTAGGCGAGTTCACGCTTTCGGCCGTGCTGAGCAGGTCGGGCCGGTCGCCCAGGTCGGCCCCGGCCTGACGGACCCATTGCCGCAGGGCTTCCTTGTGGATGCCCAGATCCCGGGCGACGTGCGCAACCGGACAGCCCGAGGTCTGAACCTCGCGGATCGCTCGCTCACGCAGCGCGTCGGGGTACTCCCGTGGTGCAGGCACCGGACCTGTGTTCTCCCATCTGCCGAGGCGGGCATGCCTGGCTTCAGGGCCGCTACAAAATCCGGGTCAGCTCAACGAAAATGCTTGTCCCGGATTCGCCGCAAGGTCTCGGCGACAGCGAAGCTCACGTCCTGGCCGACCTGCCAGATGTCGGCCACCGGGTTCCTACTCACTCGAAGCCAGCCACCTACTGCCACTCGCGGACTTCTGGCCCGGGCGGTTCCCCCGCCGTGCGGCGACGAGGGCGAGCACGCCGATCGCGAGCAGGGCCCAACTGCCCGTGACCGGGAAGTAGATGACGCTCAGCGGCACCCCTAGGGCCAGCAGGTACCAGCCGACTTGGGCGGGCAGGCGGCCCGTGGCCCGCAGCACGTGGCCCGCGAGCGTACCCAGGGCGAGCAGCGCGATGCCGCTGGCCATGAACCAGATGCTGGCCTCGCGCTCGAAGTAGTCGGCGGCGCCGGTGTCGACGGCGGTGCGCACGAAGCCGTCACCGGCGATCGCCGACCAGGCGTTGGGCTGGGCGAACGCCCAGACGAAGTGCAGCGCGGCGGTCGCGATGATGAGCCTGGGCGTCCAGCGGGCCGCCGCGCTAGTCCGCGGTGCCCGCACCTGCGCCTGCGTCTGTATCTGTTCCGTCATGTGGTGCCCCTTCCTCCGGTGGCGCCAGCCGCAGCGCCAGTCCGTAGATCTCCCGCAGGTCCTCGGCGGGCACGGGCGGGAGTACCTGCTGGGCCCCCACCAGCAGGAGGTACAGCAGCCGGGCGAGCGGTCCGGCGTCCGCCCCGGCGCCCGCCTCCGTGTCCGTGGCGCCGAGGTCGTGGACGAGCGACGTGAGGTAGCCGACGCGTGTCCCGTCGACGCGCTCCTGGACCGCGCGCGCGTCGGCGTCCTGGAGCGCCCAGGCGCGCATGGCGGTCTCGAGGCGGTCGCTGCCGCCCTTGTCGTCCAGGACGAGGTCCATCAGCCGGTGCAGCCTGCCCCACGCGGTGCCGCCTGCGCCCTCAACCTCGGCGATGTAGCGGCTGGTGTGCTCGCTCTCGTAGTGCGCGAGGAGGTCGGCCTTGAAGCCGGACATGCCCTTGAAGTGGTGGTAGAAGGACCCCTTGGTCAGCCCGAGGAGCGCGGTCAGCCGCTCCACGGTGAGCGCGGGCGCGCCCTCGTCGCCCAGAATCCTGAGCCCTGCCTCCAGCCAGTCCCGCTTGCTCGCCATACCTCGACCGTACCATACCGTATGGTATGGAGCACGGGGCTGGGAAACGCGAAAATCCCGCCCGATCTTTCGATCGGACGGGATTTCCCCAACTGCTCCTGGCAGTTGTTGCGGTGGACCTGAGGGGATTTGAACCCCTGGCCCCCTCGATGCGAACGAGGTGCGCTACCGGACTGCGCCACAGGCCCTTGCAACGAGTGGAACTTTAGCACCCCGATCGGGGTGCTTGGAAATCCGTTCCCCGAGGACGGGGCGGACGCCTACTCGTTGGCGGCGCGCGGCCGGCCCCCGTCCTCGTACTGGTCGAACAGCGGCGTCCGGCCCCGCTCCCGGGCCCGGCGGGCGGACGCGGCCCGGCGGGCGTCACTGCGGCCGCCGGCCTCGCCGGCGCGATCGTCCGTTCGGGACTCGGCGCGGGAATCGGTGCGGGACCCCGCGGCGGATCCGCTGCGGGGCTCGGCGGCGCCCGGCTTCTCCGACTCGGCGGTGGCGTCGGCCACCGCGTCGGCCGCCGCGTCGCCTTCCGGGTCCCGGGCGACGGCGCTCGACCGTGCCGAGCTCCAGGCGTCCGGACCCGTCAGGTCCACGTCGGCCGTGGCGCGCGGCGCGACCGGCGCGGTCACGTACGTCGGCAGCGGCACCGGGACCGGGTCCCAGCTCTCGCCCTGCCCGGGCAGCCGCTGCCGCTCGCGCTGCTGGTCGACCCACTCGGCGTGGTCGGTCTGCTCGACGAGCGCCCGGCGGTCGGCAGCGAGCGCCGACAGACCGGGGTCCGGCTCGGGCGCCGGTCCCTCTTCCGGTTCGTCGGCCACGGGCTCGGCGGCGGCGCGGCGGCGCGGCTGGCGGTGCCGCTCGCGCAGCCGCTGCGCGGCGGCCTCGGCCCGGCGGCGGTCCATCTGGTACGTGAAGCGGCGCCGCTCCTGCGAGCGCAGGTAGGCGATGTAGCCGCTGAGCAGCACCGCGGGCACGCCGGGCGCCCACAGGAAGGTGAGCCCGCCGACGGCGGCGACGATCGCGCCGAGGGTGAAGGCGAGGAACAGCACGACCGTCGTACGCCGGCGGCGCGCGAGCACCTTCGAGCGCCGGGCACGCGCTGCGGCCGCCTGTGCCGCCTGCGCTGCCTGTGCTGCCTGTGCCGTCTGGGGCGACGGCTCGCGGCGGGCTGCCGGGACGCGCGCCCGGTCCGGGGCGGCGGTGGCCGGTTCCGGCCGCTCGGAGGCGGGCGGGGCGACGGGCACCTGGGTCTGGGGGCGCGTTTTGGACACGGCGAAGGCCCGGACGTCCACCGAGTCGGTGACGGCGTCCGGGTCCTCGACGTCGTACTCCACCTCGTCGGTGGAGCGCGCCCGCAGGTCCTTGGCGTATCGGCGCTCCATGGCGGCCCGTCCGGACAGCAACCGGATGGCCGTGCTGAAGCGTTCCGTAGGACGGGCCTCGTTCAGCTCGTCCTGCCTACGGAGCCACATGGGCACCAAGTAGGCGGCCCAGGCCCCGACGATGACTGCGTAGATGAGGCCGCTGCTGCTCACGCCTCACACGGTAGAGGGGTTTGCGTGAGGCCATCCGCCAATTGCGCCGGTGTGTCGCACGATCTGGCTGATATTTCGAACATTTTTTGTGAGCAGTACGATCAGCGGATGGCCCGAGGCGCGAATTCGGCGCCCCGAGCCTGTCATCCACCGATCAATTTCGAACGTTTATTCAATTACCGGGTCGGTGCGTGATTCCCGGGTTGCGCGGCTCGTTCCGCGAGCGTGTGCGGTGCCAGCGCCTGAGCAGCCCTTCGGGCACCTCTTCCGCCGTGAGGGCGAAGACGAGATGGTCCCGCCAGGCCCCGTCGATGTGGAGATAACGCGGACGCAGGCCCTCCTCGCGGAATCCGAGTTTCTCCACGACCCGGCGGCTGGGCGCGTTCTCGGGGCGAATGCAGACCTCGACGCGGTGCAGTCCGACGGTGCGGAAACAGTGGTCCACGACCAGCGCCACGGACGTCGGCATCACCCCGCGGCCGGCCACCGCCTCGTCCACCCAGTACCCGACGTGGCCCGAGCACATCGAGCCCCAGGTGATCCCGGCGACCGTCAGCTGGCCGACGAGCCGCCCCTGGTACTCGATGACGAACGGCAGCATCCGGCCCGCGTTCGCCTCCGAACGCAGGTGCCGGACCATCTGGCGGTAGGTCGGCCGGTGCGTGAACGGACCGCCCGGCGTGGGCGGCGGTATGGTCGCCTCCCACGGCCGCAGCCAGTCGCGATTGCGCCGGTTGACCTCGCGCCAGGCCCGCTGGTCGCGCATCTTTATCGGCCGGAGGACGATGTCGCCGTCCACCAGCTCGACGGGCCAGGATGGGCTTTTCAGCTGGCACCCCCACCAGGTCTGGGGTGGTCGCCGCCGCGGATCTGGTCCACGGCGTGGATCAGCAGGGGCTCCAGGACGGCCAGGCCGTCCTTCACCCCGCCCGTGGAACCGGGCAGGTTCACGATCAGCGTGCCGCCCGCCACTCCGGCCAGGCCCCGGGACAGCGCCGCGGTCGGCACCTTGTCCCGGCCGTACGCCCTGATGGCCTCGGCGATGCCCGGCACCTCCCGGTCGATCACCCGGCGGGTCGCCTCCGGCGTGCGGTCGGTGGGCGAGATGCCCGTGCCGCCGGTGGTGACGACGACGTCGTAACCGGCCTCGACGGCGGCGCGCAGGGCCACCTCCACGGGGTCGCCGTCAGGCACCACCTGCGGGCCGTCGACCGCGAACCCGAAGCGCGTCAGGCCCTCGGCGATCAGCGGGCCGCCCCTGTCCTCGTAGACACCGGCGGCGGCCCGGTTGGAGGCCGTGACCACCAGCGCGCGGTACGACGCCCCGACGGCACCCGCCTCGTGGGTCATGACCGGCTCCAGTCGCCCGACTTGCCGCCCGTCTTCTCCTCCACGCGCACGTCCGTGATGACCGCTCCCTTGTCGACCGCCTTCACCATGTCGATCACGGTGAGCGCGGCGACCGAGACCGCGGTGAGCGCCTCCATCTCGACGCCCGTGCGGTCGGTGGTCCGCACCGTGGCGAGGATCTCCACGGCGTCGTCCGCGACCGACAGGTCCAGTTTCACACCGGACAGCGCCAGCGGGTGACACAGCGGGATCAGGTCGGGGGTGCGTTTGGCGCCCATGATGCCCGCGATCCGCGCCGTGGCCAGGGCGTCGCCCTTGGGTACGCCCTCGCCGCGCAGCAGTTCCACCACGCGGGGCGAGACCAGGACGCGGCCGGAGGCGCGGGCGGTGCGCGCGGTGACGTCCTTGCCGGACACGTCGACCATGCGGGCGGCGCCCGCCTCGTCGATGTGCGTCAGCCGGTCCTGCCGGTCCTGGTCGGAGGGGCCGGGGGCGTCGCCCCGGGAAGGCACAGTCATGATCGTGGCGCTCCAGGTCCGGGCCCTGCGCGGTGCGGCGCGCGGGCCTGTTGTGCGCGACACGGTACCGCCAACCCCGGGCGCTCAGCCGAGCAGGATCACCTCGACGTCGGCGCCGGGCTCGACCGACTCGGCGTCCTCGGGGACGACGATCAGCGCGTCGGCGTGCGCGAGGGCGGCGACCAGGTGGGAGCCCGCGCCGCCGACCGGCGTCACGGTGCCGTCGGCGTAGCTGCCGCGCAGGAACTGGCGGCGGCCCCTCGGCGAGGTCAGCGCCTTGCCCGTGTTCAGCTTCGCGCGCGTGCGCGGCCGGTGGACGTCGGTGAGGCCCATGAGGGTGCGGATCGCGGGGCGGACGAACAGCTCGAAGGAGACGTACGACGACACCGGGTTGCCCGGCAGGGCGAGGAGCGGGGTGTGGTCGGGGCCGATGGAGCCGAAGCCCTGGGGCTTGCCGGGCTGCATGGCGAGCTTGCGGAACTCGACGCCGCTGCCGGGCTCGTCCTCGTCGCCGACGGACGACAGCGCCTCCTTGACGACGTCGTAGGCGCCGACGCTGACGCCGCCCGTGGTCACCATCAGGTCGGCGCGGACCAGTTGGTCCTCGATGGTGGAGCGCAGGGTGTCGGCGTCGTCGGCGACGGCGCCCACGCGGTAGGCGATGGCGCCGGCGTCGCGGGCGGCGGCGGTGAGGGCGAAGCTGTTGGAGTCGTAGATCTGGCCGCTGCGCAGGTCCTCGTCGGGCTGGACAAGTTCGCTGCCGGTGGACATCACGACCACGCGGGGGCGCGGGCGGACCCGGACCGTGCCACGGCCGATCGCGGCGAGCAGTCCGATCTGGGGCGGGCCGAGGACGGTGCCGGCCTCCAGGGCGCGGTCGCCCGCGCGGACGTCGCTGCCCTTGGCGCGCACGTGCGCGCGTGCCGCCGCCGGGCGGTAGATCCGCACCTGGCCGGTGGCGCCCTCGGGGGCGAGGCTGCTCGCGCGCATGCCGGACACGCCGGGGCCCTCGCCGAGGCCGCCGTCGGTCCACTCGACGGGCACGACGGTCTCCGCGCCGGGCGGCAGCGGGGCGCCGGTCATGATGCGGGCGGCCTGGCCGGGCCCGACGTGCAGCAGGTCGGCCTGGCCCGCCGCGACGTCGCCGACGACCTCCAGGACGGCCGGGAACTCCTCGCTCGCGCCCGCGACATCGGCGACCCGTACCGCGTACCCGTCCATGGAGCTGTTGTCGAACGGCGGCAGGGAGACCGGCACCGTGATGTCCTCGACGAGGACGCAGCCGAGGGCGTCGAGGAGGTTCAGCTCGATGGGTTCGAGGGGGCGGACGGTCGCGAGGATGTCCTCCAGGTGCTCGTCCACCGACCAGAGGTGGTCCTGGTCCTGGCCGATGGCTCGGGGCGCGGCGCTGCTCAACGTGCTACATCTCCTCGGCTACGTAACTGCGAAGCCAGGTCCGGAAGTCCGGGCCCAGGTCTTCACGTTCGCACGCGAGTCTGACAATGGCACGCAGATAGTCGCCGCGGTCGCCGGTGTCGTAGCGGCGGCCCTCGAAGACGACGCCGTGCACCGGGCCGCCGACCTTCTCGTCGGCCGCGAGCTGCTGGAGGGCGTCGGTGAGCTGGATCTCGCCGCCGCGGCCGGGCTCGGTCTTGCGCAGTATGTCGAAGACGTGCGGGTCGAGGACGTAGCGGCCGATGACCGCGTAGTTGGAGGGGGCGTCCGCCGGGTCGGGCTTCTCGACCAGGCCGGTGACCTTGACGACGTCGCCGTCCTCGGTGGCCTCGACGGCGGCGCAGCCGTAGAGGTGGACCTGCTCGGGGGCGACCTCCATGAGCGCGACGACGCTGCCGCCGCGCTGCTCCTGGACCTCCACCATGCGCCGCAGCAGCGGGTCGCGGGGGTCGATCAGGTCGTCGCCGAGGAGGACGGCGAAGGGTTCGTTGCCGACGTGCGGCGCCGCGCACAGCACCGCGTGGCCGAGGCCCTTGGGGTCGCCCTGGCGGACGTAGTGCATCGTGGCGAGGTCGCTGGACTCCTGGACCTTGGCGAGGCGTTCGGCGTCGCCCTTCTTCTCCAGGGCCGACTCGAGTTCGTAGTTGCGGTCGAAGTGGTCCTCAAGGGGGCGCTTGTTGCGGCCCGTCACCATGAGGACGTCGTCGAGACCCGCGGCGACGGCCTCCTCGACCACGTACTGGATCGCCGGCTTGTCCACGACCGGCAGCATCTCCTTGGGAGTGGCCTTGGTGGCCGGCAGGAACCGGGTGCCGAGGCCTGCTGCGGGGATGACAGCCTTGCTGATCCTGGGGTGCGACTGAGTCATGCCCGCCACCTTAACCGGTGCCTTTGTGCGGAATTCGCGGGTCCGGTTGCTTGGCTCCCGTATGGGAGCAATTCGAACGGTACGGGAGCGAGCCATGAGTCACGGCAGGCGCGAGGACGAGCCTGACAAGCGAACGTTGCGGCGAGAGTTCCTCGCGGTGAGGAGCAGGTTGACGGCCGGTGACGTACGGAAATCCGCGGCGGCGCTGGCCGAACGGGCGCTCGCGCTGCCCGAGCTGTCCGAGGCGCGCACGGTGGCGGCGTACGTGTCCGTGGGCGGCGAGCCCGGCACGCTCGCGCTGCTGGACGCGCTGCGCGCGCGGGGCGTCCGCGTCCTGCTGCCGGTGCTGCTGCCCGACAACGACCTGGACTGGGGCGAGTACGAGTCGGAGGGCGCCCTCGCGCGCGTGCGGCGCGGCGGACGGATGACCCTCCACGAGCCCGCCGGGGAGCGGCTCGGGCCGGACGCGGTGACCGGCGCCGACGTCGTGCTGCTGCCCGGCCTCGCGGTCGACGCGCGCGGGATGCGGCTGGGGCGCGGCGGCGGCTCCTACGACCGCGTGCTGGCCCGGCTGGAGCGCGCGCGGGCGCACCCGGCGCTGGTGGTGCTGCTGTACGACACGGAGGTCGTCGAGCGCGTCCCCGCCGAGCCGCACGACCGGCCGGTGCACGCGGTGGTGACGCCGTCGGGGGTACGGCGCTTCCGAACGGGGGCCTGACGCCTCCCCCTGCGCGCGGACGCCCCATACGCCGAAGCGACCCTCATACGCCGAACGGCCTCCACGCGTACGCGTGGAGGCCGTTTTCGTCAGCCGGTACCGGCGGCCCGGGTCACGGCTTGAGCAGCAGTGTGTCGCTCGTGCTGTCCTGGACCGCCTTGTCCGAGAAGGGCCACGTCAGCAGGTCGCCGTCGGCCCACTTGCCGGTCTGGTCGGTGTAGTGGGAGCTGTAGGCGTGCCCGGAGGCGCCGGTGAGGTTGATCCACCGCGACTTGTCGAGGTCGCCGAGGTTGACCACCATCCGCATCGACGGCACCCACACGACGCCGTAGCCGCCGGCCGCGTTCCAGCCGGTCGCGTTGACCGCCGCCTCGCCGCCGCTGAGCTTCCAGGGGCCGCGGTTGAGGACGTACTGGAGGAAGCCGGGGCCGTCCGTGCCCAGCGTCTGGTTCTTCAGGAACAGGCGGTGCAGCCGGCCCCAGCTCCAGGAGTCGATGTCCTTGCCGAGCTTGGCGGTCAGCTCCCAACGGGCGTCGATCATCGCGCGCTTGAACAGCTCGTCGCGGTTGTCGGCGCCGGGCCGGGTGCCCGCCTTCGACGCCTGCCACCAGTCGCTGTCCTCGTCGTCCATGAGCGCGCGCACGACCTCGAACCAGCGGTCGCCGCCGTCCGGCTGCGCCTGGTCGGCGTCGCGCAGGCCGCACTCGCGGACCTTCTCGGCCTCGTCGGCGGGACCGGTCGTGTTGACCGGCTCCACCCACAGGCACTGGCCCTTGACCCGCAGCTCCTTGGGCAGCTTGTTGCCGAAGGCGAGCTTGAGGACGTTGCGCCACACGGAGTTGAAGTACGCGGCCGCCGCCGAGTCGGCGTCCTGGGTGTAGTCCCAGCCCTCCAGCAGCTTCTGCGCCTCGCGGACGTCCGGGTCGCCGACGTCGATCTTCAGCATCTGGGGCACCAGCAGCTTGGCGATCTCGCTGCTGTTGTCCATCTGCATCTGGCGCATGTCGTCGGTGGAGAGCTTGCCGCCGTCCTTGGTCTTGGCCTGGATCAGGTCGGTGATCCGCTGGCTGCGGGTGCCGTAGCCCCAGTCCTTGGTCAGCGTGTACGGGTAGTCCTCCGCGTCGACCACGGCCTGGTTGGCGGTGACGACGTAGCCGCGCTCCGGGTCGTACTCGTAGGGCAGTTCGTCCTGCTCGATGTACTTCCCGGTCCAGCGGTAGTCGGGGTCCCAGCCGGGCGCCGGGATCGAGCCGTCGTGGCCCTCGGCGCGCACCGGGATACGGCCCGGCAGGGTGTAGCCGATGTGGTTGTCGGTGTCGGCGTAGACGAGGTTCTGCGAGGGCACCTCGAACAGGGCGGCGGCCTTGCGGAAGTCGCTCCAGCCCTTGGCGCGGTTCATCGCGAAGACGGCGTCCATGGTGGTGCCGGCCTCCAGCGCGGTCCAGCGCAGCGCCACTCCGTAGCCGTCGCCGCGGTCGGGGGCCGCGGTGTCGACGGTGGCCCGCTTGCCGACGCGCACGAGGTCGGTGTTGCGGTCGGACAGCAGGGGCCCGTTGTTGGTCTCGCGGACGACGATCTTCTCGGCGGGGCCGCCGGCGACCTTGATGGTCTCCTCGCGCGTGGTGAAGGGGCGGACCTTGCCGTCGTACAGGTAGCCGTCGCCGGTGATCTTCTGCAGGTAGAGGTCGGTGACGTCGACGCCCGAGTTGGTCATGCCCCAGGCGATGTCCCGGTTGTGGCCGATGACGACGCCGGGCATGCCCGCGAAGGTGTAGCCGGAGACGTCGTAGCGGCACGTGGCGGAGACGCTGCGGCAGTGCAGGCCCATCTGGTACCAGACGGACGGCAGCGAGGCCGACAGGTGCGGGTCGTTGGCGAGCAGCGGCTTGCCGGTGATGGTGTGCGCGCCGGAGACGACCCAGGCGTTGGAGCCGATGCCGTTGCCGTTGACGCCGACGGCGGTGGGCAGGTCGTCCAGCACCTCGTAGAGGCCGCCGAGCTGGCTCTGCAGGCCGTCCGCGGCGGAGTCGCCGGAGGCGCCCGAGGAGCCGGCCGTGGCGGGGTCGCCCGTCGCGGCGCCGCCCGCCGTGCCCGTACCGGTTCCCGTGCCCGTGCCGACGCCCGTGCCGGTTCCGGTGCCGGTACCCGAGCCCGAGCCGCCGCCCTGCTGGAAGCTCCCCGTCAGCTCGTCGTACTGGCCCTCCTGCACGATCGCCTTGTTCCGGCCGTACGGGTAGCCGGGGTACAGGTCGGCGATCTGCTTCGGGCCGAGGCGGCTGGTCATCAGGGCGCGGTCGATCTCGTCCTGCATGTTGCCGCGCAGGTCCCAGGCCATCGCCTTCAGCCAGGCGATCGAGTCGACCGGGGTCCACTTCGCCGGCTTGTAGTCGTTGCTGAAGCCGAGCGCCGCGTACTCCAGCGACAGGTCCGCGCCGTCCTTGCCCGCCAGGTACGCGTTGACCCCCTCGGCGTAGGCCTGGAGGTACTTCTTGGTGGACGCCGACAGCTTGGTGTCGTACTCCCGCTGCGCGACGCGGTGCCAGCCGAGGGTGCGCAGGAACTCGTCGTTCCTGACCTGGCCCTTGCCGAACATCTCCGAGAGGCGGCCGGCCGTCATGTGGCGGCGCACGTCCATCTCGTAGAACCGGTCCTGCGCCTGGACGTAGCCCTGCGCCATGAACAGGTCGGTCTCGGAGGAGGCGTAGATCTGCGGGATGCCGTGGCCGTCGCGTTTGACGTCCACCGGCCCCGACAGGCCGTCCAGGGTGATCGAGCCCTTGGTCTGCGGGAAGGAGGCGCGGACCGTGCTGATGGACCAGTACGCGCCGTAGGCGACGCCGCCCACGAGCGCCAGCACCAGAACGAGCACGATCAGGCGGGCTCTGCGCCCCTTCTTCCTGCCGGACTTGCCGGGCTGCTGACCCGTGGAGGCGGTGGTGTTCGGGGGCATCGCTGTCCTTGCTGTCCTAACGCGAGCGGCAGGTCGGGCTGTGCTTTTAACTGAGCGCTGGAGCAACGATAGGCGCAGGGCCCACCGGCACTTGACGCGGAGTCGGGAACAGGCGCGGACGAACGTTCGATCTCACCACCGGCGAGTGTCAAGAAATCGTCAAGAGTTAGGTAAGGTAACGAAGTAGTTGACCGCGGTTCGCCGCGGTTTCGTGTGCGATGTACGTGCTCACGCGTGCGTGCGCGTATCCGTGCCCGTAGCCGTGCCCGTGCCCGTAGCCGTGCGCGTAGCCAGGAAGGAAACGGCCGCTGACTGTCCACGACCTCAACCAGCTCCTGCTCGTCTGCTCGCTCGTCCTGCTCGTCGCCGTCGCAGCGGTCCGGATCTCCTCGCGCAGCGGGCTCCCCAGCCTGCTCGTCTACCTGGCCATCGGCATCGCCATGGGCCAGGACGGCATCGCGGGCATCCACTTCGACAACGCCGAACTCACCCAGGTCATCGGATACGCCGCCCTCGTCGTGATCCTGGCCGAGGGCGGTCTCGGCACGAAGTGGTCGGAGATCAGACCGGCGCTGCCCTCGGCCTCCGCGCTGGCGCTGGTGGGCGTCGCGGTGAGCGTCGGGATCACGGCGACCGCCGCGCATCACCTGATCGGGCTGGAGTGGCGCCAGGCGCTCATCATCGGGGCGGTGGTGTCCTCGACGGACGCCGCGGCCGTGTTCTCGGTGCTGCGCAAGGTGCCCCTCCCCGCGCGCGTGACGGGCACGCTGGAGGCCGAGTCCGGCTTCAACGACGCCCCGGTGGTCATCCTGGTCGTCGCCTTCTCCATGGCGGGACCGATCGAGCACTGGTACGTCCTGATCGGCGAGATCCTCCTGGAGCTGGCCATCGGCGCCGCGATCGGCCTCGCGGTGGGCTGGCTCGGCTCCTGGGGCCTGCGGCACGTGGCCCTGCCCGCCTCCGGCCTCTACCCGATCGCCGTCATGGCCATCGCCGTCTCGGCCTACGCGGCCGGCGCCATCGCGCACGGCAGCGGCTTCCTCGCCGTCTACCTCGCCGCCATGGTGATGGGCAACGCGCGACTGCCGCACTGGCCCGCCACGCGCGGCTTCGCCGAGGGGCTGGGCTGGATCGCGCAGATCGGCATGTTCGTCCTGCTCGGCCTGCTGGTCACGCCGCACGAACTGGGCGACGACATCGTGCCCGCGCTCCTCATCGGCCTGGTGCTGACCATGGTGGCGCGTCCGCTCGGCGTCGTCCTCGGCCTGCTGCCGTTCCGGGTGCCCTGGCAGGAGCAGGCCCTCATGTCCTGGGCCGGGCTGCGCGGCGCCGTCCCCATCATCCTGGCGACGATCCCCATGGTCGAGGGCGTCGCCGGCAGCCGCCGCATCTTCAACATCGTGTTCGTGCTGGTCGTCGTCTACACCCTGATCCAGGGCCCGACGCTGCCGTGGCTGGCCCGCAAGCTGCACCTGGGCGAGGACGCCGAGGCCGCCGCCGACCTCGGCATCGAGTCGGCGCCGCTGGAGCGCCTGCGCGGGCACCTGCTGTCCTTCTCGATCCCCAAGGCCTCCCGCATGCACGGCGTCGAGGTGGGCGAACTGCGGCTGCCGCCCGGCGCCGCCGTCACCCTCGTGGTGCGCGACGGGCAGTCCTTCGTGCCGCTGCCGACGACCGTGCTGCAACGCGGCGACGAACTCCTCGTCGTCGCCACCGACCCGGTCCGCGACGCGGCGGAGCGCCGCCTGCGCGCGGTGGGGCGTGGCGGCAAGCTGGCGGGCTGGCTCGGCACGAACGGGGCCGCGGGACGCTGAGACCGCCAGGCGTGCGGCCACACCTGTTGTCGCAGGCGGGACCCCGGACGGTGCTCGTTTTCACAGGGCCACGGCGCCGGATACCTGTACGATGAAGGCGTTACCAGATCGAACCAACTCTGCCTGACGCAGAGCTGGCGCGACCGTATGGCGGCCGGCACACCCCCTGAAGCGGGCCCGGTATCTACCGCAGTTCAGCGCACGAGGACAGCTCTCGGCGCCGCCCCCACGCGAAGGGGCCGCGCTACCAGGCGGCAGAAAGGCACGGGCCGTGGCGACCACGGTCACCTCGTCGAAGAACTCGGCGGCGGCCTCCCGCCCGGGATACCTCCAGTTGCTGCGCACCCGCGGCGCCTGGACCTTCCTGCTCCCCGGCTTCGCGGCACGCCAGCCGTTCGCGATGCTCACCATCTCCATCGTGCTGCTGGTCCAGCACACCACCGGCTCCTACGGCGCGGCCGGCGCCGCGGCGGCCGTCACCGGCGTCTCCATGGCGCTGTTCGCCCCGTACACCGGACGGCTCGCCGACCGCCACGGGCAGCGCGCCGTACTGATCCCCGGGGTGCTGCTGCACGCCCTGTCGGGCCTGACGTTCACCGCGCTGGCCCTTGCGGACGCTCCCCTGTGGGCGCTGTTCGCGGCGGCCGTCCCGACCGGCGCCTCCGTGCCGCAGGTCGGCCCCATGGTCCGCGCGCGGTGGGGCGTCACCCTGAAGGACTCGCCCCTGATGACGACGGCGGCGGCCTTCGAGTCCGTCACGGACGAGCTGACCTTCGTCGTCGGTCCCCTGCTGGCCACCGCCCTGTGCACGGCCGTCCACCCGGCCGCCGGGCTGGTGACCGAGGCCGCGCTGACGCTGATCGGCGGTCTGCTGTTCGCCGCGCAGAAGGCCACGCAGCCGTCGGTCGCGCCGCGCGGGCACGCGCGCGTGCGGCACGCCTCCGCCCTGAGCGTGCCCGGCGTGCGCGTGCTGATCGTGACGTTCCTCGGCATCGGGTCCGTGTTCGGCGGCATGCAGGTCTCGCTGGCCGCGTTCACCGAGTCGATCGGCGAGCCCGGCCTCAACGGCGTCCTGTACGGCGTCTTCGCCGCGGGCAACATGCTCGCCGGCGTCGCCTGCGGGGCCATCGCCTGGAAGGCCGCACCGCACCAGCGCCTGGTTGTGGGCTACGCCGCGCTCGCGCTGGCCGCGTCCGGACTGTGGGCCGCGCACTCGGTGGTCCTGCTCGCCGGGCTCGGTCTGCTGGTCGGCATGTGCATCGCGCCCGCGCTGATCACCGGCTACACCCTGGTCGAGGGCCTGGTCCCGGCCGGGGCCCGCACCGAGGCGTTCACCTGGCTGACGGGCGCAGTGGCGCTCGGGCAGGCGGCGGCCGTGACGGTCGCCGGACAGCTCGAGGACCGCTACTGGAGCGGTGCCGGATTCCTCGTGCCGGCGGGCGGCACCCTGCTCGCCCTCGTCACCCTGCTGGCGCTGCGCTCCCGGTTGGTGGCACGCTCCCCCGGGCGCACGGTCGCACGTGGCGTGGGTCACCGCGTGCCGGTGGCAGTGGACTGAGCGGCCGGAATACGTCAGTATGGAGCGTCGTTAGCACTCATCGAGTGAGAGTGCCAGGAGGAAGACAGTGCCGACCTACCAGTACCAGTGCACCGAGTGCGGCGAGGGCCTCGAGGCGGTGCAGAAGTTCACCGACGACGCTCTGACCGAGTGCCCGTCCTGCCAGGGCCGCCTGAAGAAGGTGTTCTCGGCCGTCGGCATCGTCTTCAAGGGCTCCGGTTTCTACCGGAACGACAGCCGCGGCTCCTCGTCGAGCAGCTCGCCGGCGTCGTCGAAGTCGTCGTCCTCCTCGTCGACGTCCTCGTCGTCGTCCTCCTCGTCGTCGTCCTCCTCGGACTCGGGCTCCTCGTCGTCGGGCTCCGGCAGCTCCACGAGCAGCAGCACCGCCGCGTAACCGCCTCGCGCGTACGCCGCATTCTCACGGGACCCTGTCGCCATCGGCGGCGGGGTCTTCGGCGTTGCCGGGTGGCACCGGGCGATGGGGGCCGGGGCGCTGGAGTGCCGGGCCCGGAAGTGTTTGAGGGCTGGGAGCGCTCAGAGTCCGGGAGCGCTTAGGGTCGGGGCATGGCGAACAAGGCGAACGCCGAGATCGGCGTGATCGGCGGCTCCGGTTTCTACTCGTTCCTGGACGACGTGACCGAGATCCAGGTCGACACCCCCTACGGGCAGCCCAGCGACTCCCTCTTCCTCGGCGACGTCGCCGGCCGGCGGGTCGCCTTCCTCCCCCGGCACGGACGAGGCCACCACCTGCCGCCGCACCGCATCAACTACCGGGCCAACCTCTGGGCGTTGCGGTCGGTCGGCGTACGGCAGGTGCTCGGCCCGTGCGCGGTGGGCGGCCTGCGCCCCGAGTACGGACCGGGCACGCTGCTCGTGCCGGACCAGCTCGTCGACCGCACGAAGTCCCGGGCCAACTCCTACTTCGACGGGCTGCCGCTGCCCGACGGCACGGTGCCGAACGTCGTGCACGTGTCGCTGGCCGACCCCTACTGCCCCACCGGGCGCACGGTCGCGCTGAAGGCGGCACGCGGCCGGGACTGGGAGGCCGTGGACGGCGGCACCCTCGTCGTGGTCGAAGGGCCGCGCTTCTCGACGCGTGCGGAGTCGCTGTGGCACCAGGCGCAGGGCTGGTCCGTGGTGGGCATGACCGGCCACCCCGAGGCCGCGCTCGCCCGTGAACTGGAGCTCTGCTACACCTCGCTGACCCTGGTCACGGACCTCGACGCGGGTGCCGAGACCGGTGAGGGCGTCTCGCACGACGAGGTGCTGCGGGTGTTCGCGGCGAACGTGGACCGGCTGCGGGGCGTGCTCTTCGACGCGGTGGCGGCGCTGCCCGCGACGGAGGAACGGGACTGTCTGTGCAGGTCCGCGCTGGGCGGGATGGATCCGGGGTTCGCGCTGCCGTAGGGCGGCCCCGGCGGCGGGTGGCCGGCGGGCGGCAGTCGGGGAAACCGGGAACCTGTGGGATTCTCGTTCTGGAACGGCTCGTTCGGGTGAGGGAGTTGTCCACAACCCGTGAGTAGCGCACGGGGCCCGGCGGGCGGCGGCGCGGAGCTTCATCGTGGGCGGGGAAAGCGAAGTCCTTCCTCGTCACTGGTGGTGGTCCCGTGTCCTTCCCTCCGTCCCATGCGTCCCCTTCCCCTGCTCCGCACCCCTACGGCCACTCCTACGGACCGTCGCGTGCCGACGCCCCGCCGACCCGTGAGGTGCCGCCCTTCGACCCGGTACGGGTGCGCGGCGGACGGTACGGGCCGAGCCGGCTCGTACGGCACCGGCGGCGGGCGGTGGCAGCGGGCCTCGCCGTCACGGCGGCGGCGCTGGTGGCGGCCGGCCCCGGCGACACCGAGCGGGCCCGCGGCCGGCCGGGCGACCCGGCGCCGCCGCGCGCGGCCGCACCGGCGGCGGACCTCACGTCACGTGGGCAGCGCGCTGCCGGACCGGTGACGGCACCGGTGCGGATCGCCGACGCCGCGACGGTACGACTGCTGCGGCCGGGCGACCGGGTCGACGTCATCGCCGCCGGGGAGGGCCCGACGGCCGGTGCCGCGCGGGTGGTCGCACGCGGGGCGCGGGTGACGAAGGTGCCGGAGACCGTGGACGACCCGGCCGGGAGCGGCGCGTTGGTGGTGCTGTCGGTGCCCCGTTCCACGGCGGCGCGCCTCGCGGGCGCGAGTGCGACGGCCCGGCTGGCGGTGACGCTGTGGTGAGCCCTGTGGTGAGCGCCGCGGGTGGTGGGACTTCCGCGCCTGGCGGTTCCCGGCGCGGGTGGTGGCCGACGTTCTACAGGTGGTGGGGCGGCTTCTCGTCGAGGAAGCGCTTCAGGTCGGCCGCGCTGTCACGGTCGCGGTCGCCGCGCTCGCCCCAGCCGCGGTCGGTGTCGTCCGACGACTGCTGGTCCAGCGGGTCGTCGAAGATCAGCGCGGGCTTCGGCTCACGCGGTTCGGGCTCGGGCGCGGTGCTGCTCATGCCTCAAGCGTACGGCTCCGGCCCGGCGTCCCGGTCACGAGGCGACAGCCGCTCGCACGGGAGAAATCCGGCCAGTGATCTGGTCTGCTGGAGCCATGACATCCGAACCGACTCCCCCGTCCGCCCCGTCCGTCCCGCCCTCGGACGGGCGTCCGCTGCGGCGGCTCAGGGCCCGCGGCCGGGGCGAGGCGCACCGCTCGGCGACGCCGCTGGAGCTCTTCTTCGACCTGTGTTTCGTGGTGGCCGTCGCCCAGGCGGGCATCCAGTTGGTGCACGCGGTCGCCGAGGGCCACGCGGGCGAGGGCGTCCTCACCTACGCGATGCTCTTCTTCGCGATCTGGTGGGCCTGGATGAACTTCACCTGGTTCGCCTCGGCGTACGACAACGACGACGCGCTCTACCGAGTCGTCACCCTGATCCAGATCGCGGGCGTGCTGGTCCTGGCGGCCGGGATCTCGCGGGCGGCCGAGGACCACGACTTCCTCTGGGTCTGGCTCGGTTACGTGATCATGCGGCTCGCGATGGTGAGCCAGTGGCTGCGCGCGTCACGCGGGGCCGACCCCGTGGAACGGGCGATGTGCCGAAGGTACGCGGGCGGCGTGCTGCTGTGCCAGATCGGCTGGCTCGGACTGCTGGTCTTCCCGGAGGGCGCGAGGCCGTGGGTGTTCCTGGTGATGGCGCTGCTGGAACTGAGCGTGCCGCTGTTCGCGGAGAAGGACCGGCCGACGGACTGGCACCCGCACCACATCGCCGAGCGGTACGGCCTGTTCACGATCATCGTGCTGGGCGAGACGATCGCGGCGGCCACGGTCGCCGTGAAGTCGGGCATCGACGAGAACGACGCGCTGGACGAGTTGCTGCCGATCGCCGCGGGCGGGCTGCTGATCATCTTCGCCGCGTGGTGGATCTACTTCGTGGTGCCGGTGCACGCGTACCTGCGCTCCAGCAAGGAGTCGTTCCTCTGGGGATACGGCCACTACCTGGTGTTCGCCTCGGCGGCGGCCGTCGGTGCGGGCCTGGAGGTGGCGGTGGAGCAGGCGATCGGCAAGGCGCACATCTCGACGCCGGCCGCGTCGGCCGCGGTGACCGTGCCGACGGCGCTCTATCTGCTCACGGTCTGGTTCCTGCCCGCCCGGCACTTCAAGGTGGGTCTCGCCCAGCAACTCGTGCTGCCGGTCACGGCGGTGCTGGTGCTGTGCTGCACCTTCCTGGGCGACTGGGCGGTGCTCGCCGCGGGCGTCGTGATGGCGCTGGCGGTGGCGACCGGGACGACTCTGACGGCGCGGACGGCCGCCCGGTCCGGCCCGGCGCCGGCCACGACCAGCTGAGAGGGCCCGCCCGGCGGGGCGGCTGGACGACACTGGGGGCCATGACAGTTGACGCATTGACGGACGTGGCCGGTGTGCGGGTCGGGCACGCGACACTGACCGGGGACGGCCGCCTCACCGGGACCACGGTGGTGCTGGCCCCGGAGGGCGGGGCGGTCGCCGCGGTGGACGTGCGCGGCGGTGGTCCCGGCACCAAGGAGACCGACGCCCTCGACCCGCGGAACCTGGTGCAGAAGGTCGACGCGATCGTCCTCACCGGCGGCAGCGCCTACGGGCTCGACGCGGCGTCCGGCGTGATGGCCTGGCTGGAGGAGCACGGCCGCGGGGTGCGGGTCGGGCCGGACCCGGCCCATGTGGTGCCCGTGGTGCCGACGGCCTGCGTCTTCGACCTGGGGCGCGGCGGCGACTTCCGGGCCCGCCCGGACGCGGCCACCGGCCGGGCCGCGGTGGAGGAGGCCGCCGCCAGGGCGCCCGGCACGGCCGTGGCGGAGGGCTGCGTGGGCGCGGGCACCGGCGCGGCGGTCGGACAGCTGAAGGGCGGCGTCGGCACGGCGAGCGCGGTCCTCGACTCGGGCGTGACGGTGGCGGCACTGGTGGTGGCCAACGCGGCGGGGTCGGCGGTGGATCCGGAGACGGGGGTGTTGTACGGGGAGGTGTTCCAGGGCCGGGTGACGTATCCGGAGAGCCGGGTGCACGAGGCCGCGCGCCGGCGCCTCGCGGAGATCGCCGCGAGCAGCGGCCCTCCCCCGCTGAACACCACGCTGGCCGTGGTCGCGACGGACGCCGACCTGTCGAAGGCGCAGGCGCAGAAGCTGGCGGGCACGGCGCACGACGGCATCGCGCGTGCCGTGCGCCCGGTGCACCTGCTCAACGACGGGGACACGGTGTTCGCGCTGTCGACCGGGCGGCACCCGCTCGACGCCGACGACCCGCTCGCCCTGAACGCGGTGCTCGCCGCGGGCGCGGACGTGGTGACGCGGGCGATCGTGAACGCCGTACGGGCGGCGGAGTCGGTGGTGGGGCCGGGCGGGGCGTGGCCGTCGTACGGGGAGCTCTACGGCGGGCGATGACGCGCACGCGGCGGCCCGTGCGCCCGGGCGTGGACGCCGCCCGCGCACGACCGGCGAGCTGTGCCAACTCCCTTGCCATCAGCGTTTTTTGACGGTATGCCGGTGCCTGCGGGAACTTCTCGCGCGGGTCGTCAGTTTTTCAAGCGTACGTTTTCTCAGTTACTGGACATGATGTCCGGTCCAGGGGCTACGGTATGCACCCACAAGGTGACATGCAGCAACGCCGGGAGAAACCTTGAGCGTTCCGTACGAGACGGCAGCGTACGAACCACCCGAGTCGCCCGAGTCTCCGGAGGAGCACCTCGCGCGTCTCCTGGGACGTGCCCTGAACTCCTTCGAGCTGCCCGACGAGTTGGTACGGCAGCTCGACCTGGCCCTGGCCTACGACAGCTCGTTGCACTCCGCGCACCACAGTGCCGGTCTGCACCGGGAGACGTACCGGCACACCTGGCTGCTCGTGGACGGTTCGGCGCTCACGCTGTGGGAGCTGGTGCACAACACCGTGCCGGGCGGCGAGGCGCAGCACGAGGTCTACGCGGACGAGGAGGAGTTGCGGTCCGCCACCTCGCGGCTGCCGCTGCCGCCCGACGCGCCCGACTTCGAGCTGCCGGTGCTGGTGCAGCTGTCGCCGCTGCCGGCGCCCCGGCACACGTATGTGCCGGACGATTCGGCGGACCACGCCCGCAGGCTGCTGCGCCGCGCGGAGAACGCGGACCGGCCGGGCGGGGAGACCGCCGAATTATTGACGACGGCGTTCGCCCACCAGATCACGCAGGCCTTCGGCCGCCCCCGCCGCCGCGTGGCGCGCGCCGGGCTGTGCTTCGCGCTGTACGAGCACGCCTTCCTGCTGCGCGACGGCAAGGAGATCTCCCTCTGGGAGGTCGAGCACACGGCGACGCCCGACGGCCGGCACATGTGCGAGGTGTACGTGTCGGAGGACGCGGCGCGGGACGCGATGGAGCGGCGGGCGGCGCAGGTTTCCTGACCCGCACCGCCCTGCCGGGAACGCGGAGTTCCCGCTCACGCCGCCACGGGCTGCCTGGCCGCATCCGCCGCGGTCGACGACGTGCCGTCACCGGTGCCCGGGGCCGTGGTGTCCGGCGCCGGCTTGCGCAGCCCTTTGAGGAGGACGACGAGCGCGGTGGTGACGCAGACGCCCGCCGCGATGGCGATGAGGTACAGCAGCGGGTTGCCGATCAGCGGGACCACGAAGACGCCGCCGTGCGGGGCGCGCAGCGTGGCGTCGAAGGTCATCGACAGCGCGCCGGTGACCGCGCCGCCCGCCATCGAGGCGGGGATGACGCGCAGCGGGTCGGCCGCGGCGAACGGGATGGCGCCCTCGGAGATGAAGGACGCGCCGAGGACCCAGGCGGCCTTGCCGTTCTCGCGCTCGGTCTGGTTGAACAGCCGGCCCCGCACGGTCGTCGCCAGGGCCATGGCCAGCGGCGGGACCATGCCGGCGGCCATCACCGCGGCCATGATCTTCATCGCGGAGTCGCTCGGGTCGGCGACGGCGATACCGGCGGTGGCGAAGGTGTAGGCGACCTTGTTGACCGGGCCGCCGAGGTCGAAGCACATCATCAGGCCGAGCAGGGCGCCGAGCAGGACGGCGTTGGTGCCGGTGAGGCCGTTCAGCCAGTCGGTCATGCCCTTCTGGGCGGAGGCGATGGGCTTGCCGATCACGACGAACATCAGGAATCCGACGATCGCCGAGGAGATCAGCGGGATCACCACGACGGGCATGATGCCGCGCAGCGCCACCGGGATGCGCACCTTCTGGATGCCGATGACCACGGCACCCGCGATCAGACCGGCGGCGAGTCCGCCGAGGAAGCCGGCGCTGATGGTGAGGGAGATCGAGCCGCCGACGAAGCCGGGGACCAGGCCGGGGCGGTCCGCCATGCCGTAGGCGATGTATCCGGCGAGGACGGGGACGAGGAAGGCGAAGGCGACGCCGCCGATCTGGAACAGCAGCGCGCCCCAGCTGTCGGCCTGCGACCACACGAAGTGGTCCATCACGGACGGCGCCTTGTTGATCTCGTAGCCGCCGATCGCGAAGCCGAGCGCGATCAGCAGGCCGCCCGCGGCGACGAACGGGACCATGTAACTCACGCCGGACATCAGCCACTTGCGCAGCTTGGTGCCGTAGCCCTCGCCGGCGTCGCCGCTGCGTTCGACCGGCGTGGGCGCGGTGCCGGAGGTGACCTCACCGCGTTCGGCCCTGCGCCGTACGTCGGCGATGAGTTCGGCGGGGCGGTTGATGCCGGCCTTCACGCCGACGTCGACGGTCGGCTTGCCGGCGAAGCGTTCCTTCTCCCGTACGGGGACGTCGTGCGCGAAGATCACGCCGTCCGCCGCCGCGATCACGGCCGGGTCGAGCCGGGTGAAGCCGGCCGAGCCCTGCGTCTCGACGACGACCTCGACGCCGGCTTCGCGGCCCGCGTTCTCCAGCGACTCGGCGGCCATGTAGGTGTGGGCGATGCCGGTGGGGCAGGAGGTGACGGCGACGACGCGGAACGGGCGGTCGGGCGTGGTGGCGGGGCCCATGGCGAGGGTGTCCGTGGCGGGGGTGGTGTCCGTGGCGGCACCGGCGGAGGCCGCCACCGGTGCCGCCACGGAGTCTTCGGTGGAGCCGGACCGCTCGGCCGGCTCGGTGGTGTCCGCCGCCTGCGTGCCGTCGACGCCCGTCGCCGCCCGCCCCTCGGTGTCACCCGCCGCCGCTTCCGCCGCCGCGTCCGGCTCGTCGCCGCGGATCAGCGCGGCGGCGTCCGCCGCATTCCGCGCGGACCGCAGAGCCGTCGTGAACTCGGCGTTCATCAGCTGGCGGGCCAGTGACGACAGGATCGTCAGGTGGGCGTCGTCGGCGCCGGCCGGGGCGGCGATCAGGAAGATCAGGTCGGCGGGACCGTCCGCCGCGCCGAAGTCGATCCCGGCGGCGCTGCGCCCGAAGGCGAGCGTCGGCTCGGTCACGTGCGTGCTGCGGCAGTGCGGGATGCCGATGCCGCCGTCGAGGCCGGTCGGCATCTGGGCCTCGCGGGCCGCCACGTCGGCGAGGAAGCCGTCGAGGTCGGTCACCCGGCCCAGGGCCACCATGCGCTCGGCGAGCGCGCGCGCCGCCGCTTCCTTGGTGTCGGCGGACAGGTCGAGGTCGACCAGTTCCGCGGTGATCATGTCGCTCATCGCGGGCTCCTTCGCTCGCGTATCGCCCGGGGGGAGTCGTGGGCGGAAAGGGGGACGGGGAGTTCGGAGGGGAGGGGGAGGGTGGCGGGGAGGGGAACGGCATGGGTGGCGGGGCGGGTGGCGGGTGACGGGGAGGCCCGCCGGCGTGGTTCGAGGGCGGTGGCCGGGGCCGGCGGCCGGAGCCGGGGCGTCATGTGACCGGCTCCGTCAGCGGGCGGTCGACCGGTACGTCCGTCGTGACCGTGACCGCCGCCGGGTCGAGGTCGGCCGGGGACGGCATCACACTGCCGGGCAGCCGGACCGCCGCGGCGCCGTGGGCGACCGCCGACGCGAGCGCCTCGGGACCGGTGCCGCCGGCGATCAGGAAACCGGCGAGGGAGGAGTCGCCGGCGCCGACGTTGCTGCGTACGGCGGTGACGCGGGCGGTGCCGAACCAGGTGCCGGCGTCGTCCACGAGGAGCTGGCCGTCGGCGCCGAGGCTGGCGAGCACGGCGCGCGCGCCCAGCTCCCGCAGCTCCTCGGCCGCCTTCACGGCGTCGCCGACCGTGGCCAGGGGGCGGCCGACGGCCTCCGCGAGCTCCTCGGCGTTCGGCTTCACCACGTCGGGCCGCTCGCGCAGCGCCTGGAGCAGCGCGGGTCCGGAGGTGTCGAGCGCGATCCGGGCGCCTGCGGCGTGCGCGCGGGCGACCAGCTCGGCGTACCAGGAGGGGGCGAGGCCGCGCGGGAGGCTGCCGCAGCAGGCGATCCAGGCGGCGTCGCGGGACTGCCGGCGGACCGTCTCCAGCAGGGACTCCTGCTCGGCGGCGGTCAGCTCGGGACCGGGCGCGTTGATCTTCGTGAGGACGCCGTCCGCCTCGGCGAGGGCGATGTTGGAGCGGGTGGCTCCGGCGACCGGTACGGGCGCGACCTCGATGCCCTGCGCGTCGAGCAGGTCGGCGACGAGGGCGCCCGGCGCGCCGCCGAGGGGCAGCACCGCGACCGTGCGGCGGCCGGCGGCGGCGACGGCCCGCGAGACGTTGACGCCCTTGCCGCCCGGGTCCACGCGCTCGCCGGTGGCGCGGACGACCTCGCCGCGGTCCAGCGAGGGCACCTCGTAGGTGCGGTCCAGGGACGGGTTCGGGGTGACGGTGAGGATCATGCGCGTACTACTTCCGTGCCGCCGCGCTCGATGGCGGCGGCGTCCTCGGTGCTCAGCCCGCTGTCGGTGATCAGCAGGTCCACGTCGTTCAGGCCGCCGAAGCGGGCGAAGTGCTCCTGGCCGTGCTTGGAGGAGTCGGCGAGCAGCACCACGCGGCGGGCCGCGGCGACGGCCGCGCGCTTGACGGCGGCCTCGGCGAGGTCGGGGGTGGTCAGGCCGTGCTCGGCGGAGAAGCCGTTCGCCGCGACGAAGAGGACGTCCGCGCGGATCTCGCCGTACGCGCGCAGGGCCCAGGCGTCGACGGCGGCGCGGGTGCGGTGCCGGACGCGGCCGCCGACCAGGTGGAGCTGAATGCCGGGGTGGTCGGCGAGGCGGGCGGCGGTGGGGAGGCTGTGCGTGACGACGGTGAGGGAGGACTCCAGCGGGAGGGCCGCCGCCATGCGCGCCACCGTCGTGCCGGCGTCGAGGATCATCGTGCCGTCGGCGGGCAGTTCGGCCAGGGCGGCCTTGGCGATGCGGTCCTTCTCGTCGGGCGCCGTGGTCTCGCGCTCGGCGAGGTCCGGCTCGAAGTCGAGGCGCCCGACCGGGATGGCGCCGCCGTGCACGCGGCGGACGAGACCGGCGCGGTCGAGGGCCTTCAGGTCGCGACGGACGGTCTCCGCCGTCACCTGGAACTCCTCGGCCAGCGACACCACGTCCACCCGGCCGGCGTCCCGGGCGATGCGGAGGATCTCCTGCTGCCGCTCCGGTGCGTACATGTCCGATCGCCTCCGCCTGATGCCCGAACCTGTGGTTTCTCTGGGAGGCTAAGCCGAGATTTCCAGAAAGTAAACAGGTTCGGGCAAGCTCGGGCTCAATCGGGCATGAACGGGCCTCCGGGGTAGGCCCGTTCTTCCCCGTTCTTCGGGGGGCGCCCCCGGGGCCGCGGGTCAGACGAACTCGGGCTCCTTGTTCCCCGGCGCACCCGCCGCCCCATCCGCCGCCGCGGCCTCCGCAGCGTCCTCCACCACCGCGCCTTCGACGTGCTGCGCCGGGCGCTTCGGCAGGGCGAACATCAGCAGGAAGATGGCGCCCATCACGGCGGCCACCCAGCCCAGCGCGTACTGGAAGGCGTCCACGAAGGCCGGGCCCACCTGCTCGGGCCGCAGCCGGTCGCTCATCGTGCCGAAGAAGACGACCGAGACGAGCCCGAGGCCGAGCGCGTTGCCCATCTGCTGCACGGTGTTGATGAGCCCCGAGGCCGAACCGGCGTGCTCGCGCGGCACCTCGGAGAGCACCGCGTCCGTCAGCGGCGCGACGATGAGCCCCATGCCGACGCCCATGACGACCAGCGGCAGCGCCATCTGCCAGGGCGCGATGCCGAGGCCGTAGTGGTGGGACTCCCAGATGTAGAGCAGGACCCCGGCGGCCATCACCAGCGCGCCCGCCTGGAGCACCCCGCGTCCGAAGCGCGGCACCAGCTTCTGCACCGACAGGCCGGCGGCCACGGACACGGCGATCGAGAACGGCACCCCGGTCAGTCCGGCCTTCAGCGGCCCCCATCCCAGGCCGGTCTGCATGTACAGCGTCCACACCAGGAAGAAGATGCCGAGCCCGATGCCGAACACGGTCTGCACGGCGATGCCCGCGGCGAAGCTCTTGACCCGGAACAGCGACAGCTCGACCAGCGGCGAGCCGTCCCGCGCGGCCTTGCGCCGCTCGTAGGCCACCAGCCCCGCGAGGACGACGAACGCGCCCGCCATCGACACGTACCCCCACAGCGGCCAGCCCAGCTCACGGCCGCGGGTCAGCGGGTAGAGCAGCATCAGCAGGCCCAGCGTGACCAGTCCGACGCCCACCAGGTCGAGCTTGAGGGCGCGCGGCGCCTTGGACTCGGTGATGAAGCGGGCGCCCAGGATCAGGCCGGCGACGCCGACGGGCAGGTTGATCAGGAAGATCGGGCGCCATTCGAGGCCGAAGAGGTTCCACTCGGTCAGCAGCGCGCCCAGCAGCGGACCGGACACCGCGCCCAGTCCGACGATCGCGCCGAACAGGCCGAACACCTTGCCGCGTTCGTGCGCCGGGAAGGTGGCGTGCACGATCGACAGCACCTGCGGCACCATCAGCGCCGCCATGCCGCCCTGGAGAATGCGGGAGGCGACCAGCATCTCCGGGTTCACGGCGAAGCCGCACAGCGCGGAGGCGACCGTGAAGCCGCCGATGCCGAACAGGAAGATCCGCTTGCGGCCGTGGATGTCGCCGAGCCGTCCGCCGGTGATCAGGCCGGCGGCGAAGGCGAGGGCGTAACCGGCGGTGATCCACTGGATCTGGCTGAAGGTCGCGCCCGCCTCCTCCTGGATGGACGGGATCGCGATGTTGACGATGGTGACGTCGACGAGGTCCATGAAGGCCGCGGTCATCACGATCGCCAGGGCGAACCAGCGGCGCCGGTCGCCGGCGGGGGCCGCGGAGGCCCCGGATGCCGCGGAACCTGCGGCAGGAGTGCCGGACGGGGTGTCGGTGAAGGTCATACCGAGAAGCTAGGACCCCATTAGGCCGGATCATGACCTACATCTGCGGGATGCTCGGACGCATGACGACCGACACCCCGGCGCGGATCCTCCAGCTCCTCTCCCTCCTCCAGACGCCCCGCGAATGGCCCGGTGGCGAGCTCGCCGACCGGCTCGGGGTGTCGCGGCGCACGGTCCGGCGCGACATCGACCGGCTGCGCGAACTCGGCTATCCCGTCCAGGCGACCAAGGGTTCGGACGGCGGCTACCGGCTCGTCGCGGGCAAGGCCATGCCGCCCCTCGTGCTGGACGACGAGGAGGCGGTGGCCATCGCGGTCGGGCTGCGCGCCGGCGCCGGGCACGCCGTCGAGGGCGTGGACGAGGCGTCGGTGCGGGCGCTGGCCAAGCTGGAGCAGGTGCTGCCGAGCAGGCTGCGGCACCGCGTGTCCACGCTCCAGTCCGCGACGATGCCGCTGACCAGCGGGGACGGCCCGACCATCGCGCCCGAGACGCTCACCGTGATGGCGTCCACGGTCGCCGGGCAGGAGCGGCTGCGGTTCGCCTACCGAGCCGCCGACGGCACCGAGTCACGCCGCCTGACCGAGCCGTACCGGCTGGTGTCGACCGGACGCCGCTGGTACCTCGTGGCGTACGACCTCGATCGCGCCGACTGGCGCACGTTCCGCGTCGACCGGGTCAGCGAACCCTTCGCCACCGGGGCGCGATTCACGCCGCGCGAGCTGCCCACCGGGGACGCGGCGGAGTACCTGCGCCGCTCGATGCAACGGCGCCACGAGACCTACGAGTTCACGGTCACGTTCGCCGCCCCGGCCGACGTCGTCGCCGCCCGGGTACCGGGGTGGCTCGGCACGCCCGAGCCGCTCGACGCGGTCAGCTGCCGCCTGCGCGCCACGACCGCCGACGCGATGCCGTGGGTCGCGGTCCGCCTGGCCATGCTGGGCCTGGACTTCACGGTGCAGGATCCGCCGGGACTCGTGGACGCCGTACGGGAGTTGGGGACCCGTCTGACGCGGGCGGGCGGTGGGTGACGCGGCTCACTCAGAGCGGTCGGGCCGGTCGGGCCAGCACGGAGTGGGGGGCGCGTCGGCGTACGCCGGTGTCTCCGCGCCCGTCGGCATGCGCCGTCAGCCGGGCGGTCGCGTCGCGGTGCCCGTCGCTGCCGCCTCCCACGGGAAGTCCCGCAGCGCGGCCAGGTTGCGCAGGGCCAACTCGGCCGGGCCGTCCGGGCCTTCGACCGGCCCCTCCCCCGCGGCCCAGGTCTCCATGGCGACCCGCACGGCGGCGCTCGCGACGGCCGCCGCGAACCGCAACTCGGGGGGCACGGCCGCGGACGCGTATTCGGACGCGGCCCCAGGTCCGGCCACGGACTCGGACTCGGCGGCATCGTCGGCAGCGCCGGTATCGGCGGTATCGGCGGTATCGGCGGCAACGTTGTCGGTGGCGTGCGGTGCCGGCGCCGCTTCCTTCCCCGGCCCCAACCGGTCCGCCAGGGCGTCCAGCAGGGTCCGCTCGGAGGCGTGACACACCTCCGCCCACACCCGCCGCAGCGCCGGGTTCGCCTGGGCGAGGCGGATCAGCGTGCGGACGAACGCCCAAGAGGCGGCCGAGACCCCGGCTCCGGGCGTCAGCGTGTGCCGTACCGCCTGCTCCAGGGCCTGCGGCACGGACAGGTCCGCGGGGGCGGCGCGCACCGCCGCCGCCCAGCGTTCGGCGCCCGCCGCGTAGAGCGGGGCGACGGCCTCCTCCTTGCCGGCGAAGTAGCGGTAGAAGGTGCGCGGGGCAACGCCGGCGGCGTGGGCGATGTCCTCGGCGCGGGTGGCACGCAGGCCCTGTCGGACGAAGAGGGCGGCCGCGGCTCGGGCGATCTCCATGCGCGTCTCGGCCTTGCGGCGCTCGGTCAGGGAGAGGGCGGCCGACGCGGGGGGTACTGGGGTGGTGCTGCTCACCTGCGGCAGGCTATGCCCTTGTGGCACAATCTGCCATCTGCGGGCCACCCCGGGGTTCAGGTTCGGGGTGGCCCGCCCTGGAACAGCCGTGCCCCGGGCCGCCGTTCGCGGCCGCGGGTGCCTGCGTGCGCGCGGAAACACCAAGGCCGGGCCCCGACGCCCGGGGGGAAGGCGCCGAAGCCCGGCTGGGGAAAGTCCCGGCACCGGGGGGAGTGCGTCGGGACTGGGCCTGACTGTGTCCGACTCGGTCTGAAGTCTTGTTCCCGCCGCTCCGTGGGTTGAAGCGGCGTTACATCGCCATGTTTGCGCGGTCTTTCGCCACCCGGCGCACGCGGTCCCCGTACGGCGTGCGCCACTTGCGTGGGACGTCGACGACTTCGGCGACGCCGACGGGGCGGCTGGGACAACGGGGACGACGGGGGCGACGCCGACGGCGTCACGCCGCCGCGTCGAACCCGGTGTCGCGGGCGAGCTTCTTCAGCTCCAGCAGCGCGTGCTTCTCGATCTGGCGGATGCGCTCGCGCGTCAGGCCGTGCTCCTTGCCGACCTCCGTGAGCGTGCGCTCCCGGCCGTCCTCGATGCCGTACCGCATCTTGATGATGGAGGCCGTGCGCTGGTCGAGGCGGCCGATCAGGTCGTCCAGTTCCTCGCTGCGCAGCAGGGTCAGCACGGACTGCTCGGGCGACACCGCGGAGGTGTCCTCCAGGAGGTCGCCGAACTGGGTCTCGCCCTCGTCGTCCACCGACATGTTCAGCGAGACCGGGTCGCGGGCCCAGTCGAGCACGTCGATCACACGCTCCGGCGTCGAGCCGAGCTCGGCGGCGATCTCGGCGGGCTCCGGGTCGCGGCCGTGCTCGCGGTTGAACTCGCGCTGCACGCGCCGGATCCGGCCCAGCTCCTCCACGAGGTGGACGGGCAGCCTGATCGTGCGGGACTGGTCGGCTATCGAGCGGGTGATGGCCTGGCGGATCCACCACGTCGCGTACGTCGAGAACTTGAAGCCCTTGCGGTAGTCGAACTTCTCGACCGCGCGCACCAGACCCGCGTTGCCCTCCTGGATCAGGTCGAGCAGGGGCAGGCCGCTGCGCGGGTAGCGGCGGGCGACGGCGACGACCAGGCGGAGGTTGGAGCGGATGAAGACGTCCTTGGCCCGCTCACCCTCGGCGACCAGGGCCTCGAGCTCCTCGCGGCCGGCGTCGACCTTGGTGTCCTCAAGACCGTCGAGGACCTGCTGTGCGAAGACACCCGCCTCGATGGTCTGGGACAGCTCGACCTCCCTGGCGGCGTCGAGCAGCGGCGTACGCGCGATCTCGTCGAGGTACATGCCGACCAGGTCGCGGTCGGCGATCTCGCCGCCGTGGGCGCGAACACTGCTTGCCGCATCGGTCGTCCCACCGGTGGTGGACTGACGACGGGCGACGGCACGGGTTGCCATGCGTGCTCCCTTGCGGTGGTGGGCTGGCGGGTGGTTCTCAGGTGCTCGGCACTCTGGCCGAGTGCCCGGCATCCGAAGGAAACAACGACTGGAATCAGGACAGAATTCCCAACCCGACCCCCGATTTTTCTGATCTTGCAGTACCCTGTCGGGCCGCACGGGGTGGCGCGCTGCCGCCGGACGTCGCGGAGGCCCAGGTCAGTCCCGGATCGCGGGTCCGCCCGAGGCGTCCGCCGCCCTCCGCGAACGCGTCGCGAATGAGACGGCCGTCACATACGGCCCAGTGGCCGTCACCCCTTGCCCATGAAGACGATCCGCGGGGCGAGAAAGTTGCCGGGACCGGACCGCGCCGATCGAACCGCCGGCCGACCCGCCGACCGACCAGCCGACCGAACCGCCGACCGACCCGTCAGCCGAACTGCACCGACCGCTTCGCCAGTCCCATCCAGAAGCCGTCGATCACGGACCGCTGGGCGTCCAGTTCGCCGCCCGCGTCCGCCGCACCCATGGTCACGAACAGCGGGGCGAAGTGCTCGGTGCGCGGGTGGGCCAGCTGCCCCGCGGGCGAGGTGTGCGTGAAGTCCAGCAGCGCGTCCACGTCGGCGGTCTCCAGCGCGCGCCTGCCCCAGTCGTCGAACTCCGCCGACCACGCGGGAATTCCGCCCTGCCGCAGCGCGGCCAGGTTGTGCGTGAAGAAGCCGGAGCCGACGATCAGTACGCCCTCGTCGCGCAGCGGCGCCAGCTTCCTGCCGATCTCCATGAGCCGCACGGGGTCGAGGGTCGGCATGGAGACCTGGAGGACGGGGATGTCGGCGTCCGGGTACATCTCGACGAGCGGGACGTACGCGCCGTGGTCGAGGCCTCGGTCGGGGATGTCCTGGACGGGCATGCCGGGGGCGCGCAGCAGCTTGCGCACGGACTCGGCGAGTTCGGGGGCACCGGGGGCGTCGTAGCGGACGCGGTAGTAGCGCTCGGGGAAGCCCCAGAAGTCGTGGACCAGGGGGACCGGCCGCGTCGCGCCGAGGGCGAGCGGGGCCTCCTCCCAGTGCGCGGAGATCATGAGGATCGCCTTGGGGCGGGGCAGTCGGGCGGACCAGGCGGCGAGTTCACCGGGCCAGACGGGGTCGTCCGCCAGCAGCGGTGCGCCGTGGCTGAGGTACAGGGCGGGCATGCGCTCATGAGTGGTGGCGGACATGGCGACAGCTCCAGATACTTGAAGTCTCAATCTCCTTGAAGGAAGAGTAAGCAGTGTTTGTTTAAGTTTCAAGCAGAGCGGTCGTAAAGTGGATGCATGAACAGGGCACCCGCTTCCGAGGCCGGCGAGACCCGCTGGCTCACCAGCGAAGAACAGCGCGTCTGGCGCGCGTACATCGAGGCCAGCGTCCTGCTCGAGGACCACCTCGACCGTCAACTTCAGCGCGACGCGGGCATGCCCCACGTCTACTACGGCCTGCTCGTCAAACTCGCCGAGTCCCCGCGCAAGCGGCTTCGCATGACAGAACTGGCCAAACACGCCAAGATCACCCGTTCCCGTCTCTCGCACGCGATCGCGCGCCTGGAGAAGCAGGGCTGGGTGCGCCGCGAGGACTGCCCCTCCGACAAGCGGGGCCAGTTCGCGGTGCTGACCGACGAGGGCTTCGACGTGCTGCGGCGGACGGCGCCGGGCCACGTGGACGCCGTACGGCAGGCGGTCTTCGACCGGCTCTCCACCGAACAGCAGGAGTCCCTCGGCGAGATCATGCGGATCATCGCCGAGGGACTCCAGCCGAGCGAAGCGGGCGCGGACCTGCCCTGGCTCCGCTGACCGCCCTCCCCCTCCGGAGACCGGCGGGCGGGTCACGCGGGACCGGGGCAGGTCCTGGGGTTCGTACGGACAGGGCGTCCCTTCCCCGTCCGTACGAGGTTTCAGTGGGCGACGACCGGGACCGGCACCTCGTCCTTCGCGCCCCCGCCGGAGGCGACCGTCACGCCACCCGGGCGCCCGGCGTTGATGAAGGTCATCGCGATGCCCGCGGCCACCACCAGGATGCCGACGGCGAACCAGATGGCGCTGGTGTAACCCCGCACCATGCCCTCCAGCTGCACCAGTTGCTGCTGGGAGCGGGAGGCCGCCGAGCCGATGTGGTCGGCGATGTACGACGTCGTCGCCGAGGCGGCGATCGTGTTCAGCAGGGCCGTGCCGATCGCGCCGCCCACCTGCTGCGAGGTGTTGACCATCGCGGAGGCGACACCGGAGTCACGCGGCTCGACGCCCTGCGTCGCCAGCGACATGGCGGGCATGAACGCCGTACCCATGCCGAGCCCGAGCAGCAGCATCGCCGGCAGCAGCACGGCCGCGTACGAGGTGCCGATCTCCAGCTGGGTGAGCAGCAGCATGCCGAGGGCGGCGACCAGGAAGCCGGGGCCCATCAGCAGCCGCGGAGCGACGCGGGTCATCAGGCGGGTGCCGATCTGGGTGGAGCCCGTGATCATGCCCGCGATCATCGGCAGGAAGGCGAAGCCCGTCTTGACCGGCGAGTAGCCCTTCACGATCTGCAGGTAGTAGGTCAGGAAGAGGAACAGGCCGAACATCGCGATGATCGCCAGGCCCAGCGAGAGGTAGACGCCGCCGCGGTTGCGGTCGGTGATGACGCGCAGCGGCAGCAGCGGGGCCTTGACCTTCGCCTCGACCACGACGAACGCGGCGAGCAGCACGACCGACGCGACGAACATGCCGACCGTCACGGAGTCGCTCCAGCCGTCGGACTCGGCGCGGGTGAAGCCGTAGACGAGCGCGACCAGGCCGAGCGTGGACAGCAGGACGCCGGGGACGTCGAGCGGGTTGCGGTTGCGGCTGCCCTCCGGCTCACGGATGACGAACCAGGCACCGGCCGCCGCGACGATCGCGAACGGGATGTTGACGAAGAACGTCCAGCGCCAGTCCAGGTACTCGGTGAGGAAACCGCCGAGGATCAGACCGACGGCACCGCCACCACCGGCGATCGCGCCGTAGATGCCGAACGCCTTGGCACGCTCCTTGGCGTCCGTGAACATCACGGCCAGCAGGGACAGCGCGGCGGGCGCGAGCAGCGCGCCGAAGACGCCCTGGAGGGCGCGGGAGCCGAACATCATGGCCTCGTTGGTGGCAGCGCCGCCCAGTGCGGAGGCGGCGGCGAAGCCGGCGAGGCCGAGGACGAAGGTGCGCTTGCGGCCCCACAGGTCGGCGATCCGGCCGCCGAACAGCAGCAGACCGCCGAAGGCGAGGGCGTAGGCCGTGACGACCCACTGCCGGTTGCCGTCGGAGATGCCGAGGTCCTGCTGGGCGGAGGGCAGCGCGATGTTCACGATGGTGGCGTCCAGGACGACCATCAGCTGGGCGAGCGCGATGAAGACGAGGGCCTTCCAACGACCCGCGTCGGGGGCGGCGTCGGGGACGCGCGGAACTGTCTGAGACATGGTGGTACCCACTTCGGGACTTCGGGACTTCGGAACGAAAAACCAGGACGAGAAATCAGGACGCGAAATCAGGACGGAAGGAACGGGACGAAGAAACGGGACGGAAAATCAGGACGAAAGGTCGGCGTCTGGAGCGAAAAGGGGTGTGGTGGGCCGCCGGCGCGTCCTCGTCGACGGCCGGTGCGGCGGGAGCCCAGTGGGGCCGGCGCTCAGGACTTGCGCAGCTCCTCAAGGGTCGCGGCCGTGCCCGGCAGGGTGGACCGGGCCGGGGCCCGCAGTCCGTCCAGGAACAACTGCAGATGGCGGTGGACGAAGCGGTCGGCGCTCAGACACCCCGTACCGGCCGGCGGCCTGCTGAGCTGCGCCACGGCGACCATCAGGTCACCGACGCCCACGTCGGGGCGGAGCTGCCCGGCGTTCCGGGCCCGCTCCATGATCCCGGCGATGAGCTCCTCGACGCGTACGCGGGCCGCCTCCAGGTCGGGGTGGTGCTGGTCGAAGGTGCTGGAGATCATCGGGCACAGCGCGCTGATGCGTTCGTCGGCGGAGGTGTGCACGAAGCGCTCCAGCGCCTCGAAGGCATCGCCGGTCTCCGTGAGGGCCGACTCGGCGGCGAGCGCCGTACGGTCCATGACGGAGCAGACGACCTCGCGGACCAGCGCGTCGCGGTCCGGGAAGTTGCGGTACACCGTGGCGTTGCCGACGCCGGCCCGGCGGGCGATCTCGTCGAGCGGCACGTCGGGGCCGTGCTCGACGAACATCTCCCGGGCGGCGGTGACGATCCGCTCCCGGTTGCGCAGGGCGTCGGCGCGCGGCCGGGGCACCTTGCGCTGTGCGGGGGTCGCGGTCTCCACGGCGTACTCCTGAGGTCTGACGACTGATGACCGGCGCCCCGTGGCTGCCGGCGCCGGAGCGATCCGGGGACCTGTTCCCCGTTTCGCTTGGACACAGGTCTAAACGGGGAAGCGGTCCCCGGTTATTTCCGCCCCGCCCAGAACTTTCCTGTGACCCGCGTCACTCAACTGCGGTCGGCCCGGCCGTGATACCCACGATCGGTCTCCTCCAGCGCGCGCCCGCGCACCCACCGGCTCAGGGTGATCGAAAGGGTGCAGCCGGTGACCGGCGGCTGCCTTGGAGCGAGGGGCCCGTATGCAGCCGAAGCCGACCGCCCGCCGGAGCCGGATACGTACCCGCCGCGCGGCCGCCCTCGCGGGCGTGACCGCTCTGACCCTCGCCGTCGGCAGCTCGGCCGGCAGCGGCCACCTCTCCGCCGGTTCCTCCCCGGCCGGCGCCGGCCCGATCGCCCTCGGCCGGTCCTCGGCGCTCGGTCCCTGCATGATCAACGGCAGACGCGACGTCCAGATGTCCGAGGGCGTCCCCACCCCGCGCGGGTACACCCGCTCCACCGGCACGGTCCGCGCCCTCACCCTGATGATCGACTTCTCGGACGCGCCGGGCCGGGGCCGCGCCCTCGACCGGTTCCGCGAGTTCTTCCCGCAGACCCAGGACTGGTTCCGCACCAGTTCCTACGGCCGTCTCGAATACCGCCCCGAGGTCCCGGTCCGGGACTGGCTGCGCATGCCGAAGCCCTTCCGCGCGTACGGCATAGAGCGCGGCGCGCCCTTCGACCCCGGCTACCGCGAACTCGTCCGGGACATCGTCACGACGGCCGACCCGAAGGTGGACTTCCGGACGTACGACCTGGTGAACGTGCTGGTGACGCCCAACGCCGGCCCGTCCGCGCTCGACACCGTCCTGTCCGTCACCTTCGCCGGGAACACCGAGGCCCCCACCGCGGACGGCGTCCCGGTCGCCAACGCCTCCTTCGTCTACTCCCGCCAGGACGACGGCTCCGGCTCCTACCACCGCACCGGCTACCGCGTACTGCCCCACGAGAACGGCCACGTCTTCGGCCTGCCCGACCTCTACACCCAGGAGGGCGGGGGCGCGGTAGGCCACTGGGACATCATGAGCGAGGACTGGGGCGCCAACAACGACACGCTCGGCTGGCACAAGTGGAAGCTCGGCTGGCTCGACGCGTCCCAGGTGCACTGCGCGGCGGCCCCCGGCACGGCCGAGTACGCGCTGACGCCGCTCGCGGAGAAGGACGGTCCGAAGCTGATCGTCGTCCCGCTCGACGAGCGCTCCGGCTACGCCGTCGAACTGCGCACGCGCGCGGGCAACGACGAGGTGGTCTGCCGCCCCGGCGTCCTGATCTACAAGGTGGACGCGGACGTCGACACGGGCATGGGCCCGGTCACGGTCTTCGACTCCCGCCGCGACAGCGGAGGTTGCACCCGCAGCCCCAACGTCCACGCGGAACTCTCCGACGCGCCGTTCGCCCCCGGCGAGACCTTCAAGGACCCCCGCCGAGGAATCCGCATCACGGTCGCGGCGGCGGACCTGGAGGGGGTCTACCGGGTGCGGGTGACTCGGGGGGAGGGGGTGGAGGAAGGCTGACGAAACCGACGCGAGGCCACCCTGACCTGCGGCAACGGGAACCTTGCCACTGCGGATCCCATATCCGCTACGCTAGTCGCCGGATCACCTCGTGATCCTCGCCTTCGTAGCTCAGGGGATAGAGCACCGCTCTCCTAAAGCGGGTGTCGCAGGTTCGAATCCTGCCGGGGGCACCAGGCAAAAGGCCCCGGACTGATCATGGTCCGGGGCCTTTTGACGGCACCATTTGACGGCAGTCGCATTCAGGCAGCCGGCCGCCGTCGCTTCAGCAGCCGGTCCATGTGGCTGATCGCCTCGCGCTGGGTGTCCTGCACGACGTGCGTGTAGACGTCCATCGTGATGCTGATCTGGCTGTGTCCCAGGATCTCCATGATGACCCGGGGCGCGACACCGGCAGCCGTCAGTAGCGTGGCAGTGCCGTGCCGAGCATCGTGCAGCCGGACCACTCGCAGCCCAGCATCACCGGCGACCCTGGTGAAGGATCGGTAGACGTTCCGGGGCTCCACCGGCCGCCCGTTCCTCGTGGCGAAGACGTAGCCACTCTCCGACCAGGCAACGCCCGTGCGGTCGAACGCCTCGCGCTGGCGTAGCCGGTGCCAGCGCAGCGGAGCGAGGCACAGCGCAGGCATCGGCACCACGCGGCTGCGACGGCTCTTGGGGTCGTCGTCGTACAGCTCACCCCTGCGACGCTGCGTTTGGTGGCGGACGTGCAGCACCCGGTTGTCCAGGTCCACATCGGACCAGCGAAGGCGAACAAGCTCACCGCGTCGCAGGCCCATGGCGATGGCCAGGACGAATGCGGCGTACAGCGGGTCCTTCCGCGCCGCTTCCAGGAAGGCCAACGTCTCTTCCAGTGACCAGGGTCGAATCTCCCGCTGTTTGACGCGCGGTGGCTCCACCAGCGAGGCGACGTTCCGGGTGATCAGTTCCTCCCGTACGGCCGCCGTAAGCGCGGTACGGAGCACGCGGTGCGCCTCCTTGGCAGTGGCAGCCGTGTGAGTGGTGCGCATGCGCGTGATGAAGCGGCGCACGTCGGCGACACTCAGCGACTCCAGCCGCTTGGTACCGAGCAAGGGCACCAGGTAGAGCCGAACGTGCGTCTCGTACTTGTCGTACGTGCTGAGCTTTCGTCGCGGCTGAACGTAGTGCGCGAGCCAATACGGCAGCCACTCGGAAAGCTTCGCGGAGCGGGTGGGGGTAGGAATGCCTTGGCGGTCTCGGCGCACCAGCTCTTGACGCTTGGTGTCGCACTCCTGCCACGTAGCACCGTAGACCGTCTTGCGCTTGCGGGTGCCGTCCGGCTGCGGGACGTACACGCGGGCTTCGTAGCGACCGTCTTTGCGCTGCCAAATGCTCCCGGCACCGTTCGGGTTCCTCTTGCGGGGTGCCATCAGGCTGCGTTCTCCTCAAGTCGGTTGCATGTACGCGCGTACGGCCTCCACCGGGATGCGACGGGCCCGGCCGGACGTGTAGCTCGGCAGTTCCTTGGAACGGATCAGGTCGTAGACCTTGCTGCGGCTGAGGCGTAGGGCGGTCATCACTTCGGGGACCATGAGGGCTTGGGGCTGTTCGGACGGGATGGCGGTTCGCACCTCGAACCTCCGTGAGCGACGAGGGGCCTTGAGCCCCCTTCTGGAAGTCCGCTACTTCCGCTACCTCCGCTACCTCGCAGGTCAGGGGCCTGTTGGAGGTAGCGGGAAGGGGTAGCGGCAGCGGATGGGTAGCGGTGGGGTAGCGGCAACCGGGACGGGTTGCCGCTACCGCGTTGTTGCTGGTCAGGCCACGTTTTGGGTGCCTGGTAGCGGAGGTAGCGGACTTTCCGGGGGTGGGGGGCAGTAGCGCGCCCACGCGTCGGCGAGATCGGCGGCGTAGTAGCCCTTGAGGACGCTCCCGGCGGCCTTGATGTTGCGGGAGGTGATGGGCTCGTTGTCCGCCGTCATGTACTCGGCGAGCATCCGGGACAAGCGCCGGTTGTCGAGCGGCTTGCCGTGCAGGTCTGCCCATGGGGCGTCGTCCAGGGCGTTGAGCCGGTCCAGGATGGCGACCGTGGGCAGGCGATCGATGCCGACCATGACGTGGTCGCGCAGGTCGGTGAGCAGCCGCACTCCGAGGCTGGAAGGTGAGCACGGCGACAGCGGAGAAAGCCCTGCGCAAGCTGCGCAATGAAGGGCTGGTGCGTGGCATCCACGGGATCGGGACTGAAGTGCTGGACCGGCCGGCCTCCATGTCGTCGGGGTCGCAGCGGCAGGACCGGGGCGCCGTACCGGGTCTAGCTGGGGGGCGGGCGAACGCTCCGACTCGCACCAGGCAGCCGTTGTGCCCGCACCCGATGAAGTGGCGCAAGCACTGGACATTCAGCCCGGCTCCGACGTGGTGCGCCGTAGCCGCGTATACCGGGACCGGCATGGCATCGTCGCTCACAGCACATCGTGGATTCCCGGGCAGTACGGAGAGCTGATTCCTCAGCTCACAGCGAGCGAACGACTAACGGGCGGAACCTCACTCCAGCTCATCGCCCAGGCGACCGGCCGCCCGATCAGCCACCGCATCGACATAGCCTCAGCCCGCCTGCTGACGCCGGAGTACGCGCGACTCCTGGAGCTGGACCCCGACAATGCGCCGACGGACCCAGTGGTCGTGATGACAGCGAAGTTCGTGGACAGCGAGGGCAACATTGTGGAGTACGGCGTCGACCTCGGCGGCCCGGGCCGGACATGGCGTACGGAATCGGAGGTGAACCCGTGACGGCCGTGGACGACACGCTCATGAGCGTGCTCGAAGACCGCCTGGATGCACTACTTGCGGCCCGCAGGGCTGGCACAATCACGCCCGAAGCAGAAGCAGAGGTGGCCGCCATCTCCCGAACCATGACGAGACCGATGCCCCCACGTCCGCCGTTCTGTGTCCTCATGGCCGGGCTCCCCGGCTCCGGTAAGACGACTCTTTCCCGCGCCCTCACCGCCCGTGGGTTCGTACGGCTGTGCCCAGACGAAGAGATGTTCCGTCGACACGGCGTCTACGGCGTGGACTTCCCCCGGGGGGTTTTCCCCACCCTTGAACGCCCCGTTCTAGAAGACGTAGCGGTCCAACTACGGGATCACCTCAAGGCCGGGCACGATGTCGTCGTTGACCACGGCTTCTGGACTCCGGAGGACCGGTCGAAGTGGCGAGCGATCGCTACCGACGCCGGAGCGAGCCCCATGCTCGTCTACCTCGCTGCCAGCCATGAAGAGCTGTGGGCGAGGATCAGCAAGCGCAACGAGTTCCACGCCAACGACCCAAACTCGATCTACTTCTCCGAGAGCGACCTACAGCGGTACCGCAGGCGCTTCATCCCCCCACAGGCAGATGAACGGCACGTGTTGTACGACGGTGACCCGTCGGCCGTGCTCGCGGTACTGGAAGCTTCTGGCCGTTGACGAGCGTCAGTAGAGCGCTAGATGTGACGTTATTACTTGAGCGCCGGTAGTTGGGTGCAAGGAGGGGAGTGCGCATGTCTGAGCTAGGCCAAGACGGGTTTGAGCTTGATGGGCAGACCTATGAATGGCGAATGGGGAGAATGCCGGAATCAGAGCAGGACTGGATTACTGAGTACCGGCTCCTGCTCAAGCGTGATGTGTTGAACCTTCACATGTGGAGGGATAAGACAGCTGAAATAGACAGCCTGACGGAACAGTTAGTCGCTCTCCAGGAAGAGAATCAGCGACTCGCATCTACGCAAGATCAGTCAACATTTCATCTCGGAAAGCGACCGGAAACCCCTAAGGAGATCGACGCCGAGGTACGCCTACGTGAGACCGAGCGGCGTTGGCAAGTGGAGCTTGAAGACCGGAAGCATCGGGCGGATCTTGCCTATCACCACTCCGGTCTTATTCAACGTGCAGAAAGTGTTCGTGGCTGGGCGTTGGTCGCCGTGGTCTTCTCAATCATCGCTTCCCCGTGGGTGGCCATGATTGCTGGGATCACCGCAAGAGACTTCAGTCTCTACATCACCCCGGTCACTGGGATCGCTGGCGCCATCATCGGTTATTGGTTCGGCCAAGGACAGCAGAGCACGCTTCAGCCTCCAACAATTGCTGACTCCCTAGCTCGCACCCCGTCTTCCGATGTAACTGGGACAGCGACCGACCAGCGGCCTCGCTAGCCGCGGATACTCAGGGACGCGACACGGCAGCCCGGAGCGTTGCCAGTTGGACAAACAGGAACGACCCACAAAGTGGGCGAGCGCTGATGGCTGCGCCTGAGGCGGAAGGGAACGGGACGTTGCCATACCTGAAGATACGGCGCAGGCTCGGCAAGGCAAACCATCATCGAGACTGAGCTACTCCGTCATCGGCGATTGACTCGCACTGCTACGGCAGCTCGCACCGTGACGTCGCGCCGCAAGTGACCGTTCGCTCCTCAGATCCTTACAGCAGATCAGCCTCAGACAGGCGTTGCCATGCTGTTTGGACGTGGGCCTCCGTAAAGAGGCGCTCCTTTCGGTGATTCCATGCCCTAATGCACGCTGTTACCGATTCAGGGCTTGGCGGAGGCGTCACTAGTTCTTCAGCAGCAAAGAGAACGGTGCTCAGTAGTTCCATACCGAACGCGTCCTCGAAACCTGCTGTTAGGGCTTCGAACTTGGCCGCGATTATTTCGAACTCTGGGTACTGCTTCAGGAACCGCTCAGCTTCATTGACGGAGTCTTTGTTGAGCTCCAGAATTGCCTGGGCTCCACTAGTACCGTCACCAAAACCCGTGACGAAGTGACCTTCCATCGCAGAGACTGCCCTATCAAGGGGCTGCGAGTACGGTCCGTAGATTCCCTTCTCGAAGTGAAGCCCCAGCGTTAGACGCAACTTCTGCAGAAGGTAGGCAACTTTGTGTGCCTCAAGAAGCGAAACGCGTGGCTCAAAAGCAAGGCCGCGCGAAATTCCACTTCTGATGTACCGATCGAGCGCAGCGAGAAATGCTGCGCGTTCACGCGTCATTGCGGGTGCCTGAGTGGCGTTTGGCATCGATGATGCATTGGGAGCACCGGACGGCTCGTAAACGCGAACTTCGACCCCGGGAATAGTTCCCAATGTTTGACGGATCATCGGCTCAACTTCATGCCAGGAAAGTCCGCCATTTCCACAACCAAGGGGTGGTACTGCGATAGACCTGATCCCACGCTCGACAATTTCGTCACGCAGCGCTACGAGCCCCGAGGCGACGTCTTCGATCCGCGAGGGCGCGCGCCAGTGGCGCTTCGTCGGGAAGTTGATGATGAACCTTGGGCCGCCCACTTGCTCGACCTCATGTACGTGCATCCGGCCGACCATGACGTCACCACGATCGCAGGACGCCTTGTAGTCCTTGAAGTTCTCCGGATAGGCCCGCTTGAACTGCAAGGCGATGCCCTTGCCCATGACGCCCACGGTATTGACCGTGTTAACAAGGGCATCGACATCTGCTAGAAGCAGGTTGCCGGTGCCGCGCGTGATCATCGCTGTCCTTCCTTGGGGCTCGTTCGTTACCGCTAGGTCAGTAGTACCACTCGGGTCTGACACTCACCGGAAGCTCCGCCCCTGCCTCACGCAGCAGGTGTCGTACCTGCTGAGCGTGTTCATGATCGTAGGTCGCCACCTCATGCACAGCTGTCACGGGCAGATAACCGTGCACTAGTAGCTCCGCCATGCGCCGGCGCATGCGATCTCCGTCGTCGGCGGTGTTGTTCCAGTACCGCGCAGCCATAATCTCCCAGTCGACAACGCTTGGCATCATGCTCAAGTCGGTGAAGTGCCTGGTGATCGCGCTTGCACAGTTGCCATCGCTGAACACGTAAGGCCTGTGGGACTCCACGACGCCGTCGACGGACGTGACCAGGTAGACGAGTGGAGGCTGCCCGTCCTGGTAGGTGGCCACTCCGCCCCGGCTGATCACGTAGAGCATGGGGGAGCGTGGGGCAAAGTAGAACGGGACGTAGTCGGCTGGACAACCGTACGGCGGGACAGTGATCTGTCGCGACCGCCGTTCAGCTTTGACCGCCTTGTCTCCGCACTCGCTCAGCACGCCTCCTCGGCCCTGCATGACGGTGTCCGAGACCAACTGCTTCTCGGCGAGGATGTCGCGCAGGTTGCTCACGTGCGTGAAGTGGAACAGCGGTTGCTCCCCAACGTTCATCACAAGAGCTGAGTAGACCACAGTTGTGGCTGCCGACGTCAGCTGCTTAACCGTCAACCATGCCTCATAACAGTGGCTTTGACGGCAATGCTTGACGGCAACGGCAGCGGACGTTGCCGTATCCGAAGGTACAGTCCTGCACCTTGCAGGCGGCGGCAGTGGACCACGCGCCTGGCCTGGACACTCGGGGAAGGAACTCCTAAAGCGGGTGTCGCAGGTTCGAATCCTGCCGGGGGCACAGCTCGCGCAGCAGTTCAGAGCGTCAGAGGCTCCCTGTTTCATCCGAACAGGGAGCCTCTTTCATGCGCTCCGGAGACACTCCCCTAGTAGTAACATGTACTACATGGAGACCACGGCCCGCGAATTCAACCAGAAGTCCTCCCAGATCCTCGCCGCCGCTGCCCGTGGCGAGACCGTCACTGTCACCAAGAACGGGACTCCCGTCGCACGGGTCGTCCCAATAAACGACAATGAGGTGCCCTCGTACCCGACCGACGCCATGGGCGACCTCGACCTCCCCGACCTCGGCCTGCCCGACCTCACCAACGATGAGATCGAGGACACCCTCAAGGGGATGGGTGCATGAGCCTGGTCGCTGTCGCCGACACCAACGGCCTGTACCGTCTGCTCGACCCGACACTCACCGGCCACCCGGAACACAAGAAGGCGCTGGCAACAACCAGCCACCTCATCATCTCCCCCATGGTCCTGGCCGAACTGGACTACCTGATCTCAACCCGTGCCGGAGCCAGTAAGGCCCTGATCGCGGCGCGCTTCATCGAGCGCAACGTCGCAACCCGACGCTTCGAGGTGCCCTCCGTCAGCACTCACCTGAGCGCGGCGATCGCGGTCGCCGAAGGCTACGCGGACGCCGACGGCGGCAAAGGCATCGGACTCACCGACGCAATGAACGTCGCCCTCGCCGCCGCCTACCGCACCGACGCCCTGCTCACCACCGACCGCCACTTCCGCATAATCCGGCCTTTGACCGGCCACCCGGCGTTCCGGCTCCTGCCCGAGGATCTGTAGGCCCGGCGTTCCCGGCCGGCCCGGGGCGACGGCTCAGTACTGCCGCAGTGTGCCGCCTCGCAATGGTTCGGTCAGCCTCCGAGGACCGAGCCGAAGGACTTGTTGCGGTAGGTCAGGCCGAAGGCCTTCTCGCTGAACGACTGCGCGCCGGATGTCGTTAGGCCCGAGGCCGTGCCGCGCAGGATCCAGTCGGCGCCGTCGGCGTGGTGGAGGTCGTCGTCGAAGACGTCCTCGCCGCGGGCGGCGGCGGTGAGGTCCGCGCGGCCGTCGGCGTTCAGGTCCTGGATGCGGAGGGCGGATCCCATGTGGTCCGCGAACTCCGCGGTGCCGGGCACGCCCGTGGTGTTCTGGGTGAAGGTCTGGGCACCGGTGCCGGTCAGTCCTGAGGCCGAGCCCTTGAGCAGCCAAATCGCTCCGGCGTACTCGATGGTGCCGACGGCCTCGGCGGGCGCGCCCACTGCCGCGTCCGCGTAGCCGTCGCCGTTGACGTCGCCGACGGAGACGGCGCCTCCGAAGCCGTCGCCCGGCTCGTTCGCGCCCTGCACCCCCGCGGTGTCCTGGTCGATCAGCCGGCCGCGCGTGCTGCCCGGGATGCCGGCGGCGCCGCCGTAGTGGACCGCGATGGTGCCTGCTCCCGAGGTTCCCTGTCCGTAGGTGACCAGGTCGTCGTAGCCGTCTTTGTCGAAGTCGCCCGCTGCCCGTGCGTGCGCGGCGGTGAGCGGCACGCTCGCGGGATTGCCGGTGAACGTCATGCCGGCGGCGCCGCCCGCGTAGTAGCCGAGCCACACGCCCGTTTCGCCGTGCTCGTCGTCCTCGTAGTCGTTGTCCCCCGAGACGACCAGATCGGCGGCGCCGTTGCCGTCGAAGTCGCCCGACACGATCGATCCGGTTCCTCGGGTGTTCCCTGCGGGGCCGGTCGAGAGGTCTGTTCGGGCGGGCGTCGTGCTGCGCGTGAATCCGTTGTCGAACACCGAGATTCCGGAGTGGCCGGTGACCGCGAGCTGGTCGCGGCCGTCGCCGTCGAAGTCGCCGACCGCGAGGTTGGAGCCGTACAGGTAGCGGGCGGAGGAGTCGGACGCCGCGTACACGGTCAGCGCACCGTTGACGAGTCCTCTGGAGCCGCCCCACAGGATCTGGACGATGCCGAAGTCGGGGGCGGCCGTGGCCTTTTCCGACGGCACGCCGACAGCCAGGTCGGTGTAGCCGTCGCCGTCGAGGTCTCCCGTGGCGTAGGACGTGCCGAACTTGTCGTACGCCTCCGCCGTGCCCGGGACCCCGGTGGTGTTCTGGCTGATCAGTGCGGAACGGCTGGGCGAGACGCCCGAGGCCGAGCCGTACAGGACGGTCAACTGGCCTGCCTGCGTCTGTCCGTTCACCGTGGCCTTGGGAGTGGCGACCACGAGGTCCTGGTAGCCGTCGCCGTTGAAGTCGTCGGCGCCGGCGCCGGCGGCGGAGGCCGGAGTCGTCAGGGGCACGGCCAGGCCGCCTGTCGCGAGCACCGCCACGGCGGCAACTGCCGGAAGTCTTCTACGCACGTCGGCCCTCTTCACCTCGGGTTGGGACTGTGTTCACACGGGTGACTCCTGAGGCGACCGAATGGTTGCCTGCTGCGCCCCTCGGTTGGACGCCCCCCGTCGGTTGTGCTGGGCACGGTGGGGCCGCTGTGCTCGGTGTGCTCGGTCGCAGCCACCCGTAACGCCTCGCGCCGAAGACTTCACGACAGACCCCCGGCAGGTGGCGTCAAATTCGTGGCCGATCGACGGCGAGGCCTTCATCGGGCCTCTTCCTCCATTTCTGCCGCTACGATCGTTTCTGCAGGTCAGCGGCAGATACTGATCGATCACACATCGCGGTGAATCACGCTGGGTCCCACACCTCAGCGGCGCGGAGGGGCGTTGTCTCCGGTGCTCAAGCAGAGATCATCAGGAGAGGTCCACCTTGGCCATGAACTGCTTCACTCGCCTCACCACGGCCCTGTTCGCCGCGGGGGCGCTCATCCTCACCGCTCCCGCCGGGGCACACGCCACCGCCGTCGGAACCACGCCCGTGCGGACCTTCGAGTACAGCGTCGGCGGAGTGACCATGAAGGTCCCGACGGGGTGCACATTCACCCACATCATCCGGGGCAAGGGGCGGAAGATCACCTACCAGAACGCCGGTGTGGACTGTGCGTTCGTCGGCGCGCTCAGCAGCGGCTTCTGCAACTGGCGCATCGACTTCTCGTACGCCGACACCAGCAACCGGATCTACCGGACGTCCCGCGGTCGCACGCACAGCGAGTGCAAGATCGATCCGATGCGGAACAACTCTCCTCAGACGCTGCCTCGTTATGGCAAGGCGTGCGCCCACCTCTATGTCAACGGGGTGCGACGCGTGAGTCAGTGCCACCACATCACGAAGTGAGGCCTTCATGATCGATGAGCAGGAGCGGTCGTCGGGACCGGACGGGGAGCACGAGGAGTCGCGGCGGCGGGCCGGAATCGTCGCCTTCGTGACGGGACTTGTCCTGACCCTCGCCTTCTTCGCCTTCTTCCCCGGCCTCCCGCACGTCATCGACTGGGGCGCCATCCTCGCCGCCCTGGCCGTGGGCGTTCTCGCCCGGTGGGGAGTGCAGGCCTGGATGGACAGGTCGGCGGGGAAGCGGTCAGGGCCGCGCCCCTGACCTCGCGGAGGTCGTCGCTCGTGAACGCGGTCCGGTTCTCGTCAGTCGTCCCCGGCGTCGTCTGCCGGTGCCGCCGACCGGGCCGCCCGGTGTCGTGCGTTCGCGACCTCGCGCAGTAGGTCGCGCAAGGTCTCGCGGGTGCTGCCCCGCGTCTTCACCGCGTGGCAGTTCGGGCAGAGTGCCACCATCTGGCTCGGGTGGTCGCGTCCGCCTCGGGTGAGGTCCGTGACGTGGTCGACTTCGAGTATCGGCTCGCGCGCGTCGGTCACGTCGGCCGGCTGGCCGGTGCAGTGCGGGTTCTCGCAGCGGCCTCCGCTGCGGCTCAGGACCAGGAGTCGGGCGGCGCGTGAGCGGTGCGGGCGGTTGGTCGTGCGGGGGACGCGCGTGCCGTGGGTTTTCGCCTCCCGTTCCTCGACCAGCCGGCAGCCGCGTTCGTAGTCCGCGGCGCTGATCAGCCACGGCTCGGGGGCCTGCTCGGGCCGGACCGGCCGGGCGGGCCGCTCGTCCGGCTCCGCGTCTTCCAGGCCGACGTCGGCGAGGAGCGGTGTGGGGTCCAGGTCGGCGAAGAACGTGGCCAGGAGGACGTCGAGGACTCCGAGGCGGGTCACGGTCGAGTGCCGGAACAGGTCGTACACCGGCTCGGCCGGACCGCCGAGGGGCTGGTGGGTGGCGAACCACCGGCGCAGTTCGGCGTCACCGTGCGCGGTGGGGGCGGCGTCCGTGTCGTGGTGCAGGGTCCACAGGCCGTCGCGGTGGAGGGACGCGACGGGATAGTCCGGTCGGGGACGCTCGCCCCGCATGCCGTGCCGTCGCAGGAGCGCTTTCAGGGCCTCCTCGGTCTCGGTCCACGGCAGCAGCCTGGGCTCGCCTCGGGCGGCCCGGCCCATCGCCCAGAGGATGGTGATGGGCTTGTAGAGGGCCGGACTGCCGCCGGAGCGGCTCACCTTCAGGTTCGTGACGCGGTGGACGAGCTCGTCGTGGGAGAGAGCCCCCACCGGCGCGGCCTCCGGCGCGTCCCCCACCACGCCCTCCGTCCGGCCCATCGGTGCCGCGTCTTCCGCGACCTCGTACCCCAACCCGCGCAGGAGGCCGACCGCGTGTGCCGCCCCGCCCGAGAAGTCCCGTGCCGTAAGGGGCCGTTGGCCGGGCAGGTAGCCGTGGGCGGCTCCGACGATCGCCTTCGAGTCGTAGTAACGGCCTTCGTGGACCAGCAGATAGCGGCGGGCACGCCCGAATCCGTACCGTTCGAGAAACGCGTCGCGGCCGAGCCGGTCGCATTCCTCGACGGCCTTCTCCACCTCGCCGCGCGTGATGTCCGTGAGCGCCATGGCATGGACCTTAAGGGCGGGCACCGACATCGGCCCCCGACGCCGCTGCATTTTCCCGTCGTGCCGACGCCGCCCTCTCCCGTCGCATCGCCACCCCCAGCACCCCCGTCACCCCCGCCGAGGCCGCCGCCAGTGTCGTCATCGCCCAGGCCGGTGACGTCAGTTGGGCCAAGGTGCCTGCCAGGGTCGCGCTCGCGCCCTGGAGGGTGAGCATGCCTGAGGAGTGGAGGCCCAGGGCGTGGCCCGTGAGGGTGGGTGGGGTCAGGGTGAGGAGGTGTTCCTGTTGGATCAGGCTCGCGCCGAAGCCGACCGAGGCCAGGGTGACCAGGAAGGCCGAGACGGGGAGCGGGGGGTGGAGGGAGAAGAGGGTGTACGGGGTGGCCAGGAGGAGCAGGAGGGGGATGCCCAGGCGGGAGCGGGTCGCCGGGGGCAGGAACCGGGCCACCAGGACGTCGCCGGCCAGCATGCCCAGGGCCGCGCACGCGAACAGGGCTCCCGCGGATTCCGGGGCGTAGGGGACGTAGAGGGATTCGCAGCCCACCACCAGGCCGTTGGGGATCCACAGGGCCAGGTAGACGTGGCGGCGGGGGGCCGAGGACCAGAGCCGGGCGTTGGTTCGCCAGGTCGTGCGCGGGGACGGGCGGCCCGTTGCCCTCGGGGGGCGGGTGCGCAGGCCCAGGAAGAGGGTCGGGGCCGCCGTCAGGTACAGGGCCGCGGCGAGCAGGAGAATCGTGTGCGGGGAGAGGAGGGCGAGGAGGGCGCCGCCGGCCGCGTAGCCGGTGATCTGCGTGACGCCGCTCATCAGGTTGAAGGCCGAACGGCCCAGCAGGTAGCGGTCCTTGGTGAGGATTTCGTTCAGCAGGCCCCAGCGGACTCCGCCGCCCACCGACGCCAGCAGGCCCTTGACCAGCAGTGCCGCGAAGATGCCCCAGATCGGCAGGGACGGTACGGCCATCAGGGCCGTGGCCGCCGCGAAGACCAGGGAGAGCGTCGTCATCGCCGCCCTCGGGGGCAGCCGGTCCGCCGCCGACAGGAGCAGCGTCGCGCCCAGCACCTGTGCCAGCGACGCGCCGAACATGCTCAGCGCCGACAGCAGCGGCGAGTCCGTCGCCCGGTACACCAGCGTGCCCAGGGCCAGTCCGCCCATCGTCTGGGCCACGCCCTGCGCCGACGCCGCGAGGAAGAACGGGGTGAACTCCCTCGTGCGGAACAGGGAGGTGTAGCCGGACGACGACGACCGGGGCGCGGCGGCGGGGCCGGCCGTGTCGTCCCGCGTGGGTGGAGTCATGAGCGGAGTCTGGGAGCCCGTCCTCGGCCGTTGTTACTGTTTCGCTTCCGCGCGAAAGCAGGAGGAGCCTTGGGCTGGTGGCAGGTCAGTGCCGACACGCTCGCGCGCAGCAGGTTCGTCATCTCGCCCCTCGCCGAGACGTTCGCCGGCCTCAAGCTGCTGCACTCCGGCGTCGCCGCCCATCCCGGCGAACGCGCCTGGCTGGACGCCCACCGGCCCTGCTATCTGCGGCTGTTGGCGGGCGATCCCGTGACGGCGCTGCTCGTGCGGTCCGGGCTCGGGCGGGACTGGATCGCCGACTTCCTCACGCCCACCCCGCGCGACGGCGAGACCTTCGAGGAAGGCGTCGCGCGCGTGCGGGCCGTTCCGCCCGACGCCGCCCGCGCCCATCTGCGTCTCTCCCTCGCCGGGCCGCTGCCCGACGCGCTCGACCGCGACGACCTGCCCGAGCGGGCCGCCGCGCTCCTGGAGTACGTCTGGGACCGGGCCGTACTGCCGTACTGGGACCGTCGGCGCCGCGTCCTGGAGGCCGACATCGCCGCGCGGACCGCGCAGGTCAGCCGGGGCGGCTGGGCCTCCGTGCTGGACGCGCTGCGGCCGGGGACGCGGTGGCTCGGCGACAGCCGGTTCCAGGTGAACCTGCACGAGTATCCGCCCCGCGAGATCTCCGGCGCCGAGCTGGTCTTCGTCCCCGTCACCCCGAAGTCCGGCTGGGTGTCCTGGGAGGAGCCCGAACGGTACGCCGTCGTCTACGCCTGCTCCGGCGTCCTCGCCGACCCCGGCGCCCGGACGGCACCCGCGAGCCTCGACGCGCTGCTCGGGGCCGCGCGGGCCAAGGTGCTCGTTCTGCTCGGCTCCCCCATGAGCACCAGCCACCTCGTCGCCGTGACCGGTCAGGGGCTCGGTTCGGTGGGACGGCACCTGCGGGTGCTGCTGGACGCCGGTCTGGTGGAGCGGCGGCGGGCGGGCCGTTCCGTGCTGTACTCGCGGACGGCGGCCGGGGAGGTCCTGGTCGAGGCGGTCGAGGCCGCCGGGGAGGCCAGGGGGTGGTCAGTGGGGACCGCTCAGCCCCGTCGCCCCCGCCGCCGTTAGCATCCGCCCATGACCCCTACACAGAACAACGGCTCCTCTCCCCTCGACGTCGAGATCGGCGCCCTCCAGGGCGGTTCCGCCGAGCTCGGGCAGTACGCGGGCCAGGTCGTGCTGGTCGTGAACGTGGCGTCCAAGTGCGGGCTCACCCCGCAGTACACCGGGCTCGAGCGGCTGCACGAGCGGTTCGCCGGGCAGGGCTTCACCGTGCTCGGCGTGCCGTGCAACCAGTTCCTCGGGCAGGAGCCCGGCAGCGCCGAGGAGATCGCCGAGTTCTGCTCGGCGACGTACGGCGTGACCTTCCCGATGACCGAGAAGGTCGACGTGAACGGCGCGGACCGGCACCCCCTCTACGAACGGCTCGTCGACACCGCCGACGCCGAGGGGCACAGCGGCGACGTCCGCTGGAACTTCGAGAAGTTCCTCATCGGGCGGGACGGCAAGGTCGCCGCCCGGTTCTCCCCGCAGACCGAGCCGGAGGCCGCCGAGGTGGTCGCCGCGATCGAGGAACGGCTCGCCGGCTGACGCCCGCCCGTCGGCCGACCCGTTGACCTTGTCCCTGGGGCAGGGCGCAGTCTCCATGTCGCCGGGCGGTACGGGCCGCCCGGTGACGGAGGATGACACGGTGGACGACGATCTGCTCACGATCGGGGCGTTCGCCGCGCGGGCCCGGCTGTCGGCCAAGGCCCTGCGGCTGTACGACCGCCTCGGGCTGCTGGCACCGGCGTACGTCGACGACGTCAGCGGCTACCGCTACTACCGCGCCGGACAGGTGGAACGCGCCCGGCTGGTCGCCCTGCTGCGCCGGCTGGACATGCCGCTCGCCCGGATCGCCGAGGTGCTCGACGCGGACGGGACGGAGGCGGCCGAACGGCTGGCCGCGTACTGGGCCGACGTCGAGGCGCGGGTCGCGGGGCAGCGGACGCTCGCCGAGTACCTCCGTGGACGACTGTCGGGGAGGAGCTCCGAGATGTACGGAAAGTTCGTGGTCGAGACGGTGGACGTGCCCGAGCAGGTGGTGATCGCCGAGAAGCGGCACACGCTCGCGGACGAGCTGCCGGCGTGGATCGGCGCCTCGCTGGGGCGACTTGAGCGGGCGGCCCGGGAGTGCGGCGGCGTGACCGGCGTGCCCTACGTCGCCTATCACGCCGAGGTGTCCATGGAGAGCGACGGTCCCGCCGAGGCGTGCGTGCCGGTCGCCGACGAGGCGGCGGCGCGGGCCTGGGCCGAACGGCAGGGGCGGGCCGGGGAGACGACGGTGCGGGTGGAGCCGGCGCAGCGGCTGGCGTACACCCGGATCACCAAGGCGCAGGTGGCGCATCCGCAGATCCTGGCCGCCTTCGAGGCGGTGGAGGAGTGGATGGCCGGGCAGGGGCTGACGCAGGCCGGGCCGTGCCGCGAGGTGTACTTCGCCGACTGGGGCGCGGCCGGGGCCGGGGACCCGGTGTGCGACGTGGCGTTCCCGGTGCGGGCGCAGTAGCCGCGGACGAGCCGAGCCCTCTCGGCAAGGACGGCGGGCTCGTCGAGAGGGCTCTTTCGGTGGTGCTCATGCAGTTGTGTCCCAGGGTCAGGGAAAGCCTCCCTAGGCCTTGACCGACGCCACGAAGGCGTTCCACGCGCTGTCGGGGAAGGCCAGCGTCGGGCCCTCCGGGACCTTGGAGTCGCGGACCGCGAGCGCCTCGGTCGTGGGGGACTTCACCTCGACGCAGGCGCCGTTGTTGTTGGAGTACGAGGACTTCGTCCACGTGTGCGTGGCGCCCTGCTGGATAGCCATGTTTGCTCCGTAGCCAGTTGCTGAGTCGCTGTCGCCGGCCCGCGGGGTTCCGGCTGGAAATCCGGCTGGACATCCGGCTGGACGTCCCGGCTGGAATCCCGCGGTTCGGTTTGCGCCAACCCTTGCTGATCGTTGGCGTGATCGACGCTACTCGCCAAGCTCCCCGTTCGGACCAGTCATTCACTCGACCGGATGGCATATTCCAGGGTCGACTTCCAGTCGGACCTGTCAGGGGTGTAATATCCCCGCCCTTTTTCAGATCCGGGGTCGCGCGGGGTCAGCGCGCGTACTCCTTCGCGATGTCCTCGATGCGCCGGCGGGACTGCTCCACGTTCAACGCCTGGGCCCGCAGGTGCTCGTACATCACCGTGTACTTCTGCACGTCGGGGGCCTTTTCGAGGTACAGGTCGCTGGTGACGCCCTCGATGTAGACCACGCTCGAGTCGGCCGCGTCCGCGAACTCCAGGATGGAGTACTGGCCGTTGAGCCCCGGATGCGCGCCGACCTCGAAGGGCAGCACCTGCACCGTGATGTGCGGCAGTTGCGACATCTCGGCCACGTGCTCCAACTGCTCCCGCATCACCTGCTTGTTGCCGACCACACGGCGCAGCGCCGCCTCGTCCAGCACCACCCAAAGGCGCAGCGGGTCGGTCTCGGCGGTGATGCGGTCCTGCCTGCGCAGCCGGACCTGCACCCGCTTGTCGATCTCGGTCTCCGACGTCTCCGGCGAGCCGCCCCGGATGATGGCCTCCGCGTACGAACGGGTCTGCAACAGGCCGGTGATGATCTGGGGTTCGTACACCCGCAGCGACTCGGCGTCGGTCTCCAGACCGATGTAGACGCTGTACGGGATGTCGCCGAAGGCGTGCCACCAGCCCTGCTGGCGCGAGTCCTTCGCCATCTGCATCAGCGAATCGACGATCCTCTGGTCCTCGACCTCGTACACCCCGCACAGGTCGCGGACGTCGCGCTGGCTGATGCTGCGCCGGCCGTTCTCCAGCCGGCTGATCTTCGACTGCGACACCAGCAGCCGTTCCGCCACTTCCTCCGCCGTCATGCCCTTGAGCTCGCGGAGCTTGCGCAGCTCCTGGCCCAGCCGGCGCCGCCTGACGGTGGGATTGACATTGGACGCCACGGGACGCGCACCTCCGGCTGCCTGCCTCGAAATTACCACTTTGCGTATCTGCTGCTCAGCAGACTGCCACCAAGGTGCTCACTACCGCTGGCAAACGGTCAATATGCCCTGCGCAAGCACAGGTTGCAGGGTATGGGGCCGCGTGGGCGCAGGGCCGGCCGCACACAGCCGCGCGGGGCGGCGGGGCCGCGTCGTCGTCCGGACGTACGGCCCTGCCGCCCCGCGCGGACCAGCGGCTCCCGAACCGGTCTCATGTGTCGGTGCGGTGCTCGGTGCTCGGTGCTGCGGTGCTGCGGTGCGAAGTGGCGCCAGGTGGTGCCAGTGGGGCGAGGTATGTGATTGTCCGCCGCGCGTCGGGGTGCGGCTCAGTGAGCCACGACGCGCGCCGCGCTTCCGCGGTGCGGCTGCATCGGCACCCCGCGGGCAGGGGCCGGGGCGGCCCTGCCGCCGGCGGTGGCCTGGCGGCCTGCCGGTGGGGCGCTGCGGCGCGGCTGGGCCGCCACGCCGTTCTGGACGTCCATCACGGCGTGCGCCACGAGGCCGCCCATGGGGTCGTGCCTGATCAGGTCCCGCAGCCGGGACCGGGACGAGCGTCCCTCGTTCCCCGGATACAGGTGCTTTCCGAGACCCACCGCGTGCGCGAGCGCGGCGAGTGCCGCGGTCCGCGGGTCCGGCGGTACGCCGGTGCGGATCGCGGAATCCAGCCGTGCCCTGATCTCACGGCTGATCGCGTTGTCCGTCGCCTGATAGCGAGTCGTCGGCAGCACTCCGCACATCTGACCGGCGACGGCATGCACCATGCCGCACCGCTCCAGATGCGAGAGGTAGGTCTGGCGGAGCCCCAGGCGGGGTCCGCCGATCCAGTGGACGGCACGCACGGGAGCGCCACGCCTTCGCAGCAACTCCAACGCGCAGTCCAGTGTTGGATCTCCAGTCGGCCGTGGCTGCACCACGGCGATACGATCCCCGTCAGGGGCTATCCGTCCGGCCAGCGCCAGCTCCACTAGCTGTGCTCCGGCCAGACCGAGGTCGAGCGACTGCGGCTGTGCGGTGGTACCCGTGGCCGGGTCCAGCGCCAGCAACAGAAGCTCCTCCGGAAGTGTTCTGCGGCTCCTGCCCATCCATGCCTCCCCGCGTGGATGAATGACAGGGTGACCCCTCTCACATTGGTCTGTCGAGGGTGCGTGACCTGTTTGTAAGGGAACCGGCAGGTATGTCGTTCTCGTCTACCGCCCGGGGCAGGCCCGCACACAGGACACTGGTACATGGTTCGGACAGTGGCGCGGCGGCCTTTCGCGGCCGTGCCGGTGGTGTCCGGGCGGCGGCTCACGGTTCGGTAACGCACGGAGTGCGTGCGGCATGGAGGAGGCATCGGTGGCGGGCGAGTCCCCCGACAGGTCGAGGCAGCGCGAGTCGTCGGAAGAACCGACGTCGGGGAGCGCGGGTCCGGTTCCCGAAGCCAGGAGCGGGGCGGCAGGAGAGGCGGCGGCCGAGAAGCTCGATCCCCGGCTCGCGGTGGCCCGGGAGGCGGCGAAGCCGTCGGCCGAGCCGCGCGGCGCCGTGGACACGGCGACGAAGGTGTTCTCCGTACGGGAGGCCACGACGGACGCCGAGGGCATCCGGGACGGGGAAGCGGAGGACGCGGAGGACCCGGAGGGCGGCGCCGGCGGACCGGCCGGTGACCCGGAGGACGGCGCGAACGCCGAGGGCGCCGTGGCGGACGCGGAGGGCGATCAGGACGGGCCGGACGCAGTTGAAGGCGACGAGGACGCCTCGGAGCCGTCCGAGGCCGCCGAGGAAGCGACTGAGGCCGACGCGGAGGCCGACGACGTCGCCGAGGGCGCGGACGGGCCCGGCGAGGACGACGCGGCGCGCGACGGGCGGCTGCGTGAGGCCGTGGCGGCGTGGGTGGCGACCGCGGACACCGGCACGAAGGGCAAAGGCAAGGACCCGGAGACCGCCGGGGAAGGCGCTCAGGGGGCCTCTGAGGCCTCTGGGGCTCCTGGGGACCCCGAGGCTCCCGAGGCGTCCGAAGAAGCCTCACAGGACGGCCAGGACGGCCAGGGCGGCAAGGACGGCGCGGGAGACGCCGACGCGGACGCGGACGCCGAGGCGGCCAAGGCCGACGAGACCGACGAGGCCGACGCCGAAGACGCCCCCGCCGCGACCCCGGTGGACGAGTCCCCCGAGGACGAGCCCCAGGACGCCGTGCCGCCGAGCGACGACACCGGCGACGCCGAGGACCCGGACGGCGAGAGCGACGACGCCGAGGGCCCCGACGCCGACGCCAAGTCCGGCGCCGGGCGCGTCGATCAGCCCACCGCCGTCTTCAAGGCCGTACGGCCCCCGGTGGACCAGCCCACCACGATGCTGAAGCTCGGCGACGCGGCCAAACCCGCGAAGCCGGACTCCGAGTCCACGAAGCCGGAATCCGACCCGGGCTCCGAGCCCGCCAAGCCGGAGTCCGACCCGGACCCCAAGCCCGCCAAGCCGGAATCCGAGCGGGCCGCCAAGCCCACCCCCGAGCCCGCCTCCGAGTCCGCCCCCGAGCGCACCAGCCGTTTCGTCGCGTTGAAGCCCCTCGACGGGCCCCCGCCGGCCGCCGACGCCACGCGGCCCGTGCCGCAGCTCGGGCCGGAGCGGACGACGCAGCAGCCGTTGCCGCCGAAGCCGCCGCTGGACCTGCTGGCGGAGCTGACGAACACGCCGCCGCCTCCGGACACGCCGCTGCGGACGCTGGTGCGCCGGGTCAAGATCTGGACGCCGCTGGTGCTGCTGCTGGTGATCGTCTTTGCGGTCGTACAGTCCGTGCGCCCGCTGCCCCGGCCCACGCTCGACCTCACCGCGCGGGACTCCTACACCTTCGACGGCGGCAAGGTGGAGATCCCGTGGCCGGCGGACGGGCAGGCCGCGCTGGACGTGCAGGGCATCGGTTCGTTCGGTTCGTCCGGTGACCAGAAGCCGGTCCCGATCGCCAGTGTCGCCAAGGTGATGACGGCGTATCTGATCCTGCGCGACCACCCGGTCAAGAGCGGCGACGAGGGGCCGAACATCAAGATCGACCAGGCCGCGGAGGACCAGTCGGACGCCGGGCAGGAGTCGACGGTCAAGGTGACGGCCGGTGACTCCATCACCGAGCGGGAGGCGCTGGAGAGCGTCCTCATCGCGTCGGCGAACAACGTGGCGCGGCTGCTGGCCCGCTGGGACGCCGGTTCGGAGAAGGCGTTCGTGGAGAAGATGAACGACGCCGCCGCGGACCTCGGCATGACGAACACCACGTACACGGACCCGTCGGGCCTGAACAACACCACGGTGAGCACGGCCGAGGACCAGGTGAAGCTGGCGAAGGCGGCGATGAAGCAGCCCGTCTTCCGCGAGGTCGCCGCGATGATGTCGTACGTCGACTACAAGGGCGTCAAGCACAACAACTGGAACCAGCTGGTCGGCTACAACAACGTCGTCGGCATCAAGACCGGCACGACGACCTCCGCGCTCGGCAACCTGGTGTTCGCCGCGAAGAAGGAGGTCGGCGGTGAGACGCGGACCGTCGTCGGCGCCGTGGTGCGCCAGCCGGCCGGCGGCTCGGACAACACCATCCTCCAGGGCGCGCTGTCGGCCGGCGACCGGCTGATCCGGGCGGCGCAGGACGCGCTGGAGTCGGCGACGATCCTGAAGAAGGGCACGGTCGTCGGGTACGCGGACAACGGCCTCGGCGGCCGCACGCCGGTCGCCGTGACGGAGGACGTGAAGGCCGTCGGCTGGGCGGGACTGAAGGTGCGGCTGACGTTCGCGGGGACGGACCTGCCGCAGACCGCGAAGGCCGGCACGAAGGTCGGCACACTGACGGTCGGCGACGGCACGAGCAGTGCCGTGAAGGTCCCGGTGGCGCTCCAGGAGGACCTGGTCGAGCCGGGCTTCACGGACAAGCTGACCCGCATCATGTGACCCGCGTCGCGGCGACCACCGCACGACACCGCCCGACCACCGCGCGGCCCGCACCCCGTCGAGGAGCCCCTCGGCGGGGTGCGTGCTAGCGTCGCGAATCGGGGCAGGTCGCCGGTCGGGTCAACGAAGCCGTGAACACGACGGGACGTGACACGGCCGAGAAAATGAAGACAGGACACGGGGAGTGCCTTCAGGTGGCCACTGCGGAGCCGACACGCGCCGACGACGCCGATCCGGACCCGGGATCCGGCTCGCGAATACCCGAGCCCACACCCCGCGCGGACGACCGTCCCGAGGACGCCGCCCCGAGCCGGGCGACCTCCGAGGCAGCCCCGACGCCCCCGGCCACGACGCCCTCGGCCACGACGCCCCCGGCCACGACCCCGTTCCTGGCCCTGCGCGAACGCCTGCTGCGGCACCCCGTGCTGTCCGTGACCGCTCTCGCGGGCGCCCTGCACGTCCTGTGGTTCTTCACGTTCGCGAACAGCGGCGGTGACCTCGCGGCGCAGGACGCCTGGGCCGAGTTCGTCGGCCGGCATCCCGACTCGGCGTACAACCTCGCCTGGTACGGCGGGATGCACCCGGTGTCGTACAGCGTGGTGTCGCCGTATCTGATGTCCGTGCTCGGCGTCCGTACGACGATGATGATCGCCGGGACGGTGTCGGCGGGGCTGCTGACGATGGTCCTGATCCGCAGCCGGTCGGTGCGCAACCCCCTGTGGGCTGCGCTGGCGGGCGTGTTCGCGCTGTTCTGCAACGCGGCGTCGGGGCGCGTGACGTTCGGGCTCGGCACGGTGTTCGCGCTCGGCGCGGTGGCCGTCGTGTTCTGCTGGCCGTACCGCTGGCGCTACAAGCGGTGGGCGAAGGCGCTGTGCGCGGCGCCGCTGGCCGCGCTGGCGACCATGGCGTCGCCCGTGGCGGGCCTGTTCGTGGGGCTGGTCGCGGTCGCGCTGTTCCTCCAGCGGCGCCGGCCGGGCGCCTGGGCGCTGGGGCTCGCGCCGGCCGCCGTGGTGGCGGTGTCGGCGTGGCTGTTCCCGTTCTCGGGCACCCAGCCGATGTCGTGGGCGTCGGTGATCCTGCCGCTGGCGTTCTCGGTGCTGGTGTGCGTGCTGGTGCCCCGGGACTGGACGACGGTCCGGCTGACGTCCGGGGTGTACGCGCTGTCGGTGGTGCTGGTGTGGCTGATCAGCTCGCAGATCGGGTCCAACATCACACGGTTGGCGATGCTGTTCGCGGGCGTGGCCCTGCTGGCGGCGCTGCCGTTCACGGTGCCGCGCAGCCGCAAGTGGTACGCGCTGGTGGTGTCGTTCGTCGGGTTCAACGTATGGATCGGCGTGAAGTCGGTCAACGACGTCGTGCACACGGCCCCTGCGGCGTCCTGGTCGCGGGAGCTGGCGCCGCTCGTCAACGAGCTCCAGGAGGTGCGCGCCGAGCGGGGCCGCGTCGAGGTGGTCCCGGCCCGCTCGCACCGCGAGGCGTCCGCGCTCGCGCCGTACGTCAACCTGGCCCGCGGCTGGAACCGCCAGGCCGACATGGAGCGCAACCCGCTCTTCTACGACGACACCCTCAACTCGGCGAACTACCACGAGTGGCTGAAGCGCTGGGCGGTGCACTTCGTGGTGCTGCCGAAGGACGAGCCGGACGGTGACGGCGGCGAGCGTGAGCGGGAGCTGGTGCAGCGCGGTCTGCCGTATCTGAAGCAGGTCTGGGGCGACGCGAACTGGCAGCTGTTCGAGGTCGTCGACCCGACGCCGCTCGCCGAGCCGCACGCGACCGTGCTGCGCGCCGAGCAGGGCGAGGTGACCGTCGAGGTGCGGCGGCCGGGCCGGGTCCTGATCCGCATCCCGTACTCGCCGTGGCTGAGCATCGTCGACGACGAGGGCCGGAGCCTGAAGCCGCCGCGGGAGACGGAGGCCTCCCGGAACCGCCCCGAGGGCATGCCGAAGTCGTACGAGAACGTGAACGGCTGCCTGTCGGAGACGGAGGAGGACGCCGAGGGCGACCGGTGGACGGAACTGCTCGCGCCGAAGGCGGGCGTCTACCGGCTGGCCGCCCCCTACCAGCTGCCGCGCGGGACGCCGTGTCCCGAGGAACTGCGGTAAGCCGCTTCCCGCTCAGGCGGTCCGCACCGCCACTCCCCCGGAGGTTCGCGACACCCGCGCGTGGTTCATGTACGTGAATCAAGGTCAGCAAGGAGAACATTTTTACTCGCTCTTGACCTACCGCGCCATTGTCCCGCCCATGCCATCGCACCCACGATGAGCGGGCACTTCGCGGCCTTCCTCGCCCCTACCCCGCTCAGGCGAAGTGCCAACCAGCTGAGCGGAGTTCACAAGGCGGACCCTGGAAGGGGGGCACATGAACAGTCTCGACTGGGCCGTACTCATCGGCTACTTCGCCGTGATGGTCGCGATCGGCGTCTGGTCCCACAAGCGGGTGGACAGTGTCAGCGACTTCTTCACGGCCGGCGGCAAGATGCCCTGGTGGCTCTCCGGCATCTCGCACCACATGTCGGGCTACAGCGCGGTGATGTTCACCGGGTACGCGGGCATCGCCTACACGTACGGCGTCACGTCCTTCGTCACCTGGTCGTTCCCCATCGCGCTGGGCATCGCGATCGGCTCGAAGCTGTTCGCGCCGCGCATCAACCGGCTGCGCTCACGCCTCCACGTGGCCTCGCCGCTGGAGTACCTGAAGAACCGCTACGACCTGAAGACCCAGCAGGCGCTGGCCTGGTCCGGCATGCTGCTGAAGATCGTGGACGTGGGCGCCAAGTGGGCCGCGATCGCGACGCTGCTGTCGGTGTTCACCGGCATCTCCCTGAACCAGGGCATCCTCATCACCGGCGTCGTCACCGGCATCTACTGCACGATCGGCGGCCTGTGGGCGGACGCGCTGACGGAACTCGGGCAGTTCGTCATCCAACTTTTCGCCGGCCTCGCCATGTTCTTCGCCGTCCTCGTCGAACTCGGCGACCACGGCGGCTTCTTCGGCGTCTGGGACGAGCCCGCCCTCCAGGGCCACGCCAAGCCGCTGGTCGGCCCGTACGGCACGGTGTTCCTGCTGGCGTTCCTGTTCATCAAGCTGTTCGAGTACAACGGCGGCATGCTGAACCAGGCCCAGCGGTACATGGCGACGCCCAACGCCCGCGAGGCCGCACGGTCGGCGCGGCTGTCGGCGATCCTGTGGCTGGTCTGGCCGCTGGTGCTGTTCTTCCCGATGTGGATGTCGCCGCTGCTGGTCGAGTCGCAGAAGCCCGACGGCTCCGACTCCTACGCCCTGATGACCGAACAGCTCCTGCCGCACGGCCTGTTGGGCCTGGTCATCGTCGGGTTCTTCTCGCACACCATGGCCATGTGCTCCTCCGACGCCAACGCCATCGCGGCCGTGTTCACGCGGGACGTGGCGCCGGTGCTGTCGGCGAAGGCGCGGGCCTGGAGCGAGCGTTCGGGCCTGATCGCGGCGCGCGTGACGACGGTGGCGTTCCTCGCCCTGTCCATGGCGGTCGCGACGCAGGTCAACTCGCCGACGTTCAAGGACATCATCACGGTCGTCATCAAGTGGGTCGCCGGTCTGATGGGCCCGATCGCGATCCCGATGATGCTGGGTCTGCTGCGCCAGTTCCGCACGTCGGGCCCGACGGCCGCGATGACCAGCTGGGGAGCCGGACTGTTCGCCTTCTGGCTGGTCAACTACCCGATCAACTGGCAGGTCGAGGGCGGGGTGCCGCTCCAGTACCAGGTGTCGATCCCGCTGGCCGTCTCGCTCGTCCTCTACATCGTGATCGGCCGGCTCAAGCCGGAGGACACCCCCGAGCGGGACCTCATCATCGAGCAGGTCAACACCGACGTGGACGGCGCCGCCGCCGCGGTCCCGGCCCCGGCGACCGGCCCGGACGACGTCCGGCCGACCGCCGTGAAGGACTGACCCGCAGCGTTCGCCGGGTCCGGTCAGGCACCCCGCGGGTAGCGCGCCAGCCAGGCGGGCGACGAACCCGCCGGGCCGTGCAGGGCCGGACCCTGCGTCATCTCCATCGCGAAGTCGTCGGCGAGTTCCAGGATCGTGGGACGGCCCTCCAGCTCGGCCAGCCAGGCCGGCGGCAGGGCCGTCTCGCCGTGCAGCGCACCCAGCAGGCCGCCGGTCAGGGCGCCCGCCGCGGCCGACGGCCCGTCCTGGTTCACGGCCAGGCACAGCCCGTGCCGTACGTCCTCCGCGACGAGCGCGCAGTACACGGCGACGGCCACCAGGCCCTGCGCCGTGCCCTCGCCGGTCAGCTCCGCGACCCGGGCCGGCGTCGGCATGCCCTGCCGCACCGCGCCCAGCGCGCGCTGCAGCGCGTCCGACACCGGCTGGTGGCCCGGCCGCGCGGCGAGCAGCGCCAGCGCCCGCTGCACCGCGCCGTCCAGGCTCTCGCCCCGGGCCAGCCCGTGCACGATCACGGCGTACGCGCCCGCCGCCAGGAAGCCCGCCGGGTGGCCGTGGGTCTGCGCCGCGCACTCCACGGCGAGCTGCACCACCAGCTGGGGCTCCCAGCCGACGAGCAGGCCGAACGGCGCGGAGCGCGCGGCGGCCTCCGGGCCGGTCTCACCGGGGTTCTTCGGCGCGTCGAGTGTGCCCATGGTCTCGTCGCCGAGTCCGAGCAGCAGGGCGCGGGACGGGTCGCGGCGGGCGTACAGCCACTCCTCGCGGGCCAGCCAGCCGTCGTCCTTGCGGCGCAGGTCGGGACCCCAGTCGCGCTGGGTCGCCGCCCAGCGCAGATACGCGCGGTGCAGATCGGTCGGCGGGTGCCAGGCGCCGGTGTCCCGGCGCACCTGGGCGCGGATCAGGCCGTCCGTGGAGAACAGGGTCAGCTGGGTGAGGTGGGTGACGGCGCCGCGTCTGCCGTAGGCGGGGGCCGGTCCGAGGACGCCCTCGGCGCCGTGCGCCGCCCGGATCGCGTCCAGGTCCAGTGTGTCGACGGGGGCGCCGAGCGCATCGCCGACGGCCACGCCGAGCAGGGTTCCGCGCACCCTGCTGCGGAAGTCCTGCTGCTCGGTACGGCCCCAGACGGCGCCGGCTGTCGCACCCACCTTGACCTCTCGGGGCACCGTCGGACGTACGACCGCTCAGCACTGTATTCGATCGCGAACGATCGGTTCAGGGCCGGATTCGGTATGCCTGATGTGGCTCACTGGTCGTGATGCATCGTTTATGTGCGTCGTTGGGAAGAAAGCTCCCATGGCCACCTCACGCGCTCTCGCGCTCGCCGTCACGCTGCTCACCGCCACCGTCGCCCTCTACATGACGCTCGTCGCCGTCGGGAACATCACCGACTTCGGCACCAACCAGCAGTTCGTCCGGCACGTCCTCGCGATGGACACCACGTTCAAGGACGAGGACCTGATGTGGCGGGCGATCACCACGACCTGGATCCAGGACGCCGCCTACGTGGCGATCATCGTGTGGGAGGCGGTCGCCGCGCTCGTGCTGATCGCCGGGACCTGGCTGTGGCTGCGGCGCGACCACGCGCGCGCCCGGCGCGTGACGACCTACGGGCTGCTGATGGTCATGCTGCTGTTCGGCGCCGGGTTCATCGCGATCGGCGGCGAGTGGTTCGCGATGTGGCAGTCGGAGGACTGGAACGGGCTGGACGCGGCGACGCGCGTCTTCCTGCTCAGCGGGATCGTGCTGGCCCTCGTCCACCTGCCGTCGGGGGAACGGACCGGGCAGGGCCCCGCCGCCTGACGAGCGGCTCCGCTGTCCGGCGCGGCCCCGCTACTCGACGACCGCGACCGTCGTGCCGGACGTGCCGAACTTCCACAGCGCCGCGCCGTCCGCCGTGCGCAGCCGGATGCCGCCCGTGTCGGTGCCCTCGGCGGGCGGCGGCGAGGAGCCGTCGACCGCGTTGGAGAACGCGATCGACAGCCCGGACTTGGCGGCGAAGTACACGATGTTCTCGACGTTGACGCCGTCGGAGCCGGTCGTGGCCTCCCGCCGGGTCGTGACGGTGTACGTGCCCGGGTCGGGGCTGACCGTGCCCGGCCACACCGTGAAGGTGCGCCGGGTCGCCTCGCTCGCGTCGACCAGCCAGACCCGGTCCTGCCCGAGCGAGTAGACGATGCGGCGTCCGGTGCCGGAGCCGTCCGGCACCCGCACGGGCTCGGTCTCCTCGGGTCCTGGCCGGGCGCTCGCCGACGGCGACGCGCTCGGCCGGGCGGCCGTGGGCGCGGGGTGCGGGCCCCGGTCCGCCTGTACGGCCAGGACGGTCACCGCCGCGACCGCCCCCACGGTCAGGCCGCTGACCCAGGCCCACGAGGGCAGTCGGGCAGGCACGGGCACGCATCTCCTCAGCTACGGAACCCCGTATGTCAGGGCCCGATCATCGTACTGCGAGGGTCCCGGCCGCCGGTCCGCGCCCGGGACCTCGGCCCAGGACCGGCAGCGGCTGCGGAAGGCTTCAGTCCAGCACGGGCAGCAGCTGCGGGAGGTGTCCGTCCGAGGCGGCCGCCGCGCGCGTGCGTTCCTCGGGGACCTCCCCGTACAGCGTCGTACGGGGCCTGGCCGGGCGGCCGGCGGCCTCCGCGACGGCGACGAGGTCGCGGACCGACTTGTAGGAGCCGTAGGAGGAGCCCGCCATGCGGGAGATCGTCTCCTCCATGAGGGTGCCGCCGAGGTCGTTGGCGCCGGAGCGGAGCATCTCGGCCGCGCCGTCGCTGCCGAGCTTGACCCAGCTGGTCTGGATGTTGGGGATGTACGGGTGCAGCAGCAGGCGCGCCATCGCGGTCACCGCGCGGTTGTCACGGACCGTCGGACCGGGGCGGGCGATGCCCGCGAGGTAGACGGGCGCGTTGGTGTGGATGAACGGCAGGGTCACGAACTCGGTGAAGCCGCCGGTCCGCTGCTGGACGCGGGCGAGGGTGCGCAGGTGGCCGAGCCAGTGGCGGGGCTGGTCGACGTGGCCGTACATCATGGTCGACGACGACCGGATGCCCAGTTCGTGCGCGGTGGTGACGACGTCGATCCAGGTGGCCGTGGGCAGCTTGCCCTTGGTGAGGATCCAGCGGACCTCGTCGTCGAGGATCTCGGCGGCCGTGCCGGGGATCGAGTCGAGGCCGGCCTCCTTGGCGGCCGTGAGCCACTCCCGGATCGAAAGGCCGGTGCGGGAGGCGCCGTTGACGACCTCCATCGGCGAGAAGGCGTGCACGTGCATGCCCGGCACGCGCTCCTTCACGGCCCGCGCGATGTCGAAGTACGCGGTGCCCGGCAGGTCGGGGTGAATGCCGCCCTGCATGCAGACCTCGACGGCGCCGACGTCCCAGGCCTGCTGGGCCCGGTCCGCGACCTGCGTGAGGGAGAGGGTGTAGGCGTCGGCGTCGGTGCGGCGCTGGGCGAAGGCGCAGAAGCGGCAGCCGGTGTAGCAGACGTTGGTGAAGTTGATGTTCCGCGTGACGATGTACGTCACGTCGTCGCCGACGGCCGCCCTGCGCACGTCGTCGGCGATCCCGCACAGCGCGTCCAGGGCGGGCCCGTCGGCGTGCAGCAGGGCGAGGGCCTCGGCGTCGGTCAGCCGGGTCGGGTCGTCGGCGGCCGTGGCGAGGGCGGCCCGGACGTCGGTGTCGATGCGCTCGGGGGCCATGCCGGGGGCGGCGGCCTCGCGCAGGGCGTCCCAGTCGCCGTACACCTCGTCGAAGTCGGCGCGCCGGTCGCCGGTGCGGCCCTCGGTGTCGATGGCGGTGTGCAGGTCGGTGCGGCCGGTGGCGGTGAAGGCCTCGTCGGGCTCCTGCCACGGGCGGCCCTCGACCACGGCGTCCTCGCGGGCCAGGCCGGTGTCCGGGTCGGCGAGCGCGGCGACGTGCGGGCGCAGCCGGGGGTCGAGCCAGGGCTCCCCGCGCCGCACGAACTCCGGGTAGACGCAGAGCCGTTCACGGAGCGCGAAGCCGGCGGCGGCGGAGCGGGCGGCGAGTTCCTCGATCTGCGGCCAGGGCCGCTCGGGGTTGACGTGGTCGATGGTCAGCGGGGAGACGCCGCCCCAGTCGTCGATGCCGGCGCCGATGAGCCGCTCGTACTCGGCGTCGACCAGGTTCGGCGGGGCCTGGAGGCAGGCGGCCGGGCCCATGATGTGCCGGGCGACGGCGACGGTGGCGACCAGTTCGTCCAGTTCCGCGTCGGGCATGCCGCGCATCGCGGTGTCCGGCTTGGCGCGGAAGTTCTGGATGATCAGTTCCTGGATGCCGTGGTGGGCGCGGGCGACCCTCCGCAGCGCGAACAGCGACTCGGCGCGCTCCTCGTACGTCTCGCCGATGCCGATGAGGAGGCCGCTGGTGAACGGCACCGACGAACGCCCGGCGTCCTCCAGAACCCGCAACCGCACGGCGGGTTCCTTGTCCGGGGAGCCGAAGTGCGGGCCGCCCGGCTGGGACCACAGGCGGGTCGCGGTGGTCTCCAGCATCATGCCCATGCTGGGCGCGACGGGCTTGAGCCGCTGGAAGTCGGTCCAGCTCAGGACGCCCGGGTTGAGGTGGGGCAGCAGCCCCGTCTCCTCCAGGACGCGAATGGAGACGGCGCGGACGTAGGCGATGGTGTCGTCGTAGCCGTGCGCGTCGAGCCACTCGCGCGCCTCCGGCCAGCGGTCCTCCGGCTTGTCGCCGAGGGTGATGAGGGCTTCCTTGCAGCCGAGGGCGGCGCCCTTGCGGGCGATGTCCAGGACCTCGTCCGGCGACATGAACATCCCGTGCCCGGCGCGGCGCAGCTTGCCGGGCACGGTGACGAACGTGCAGTAGTGGCACTTGTCGCGGCACAACCGCGTCAGCGGGACGAAGACGCTCTTCGAGTACGTGATGACGCCGGGCCGGCCGGCCGCCTCCAGGCCCGCGTCCCGCACCCGGGCGGCGGACGCGGCGAGGTCGACGAGGTGCTCCCCCCGCGCCTGGAGCAGCACCGCCGCCTCCGACACGTCGAGGGCGACACCGTCCCGGGCTCGCTTGAGGGCGCGACGCAGGGAGTTCTCGGTGGGTCCGGTTCCGGAGGTCGCGGAAGTCGTCATCCTTTGAGCATACGTTCGGCCTGACCAGGTCGAAGGGGGCGCCGTCAGGGTCTGGCGTAGGGACGGGTCATGATCTCCATGTTGTGTCCGGACGGGTCGTCGAAGTAGGCGCCGCGTCCGCCGAACAGCCGGTTGACGCGGCCCGGTTCGGTGTGGGCGGGGTCCGCGTAGTAGGTGACGCCGAGCGCGTCGAGCCGGGCGATCATCGCGTCGAAGCCCTCCTCCGGGACGAGGAACGCGTAGTGCTGGCCCTGGATCGGCTCGTCGCGCTTCTCGTAGTAGTCGAGCGTGACGCCGTTGCCGAGGTCGACCGGCAGGAACGGCCCGAAGGGGGCGCCGACCTCCAGGCCGAGGACCGCGGCGAGGAATTCGGCGGAGAGTTGGCGGTCGCGGGCGTACACCGCGGTGTGGTCGAGCCGTATGACGGGGGCGTGCTGTGCGTCGTGCGACATGGGTGGGCGGGTCTCCTTTTCCTTTTCACTTCGCCCGTCGGTGGACAGTGGGGGAAGGGAAAGGGAAGGCGGCGCTCTGGCGCGCCCCGGGCTCACGCCGGGGCCGGGCGCCTCACTCGTGCGTGGCCCATGGCCGACCCGGCAGTCACGCGCCGACCCTACCGCGACTGCGGAGAGAGTGTGTGGGCCTTGTGTCACCCGATACCACAGGCTGTGATCGGTATCTCGCGAAGCTGACGTGGTCGGCATGAACAAGGCAAACTGACAGCGTTGCTCAGCAGGGCGAGGGGGACGGCGATGGGTGTACCGCGAGTGCCGGAGCAGAGGCGTACCGGCTCGGAGGAGCCGACGGCGCTGCGCTTCGGTGTGCTCGGCCCGGTGCGCGCCTGGCGCGGCGAGGAGCCGCTGAGCACCGGCTCCCCGATGCAACGCGCCCTGCTGGCCGCGCTGTTGCTGCGCGAGGGCCGCACCGCGACCGCCGGGGAGCTGATCGACGCCCTGTGGGGCGAGGAACCGCCGTCGCAGGCACTGGCGGCGGTACGGACGTACGCGTCCCGGCTGCGCAAGGTGCTGGGCGCCGGGCTGCTGGCCAGCGAGTCCGGCGGGTACGCGGTGCGCGGGCTGCGGGACGGGACGCTGGACCTGGCGGTGGCGCAGGACCTCGCGGCCGAGGCGGAGAAGGCGCGCAGCGCCGGGGACCTGTGTCACGCGCGTGAGGTGCTGGGGCGGGCCCTGGCCCTGTGGGACGGCGAGACCCTGGCGGGCGTGCCGGGCCCGTACGCGGAGACGCAGCGGGTGCGCCTTGAGGAGTGGCGACTCCAACTGGTGGAGTCCCGCCTGGACATGGACCTGGAGCAGGGTTGCCACGCCGAGGCCGTATCCGAGCTGACGGCCCTCACGGCGGCCCACCCGCTGCGCGAACGGCTGCGGGAGCTGCTGATGCTGGCGCTGTACCGCAGCGGGCGGCAGGCGGAGGCGCTGGCCGTCTACGCGGACACGCGCCGCCTGCTGGCCGACGAGCTCGGTGTGGACCCGCGTCCGGGACTCCAGGACCTCCAGCAGCGCATCCTCCGGGCGGACCCGGGCCTGGCCGAGCCGTCCGCGGCGGTCGCGGAACCGCCGACGGCCCCGGTGCGGCCCGCGCAACTGCCCGCGACCGTCCCGGACTTCACGGGCCGGGCGTCCTTCGTGACGGAGCTGGGTGACGTCCTGGCGTCGGCGGACGGCCGCGTGATGGCGGTGTCCGCCCTCGCCGGCATCGGCGGCGTCGGCAAGACGACCCTGGCCGTGCACGTCGCCCACCAGGCCCGCGCGGCGTTCCCCGACGGCCAGTTGTACGTCGACCTCCAGGGCACGAGTTCGCGGGCGGCCGAGCCGGAGACCGTCCTCGGCTCCTTCCTCCGCGCCCTCGGCACGGCCGACTCGGCCGTCCCGGACTCGCTGGAGGAGCGCGCCGCGCTGTACCGCTCGGTCCTCGACGGCCGCCGCGTGCTGGTCCTCCTGGACAACGCCCGTGACGCGGCCCAGGTCCGGCCCCTGCTGCCCGGCACCGAGGGCTGCGCCGCCCTCGTCACCTCCCGGGTCCGCATGGTCGACCTGGCGGGCGCCCACCTCGTCGACCTGGACGTGATGTCGCCGGACGAGGCGCTGGCGCTGTTCACGAAGATCGTGGGCGAGGAGAGGGTGGCGTCGGAGCGGGAGGCCGCCCTGGACGTCGTCGCGGCCTGCGGCTTCCTCCCCCTCGCCATCCGCATCGCGGCGTCCCGCCTCGCGGCCCGCCGCACCTGGACGGTATCGGTGCTGGCCGCGAAGCTCGCCGACGAACGCCGCCGCCTCGACGAGCTCCAGGCCGGCGACCTGGCCGTGAAGGCCACCTTCGAACTCGGCTACGGCCAGCTGGAGCCGGCCCAGGCCCGCGCCTTCCGCCTCCTCGGCCTGGCCGACGGCCCCGACATCTCCGTGGCGGCGGCAGCGGCGGTCCTCGACCTGCCGGCCGAGGACACGGAGGACCTGCTGGAATCGCTGGTCGACACGTCCCTGCTGGAGTCGGCGGCCCCGGGCCGCTACCGCTTCCACGACCTGGTCCGCCTCTACGCCCGCGCCTGCGCGGAACGCGACGAGGAACCCCCGAGCGAGCGGGACGCGGCGATGTCGCGGTTGCTCGACTTCTACCTGGCGACGGCGGCGGGCGTGTACGCGATCGAGCGGCCCGGCGACCGCCTCGTGCACCACATCGAGCCCACGCGGCACCCCGGCCTGAGGTTCGACACCTCGAAGGCGGCGATCGACTGGCTGTACACCGAGGCCAACTGCCTGCTGGCCTGCGTCCGTCAGAGTGCCGAGAACGGGATGCTCAGGAGCGCCGTCGACCTGCTGTGGGTCTCGAAGGACCTCGCGGAGTCGGGCGCCAACGCCCATCAGTACGAGGCCACGGCCGTGGCGCTGCGCGACATCGCACGCGCGGCCGGGGACAACCGCGCGGAGGGACGGGCCCGGACGGCCCTGACCAACGCCCTCCTCGTCTCCGACCGCTTCACGCAGGCGGACGAGGAGGCACGCGACGCCATCCGTCTCGCGCAGGCCGCCGGGGACCTTGCGCCGTGCTGCTGGGCGCCCAACGACCGGGGCATCATCGCCTTCTACCAGGGTCGTCACGCGGACGGGGAGAAGCACCTGCGGGAGGCCATCGCCAACTATCGGGCCGACGGCAATCTGCCGGGGGAGGCGAGCGCCCTGTGCAATCTCTCCCGCATCCACGTCAAGCTGAACAGGACGAAGAGCGCCGTGGAACTGGCGCGCCAAGGGGTCGCCATCTACGACCAGCTCGGCCTGACGCTCCGCCTCGCCAACGGACGTCTCGCCCTCGGGATCGCCCTGAGCGCGGCGAACCAGTGCGAGGAGGCGCTGGCCCAACTGCACGAAGCGCTCCAGCTGTTCCGGGAGAACCGCCAGCGGCTGTGGGAGGGCACCGCGAACTTCCGTATTTCCGAGGCCCACTTGGCGGGTGGCAACCCGTCGCTGGCCGCGCAGCACGCCGAGCAGGCCCTGGCGCTGCGCGTCATCGGGGGCGACTGGATGCGCGCCAACGTCCTGACGACACTGGGGCGTGCCCTGGACCAGCTCGGCCAGACGGACAGGGCCAGGGCGTGCTGGTGCGAGGCACTGAACATCCATGAGGCGTCCGGTGCGGCCGAAGCCGAGTCGGTGAGGTCGCTGCTGCGGCCCGCCGAGGCGGCCTGACAGCCGCTCGGTGCGGCGTTCATCGAATGTTTATCGCCACCCACCATGCTGCTGAGTGCTGGCCCGTCGCGTCGGGGGGCAGACGGCCCAGCACCTGGCGGCACGACTATGGTGTGCCGGCTGGAAGTGCCTGCCCGGCGGCCCTCGGGGGAGTCGCCGGGCAGGCTTCATTGATCCACTACGTTCGACAGGGGAGTGCCGACATGAGCGACGCTTCGAACAAGCCGGCCACGACGGGCGACGGTACGACGGTCAAGCCGCTCGAGAACCACGCCGGAAGCGTCACGGAGAGCGAGACCATCAAGCCGCTCGAGAACCACGCGGGCAGCGTCGAGGAGGACGTCCTCAAGACGATGGAGAACCACGCGGGTTCCGAGGGGGCGTAAGCCTCCACGCGCGCAGACCTCAGCCGCGGCAGCCCTCAGGGGGAGCTGCCGCGGCTGATCCATGCGGGGCCCTGCGGCGGCCCCGCGGCCGACGTGCCCGCTACGACACCGTCTTCGTCGCGTTCGTGATCACGCACGTGCCGCCGTTCGTCGCGTCCGGGGTGCCCGGGACGTAGGGCGCCGCCACGTCGTGGGTCCGGGTCTCCGAGGCCGGGACGTACGAGATCTTGTCCGTCGTGGCCTTCAGGACGGTGCCGCCGGAGTCCTTGAAGGTGACCGTGAAGGCGTAGGTGTACGTCATGGTGCTGCTGGAGTTCGTCGCGGTGACCGTGGCGACCAGGCCGCGGGACTCGTCGTAGCGGCAGTTGTCGATGTCCAGGTCGCTCGCGGCCGAGGACGGTCCGGAGCCGCCGGAGACGGAGCCGGAGCCGCTGCTGGAGCCGCCCGAGGTGGTGGTGCCCGCGTCGACGTCGGGGACGTCGACGTCGTAGTCGTCGTCGTGCGCACCGGAGCCGCCCGAGCTGGAGGACGACGAGCTGCTGGAGTCGGAGCTGCTGCAGCCGCCCCCGCCGGAACCGCGGGCGCCGGTCAGGGCGATGACGACGCCGACGGCGATCGCGGCCGTGCGGACATGACGAAGCTTCATCTGTTCAACCCCCGTGTGGTGATTGCCTGTTGGAGCGGACGGGGGCGCGCGTCAGTGGTGGCCTCCCCCGGCATGGCCACGTCACGCTAACAGGGGAAATGGGCGCGCCAGGCCGCGCGCGGCGGGCGGTGACAAACCCGTGAAATAAGGCGCGGAACTTTTACGCCGTGCGCGCCGTTCCCGTCCCCTTCTCCGCGTCCAGCGCGTACACGCAGCGGTCCTTGCTGCACGCGTACACCACGCCGTCCCGCACCACCGGCGAGCCGGTGATCTCCCCGCCGGTCGCGAGTTTCCAGCGCAGCCGGCCGTCGTCGGCCTTCAGGGTGTAGAGGAGGTGGTCGGTGGAGCCGAAGTGGATGCGGCCCTCGGCGACCGCGGGCGCGCCGACGATGTCGCCGCCCGCCTGGAAGCGCCACTTGGGGGTGCCGGTGACGGCGTCGAGCGTGTAGAGGCCCTTGCCGCTGCCGACGTGGACGTGGCCCGCGGCCACCAGCACCGGTTCCACCGAGGAGCGGGCCTCGGTCGCGATGCGCCAGCGGTCGCGGCCGTCGGTGGCGTCGAGGGCGTACACGGTGCCGAGGTAGTCCGCGAGGTAGATGCCGCCGCCGGTGACCGCGGGGCCGGGCACGAAGGCGGGCGGGGACAGGAAGACCGCGGGCGCCTCGAAGTGCCAGCGGACGTGGCCGGTGGCGACGTCCAGGGCGAGGACGCGGGTGCCGGCGGAGACGTACACGTAGCCGTCCGGGGCCTGCGTCAGCCGGACCGGTACGCCGCCGCAGGACGCGGCGTCGCCGATGGGGTACGACCAGCGCTCGTCGCCGGTGCGGGCGTCCAGGGCGCGCAGCCGGGCGTCCTGCCAGACGTACACCGTGCCCTCGTGGACGGCCGGGCCGGCCTCCGGGGACTCGAAGTCGGTCTGGGCGCCGGTGATCTCCCAGAGCTTCTGGCCGTTCGAGGCCTCCCAGGCCTGGACGCCGCCGCCCCGGGTGCCGGTGACGACGGTGCCGCGGTCGGCCTTGAGGGAGTACACCCAGGCGTCCGTCTGGAACCGCCACAGGTCGGTGCCCTCGCGGGCGTCCAGGGCGAACAGGGTCGGCCCGTCCGAGGCGTGCACCCTGCCGTCCGCGACCGCCATCGACCAGGCCACGTCGCGCGTCTTGAATCTGCGCCGGCCGGTGGCCACGTCCAGGGCGTGGACCTCGAAGGACGTGACGTAGACGAGGTCGTCGGCGACGGCCGGGGTGCCCCACACGTCGTTGGACATCCGGAACCGCCACGGGCGCCAGCCGCCGGGCTGGTCGGGCGGGGTCGGCGGGGCCGGGGGCGCGGCGGTGGCGGACAGGGCGGGGTCGGCGCCGTTCACGCCGTGGTGGGCCTTCGACCAGGACGCGGCGAGCGCGGACTCCGGCGGCGGCGCCTTGACGGCGGCGGCCCGCACGTCGGCGACGCGCGGCCCCGGCCCGATCGGCACCTGGGCGCCGGCCAGCCGGACGGGCCCGGTGTCGGGCGCGCCCACGGGCACGGGCGGCCGCGGCGGTACGACGGGGTCGTGCGGGGGCGGCGGCGGCACGGGCGGCCGGCCTCCGGTGCCGCGGCCCGCGCCCTGGTTCGGCTTGGCCGGCGGGCGGCCGTTGCGGCGGGCCTCGATGAGGCTGACCGCGAGTTCCGGCAGCCACGCCGAGGCCGTGCCGCTGTCGTCGGAGCCGGAACCGAACAGGTGCGGGGCGAGCTGGGCCTGGAGGTCGGCCGGGGTCGGCCGCGCCGAGGCCTCCATCTGCATGCAGGACTCGATGAGCGGGCGCAGCTCGTCGGGCAGGCCTTCGAGGTCGGGGCCCTCTCTGAGCAGCATGAACACCGTCTCGACGGGGTTGGCCCCGTGGAACGGCGCGTGTCCCGTCGCGGCGAAGACGAGCGTGGAGCCGAGCGAGAACACGTCGCTCGCGCCGGTGACGCTGCGGGAGTCCTTGGCCTGCTCGGGCGACATGTAGGCGGGCGTGCCGACGGCGACGTTCGTCATGGTCAGGCGGGTGTTGGAGACGCCGGACGCGATGCCGAAGTCGATCACCCGGGGGCCGTCCTCGACGACGAGGACGTTCGACGGCTTCAGGTCGCGGTGCACCAGGCCCGCCCCGTGGATGGACTGCAGCGCCTCCGCGACCCCGGCCGCGAGCCAGCGCACCGCCTGGGCCGGGAGCGGCCCGCACTGATTCACTATCTCCTCGAGGGAGGGCGCGGGGACGTACGCGGTGGCCAGCCAGGGCACGGCGGCGCGCGGGTCGGCGTCCACGACGGCGGCCGTGTAGAACCCGGAGACCGCCCGCGCGGCCTCGACCTCGCGCGTGAAGCGGACGCGGAACAGCTGGTCCTCGGCGAGCTCCGTGCGGACCGTCTTGATCGCCACGCGCCGGCCGGACGCCGAGCGCGCGAGATAGACCAGCCCCATTCCGCCGGCACCGAGCCGTCCCAGCACCTCGAACGGCCCGATCCGCCGTGGATCGTGCTGCGTCAGCTGCTCCACCACTTGCCTGCCACCTCCCCGTACGAGCCGCGTCACCGCCATATGTACGCCATATGTCCGCGGCCCAGTGCAGCGTCTCACCACCGCACCGCCGTGGCGGCACGCACCCCGATTCTTCCTGGCCGGAGCGCTGGTTGCGAACCCGGGGGCGGATCGGGGTGTCCTGGGACAAACCCCACGGTGATCTCGAAAGTCCCTTCGAGTATCCCTTCGGGCGGCGGCTTCGGCGTTGCGGCGGCCGCTTCAGCGTTGTAGTAGGGCGAACGACGCACCCTGGTCGTCGGTGACGACCGCGACCCTGCCGTACGAAGTGTCGAACGGCGTCGCCTGCACCCGGCCGCCGAGCCGGCGCACGGTGTCGAGGGCCTCGTCGCAGTCCTCGACCCCGAAGTGGACGAGGAAGTGCGGCGGCATCTCGGCGGGGAAGACGTCGGAGACCGGGGCGCGGCCGAAGTCGGGGTCGGCGTCCGGCCCGAACAGCGCCTCGTGGAAGAGGTCGCCGTAGAAGGCGTTGGCGGCGGCGGTGTCCCGCGTGTACAGCTCGGCCCAGGCGAAGCCGCCCGGCCCGTGCCGCCGCCCGAAGCCCTCGTGGCCGTCGGCCTCCCACAGGCCGAAGACGGCGCCCTCCGCGTCCGTGACCAGGGCGAACGCGCCCAGGTCCGCGATCCGCGTCGGCGCGGTCACCAGCTGTCCGCCGGCCGCCCGGACCCGCCTGACGAACGCCTCGGCGTCCGGCGTCGCGAAGTACACCGTCCAGACGGTGGGCATCCGGCCGTCCGTCTTGGGGACGAGCGCGGCGACGGGCTCGTCCTCCCGCAGGGCCCAGACGGCGGCGCCGGGTGCCGCCCGGAACGTCCACCCGAAAAGCCCACCGTAGAACCGCTTGCCCGCCTCGATGTCGGAGAGCTGCGCGTCGACCCAGCAGGGGACGCCCTCCCCGTACGCGGATGCCCTGTTTTCGGCCATGTCGCCAACGTAACGGCCGCTCACGCAACGCGCAGACCAGGCACACCAGCCTCCGGACCCCCGCGCACCCCATTTGCAGTCGGCCGAATCGCGCTCCCATCCCCCCTCGGTAAGCTGACGGCATGACAGGACAAGTGCGTACCGTCGACGGCCGCGTGGCCGGTCGACGTGGGCAGGCGACCCGGCAGAAGCTGCTCGACTGCCTCAGCGAGATGCTCAGCTCCTCCCCGTACCGCGACGTCAAAGTCATAGATGTCGCCCGCAAGGCGGGCACGTCGCCCGCGACCTTCTACCAGTACTTCCCGGACGTCGAGGGCGCCGTCCTCGAGATCGCCGAGCAAATGGCCGCCGAGAGCGCCGACTTGGCGGAGCTCGTCGCGGGCCGCTCCTGGGTGGGCAAGGCCGGCTGGCAGACGGCGCAGGAACTGGTCGACGGCTTCCTCGACTTCTGGCGCAGAAACGATGCGATCCTGCGGGTTGTCGATCTCGGGGCGGCCGAGGGCGACAAGCGTTTCTACAAGCTCCGCATGAAGATCCTGAACTCGGTGAACAGCTCCCTGGCGGACTCCGTCGCCGAGTTGCAGTCCAAGGGCAAGGTCGACAAGGACGTGAACCCGGCGGCCGTCGCCGGTGCGCTGGTCGCGATGCTCGCGGCCGCGGCCTCGCACCAGAAGGGCTTCCAGACGTGGGGCGTCAAGCAGGCTGAACTCAAGCCGAATCTGGCGCTGTTGGTGCATCTGGGCATCACGGGAAAGAAGCCGACGAAGTAGCCTCCCCCCAAGCCGCCGGTGCGCGCGGCCTCGTCCCAAGTCCTGTCTGTCATACGGGCGGTGGTTCACCCGAGTGGACCGCCGCCTGTTGCGTTGTCCGGGCGGGCGCGCGCGTGACCCGGGCGCGCGTGACAATCGGGGCATGGAAACGGATCTGCACGAGCTGCTGAGGTCCTTGCGGGTCTGGGACCCCGAGGTGACCGAGCTGCCGGTCTTCGACCCGGACCGCCTGCCCGGCGAGCCGCTCGCCCTGTTCACACGGTGGTTCGCGGAGGTGGTGTCGGCCGGGCAGCCGGAGCCGCACACCATGTCCCTCGCGACGTCGGACGAGGCGGGCCTGCCCGACGTACGGGTGGTGATGCTGCACGGTGCGGATCCCGGCGGCTGGTCGTTCGCCACGCACGCCACGAGCCGCAAGGGACGGCAGCTGGCGGCGCGTCCGTACGCCGCGCTCTCCTTCTACTGGCCGGTCCTGGGGCGGCAGGTGCGCCTGCGCGGACCGGTCGCCGCCGCAACGGCCGAGGAGTCCCGGGCCGATCTGCGCGCCCGCTCGACGGGCGCGCTGGCCGCCGCCCTGACCGGCCGGCAGAGCGAGGTGCTGGGCTCCCCGGAGGACCTGGAGCGGGCGTCGCGCGCGGCCTGGGACAGGGCAACGAGCGAACCGGACGCGGTGGCCCCGACGTGGACCCTGTACCGCCTGGTCCCGGACGAGGCGGAGTTCTTCCAGGGCGAGGCGGGCAGACGGCACGTCCGCGTGCAGTACCGGCGCACGGGCGGCACGTGGACGACGCGGTTGCTGTGGCCGTAGGCCGGGCGGCCCCCGCACCTCGACGCCGGTCCCCGGCAAGGCGGGCGAGCCGGAGGCCCTCGCACCCCCGTTCCCCCTAGTGGTGGATACTCCCGCCCATGGCCGACTTCACACCACCCCCCAACAACCCACGCCCCGTCTACGTCGTCGGCGGCGGCCCCGGCGGACTCTCCGTCGCGTACGCCCTGCGCGCGCGGGGCATCCGCGCCGTCGTCCTGGAGAAGTCGGACCGCGTCGGCGCGTCCTGGCGGGGTCACTACGACCGCCTGCGGCTGCACACCACCCGCCGGCTGTCCGGCCTGCCCGGGCTGCCGATCCCCCGCCGCTTCGGCCGCTGGGTCTCCCGGGACGACCTGGTGCGCTACCTGGAGAAGTACGCCGAGCACCACCGCCTGGAGGTCGTCACCGGCGTCGAGGTGTCCCGGATAGAGCGCACCCCCGACGGCACCGGCTGGCTGCTGCACGCCACCGGCGGCCGGGAGCTGACGGGCGCCGCGGTCGTCGTGGCGACCGGCCACAACCACACGCCGCGTGTCCCGGCCTGGCCGGGCCGGGACACGTACGGAGGCGAGTTGCTGCACGCGCGCGAGTACCGGAACGCGAAGCCCTACGCCGGACGCGACGTGCTCGTCGTCGGCGCGGGCAACACCGGCACCGAGATAGCCGTCGACCTCGCGGAGGGCGGGGCCGCGAGCGTGCGGGTGGCGATCCGTACCGTGCCGCACATCGTGCGGCGGTCGACGGCCGGCTGGGCCGCGCAGTACACGGGCGTGCTGTGCCGCCGGCTGCCGACGGCGCTCGTCGACCGGATGGCCCGGCCGCTGGCGAGGCTGAGCGTGCCCGACCTGTCCGCGCAGGGCCTGCCCCGCCCGGACACCGGTCTGTACTCCCGTGTCCACGAGGGCGCCATCCCGGTCCAGGACGTCGGCTTCGTCGACGCGGTGCGCGGCGGCACGGTGCAGGTCGTGGCCGCCGTCGAGCGTTTCGAGGACGGCGAGGTGGTCCTGGCCGACGGCAGCCGCCTCGCGCCGGACGCGGTGATAGCGGCCACCGGATACGTCCGCGGCCTGGAGGGCGTCGTCGGGCACCTGGGTGTGCTCGACGGGCGCGGCAGACCCGTCGTCCGGGGCGCCCGCTGCCCGGAGCGGGCGCCCGGCCTGTACTTCACCGGCTTCACGAACCCCATCAGCGGCATGCTCCGCGAGCTGGCCCGCGACGCGGTGCGCATCGCGAGTGCCGTGGCCCGGGACGGCGGCGCTTGTGTGGCCCGGCTGCCGGGCTGACCGGCACCCTCGTTCAGGCGAGGGCCGGTGCCGGGCGGCGGCGGATCACCAGCGCCATGAGCGCCGCCGCCGCGCACAGGGCGCCGGACGCGTACCAGACCACGTCGTAGGAGCCGAAGGCGTCGCGGGCGGCGCCGCCGAGGAAGGCGACCAGCGCGGCGCCGACCTGGTGGGAGGCGAGGACCCAGCCGAACACGATCGCGCTGTCCTCGCCGTACTGCTCACGGCACAGCGCGAGGGTGGGCGGGACGGTGGCGACCCAGTCGAGGCCGTAGAAGACGATGAAGAAGATCATCGGCGGGTGCACGCTCGGCGCCAGCAGCATCGGCAGGAACAGCAGGGAGACGCCGCGCAGGGCGTAGTACACGGCGAGCAGGCGGCGCGGTTCGAAGCGGTCGGTGAGCCAGCCGGAGGCCACGGTGCCGACGACGTCGAAGACGCCGATCACGGCGAGCAGGGAGGCGGCGGCCGTGATGGGCATGCCGTGGTCGTGCGCGGCGGGCACGAAGTGGGTCTGGATCAGGCCGTTGGTGGACGCCCCGCAGATCGCGAAGGACCCGGCCAGCAGCCAGAACGGGCCGGTGCGCACGGCGGACAGCAGCACGGTGACGGCGCGCCGGGCGGCACCGGGCACGGGGGCGGGCTTCGGCACGAACTCCTTGGCGCCGTACGGCTTGAGGCCCACGTCGGCCGGGTGGTCGCGCAGCAGGAGCCAGACGAACGGGACGACGACGAGGGCGGCGAGCGAGACCGTGACGGCGGCCGGGCGCCATGCGTACCGGTCGACGATCCAGGACAGCAGGGGCAGGAAGATCAGCTGCCCGGACGCGGAGGCGGCGGTGAGGATGCCGGTGACCAGGCCGCGCCGCTCGGTGAACCAGCGGTTGGTGACCGTGGCCGCGAAGGCCAGCGCCATGGAGCCGGAGCCGAGGCCGACCAGCAGGCCCCAGCAGAGGATGAGCTGCCAGGCCTCGGTCATCCACACGGTCAGGCCCGAGCCGAGGGCGATCACGGTGAGGGCGACGGCGACCACGCGCCGGATGCCGAAGCGGTCCATCAGCGCCGCCGCGAAGGGCGCGGTCAGGCCGTAGAGGGCGAGGTTGACGGAGACCGCCGCGCCGATCGTGCCGCGCGACCAGTCGAACTCCTCGTGCAGCGGGTCGAAGAGCAGCCCCGGCACGGAGCGGAAGGCGGCGGCGCCGATGATCGTCACGAAGGTGACGGCGGCGACGAACCAGGCGCGGTGGACGCGGGGGCGGCGCCGGCCGGGTCCGGCGTCCTCGGCGGCGGTGGCGGCAGCGGTTGTCTCGGTCACGCCATAGAGCCTCCGGTCGGCGGGTCCCGCGATCGAGTGGCCCGAAGGACAGCATTCGTTAGGATCGGGCCATGACCTGGGACCCGGGCAGCACCCCCGCGCCGCCCTTCCGGCCGCACCGCGTCGTCGTCCTCGCCCTCGACGGGCTGCTCCCCTTCGAGCTGGGCATCCCGCACCGCATCTTCGGCCGCCCGAAGGACGCCCACGGCCGGCATCTGTACGAGGTCGTGACCTGCTCGGTCCGGCCGCCCGGCCCGGTCGAGACGGACGCCGACTTCTCGGTCCACGTGGCGCACGGCCCGGAGGCGCTGGCCACGGCGGACACGGTGATCGTCCCCGCGTCGTACGAGCTCGGCCCGGTCTACGACGAAGGCGTGCTGACCGACGAGCTGGCCGCCGCGCTCGCCCGGGTCCGGCCCGGCACCCGCCTGGCCTCCATCTGCACCGGCGTCTACGTCCTGGCCGCCGCCGGTTACCTGGACGGCCGCCCGGCGACCACGCACTGGGCGGACGCGGAGCGCCTCCAGCGGCTCTTCCCGCGCGTCGAGGTCGACCCGGGCGGGCTGTTCGTCGACGACGGCGACGTCCTGACCTCGGCGGGGGTCGCCGCCGGCATCGACCTGTGCCTGCACATGGTGCGCCGCGACCACGGCGCGGCGGTCGCCAACGAGATCGCGCGCCGTACGGTCGTGCCGCCGCACCGGGACGGCGGGCAGGCGCAGTACATCGAGCGGCCGGTGCCCGATCCGCAGCAGGCGACGACGACGGGGGCGCGGGCCTGGGCGCTCGGGCGGCTGCACGAGCCGATCCAGCTGCGGGACATGGCCGCCCGGGAGAGCATGTCCGTCCGCACGTTCACGCGCCGGTTCCGCGAGGAGGTCGGGGTGAGTCCCGGGCAGTGGCTCGCGCAGCAACGGGTGGAGCGGGCCCGGCAGTTGCTGGAGTCCACGGATCTGTCGGTGGACCAGGTGGCCCGCGAGGCGGGCTTCGGCACGGCCCAGTCGATGCGCCAGCATCTCCAGGCGGCGCTGGGCGTCACGCCGACCGCGTACCGCAGGACGTTCCGGGTGGGCGGCGGGAGCAGGGTGTAGGCGGGAACGCGGGACGGGCGGGAGCGGGGCACGGGCGAGGCGCTCGCGAAAAGTTGTCCACAGGTTGTGGACGGAAGTCCGGCGGAGCGTCCGTGCTCGCCCTCGCGTCCGTCCTCGCGTTCGGTCGGCCGGCGGCGTGGCGCTTGCCCGCCCCGAGCACGGCTTCGCCCGCCGCCACCCGACCCGGCGTCCCCCGCCCGGCCTCCCGTGGCCCCGAGGAGACCGACGCCGTGTCACGACCCGCACTCGCCGAGGGCCTCCGTCACCAAGACCCTCGCCGTCCCCTCACGGCAAGTCGCTGCCACAAGCGTGATCAAACGGACAAGAGGCGTCAACACCTGGTCAGGCATTTATTACTTACGCACCTTTTGCGGCGGACGCGCACAGAAGCACAACCCCGGCGCACCACTTGACGGCCCGCACACGCCTCGCGTCCGACGTGCGCCCCTGCACCTCGGACCGCTACACCGCTTCGTACGCGAGCCCGTCGTACGCCGCGCCGCCGCCGTACGCGACGACTCCGCCCGCGCAGGCCGCGGCGCCGGAGGGCCGTTCACAGCGGTCGAGTTCGCACCAGATGCGCTTGCCGCCGCCCTCTCGCTGCCATCCCCAGCGGTCGGCGAGGCCGTCGACGAGGGCGAGGCCCCGGCCGCCGGTCGCGTCACCGTCCGGGCAACGGGGCACGGGGGCGCGGCTGCTGCGGTCGGCGACCTCCAGGCGGACGGTCGCGCCGTCCACCGCGGCGCCCGGCAGGGACAGCCGCAGCACCGCCGGACAGCCGGTGTGCACGACGGCGTTGGTGACCAGCTCGGAGACCAGCAGGATCAGGGTCTCGGCGATCGGCTCGTCGGCCTGTATCCCCGAGCCGGCGAGGCGTGAGCGGGCCCACTTCCGGGCTCGCGCCACCTCCGCGGGGTCGGGCCGGACCTCCAGCTGCACTTGAAGCACCTGCACCGCTCACACCATCCGAACCGGCGGACACTTGGGCTCGCGCCTCACGAGGGCCACGATCACAGCCATCTTCTGCATGGCCGGGACAGCGGCCGGGACGACAGGGGTCACGGAACGTGAATCCCTTGTGGCACAGCATGGTTGACGTACAGTCACGTCAACAAGCGCTTCGGGCATATTCCAGCGCGAAGGAGTACCCGTGCGGCATACTGTGCGACGCCCGCCTGCGGCCGGGTGCGCGCTCAGGACCACTCGCATCCACCACAAGGTACCGGAGCGGACCGCCGACTCCGGGCCGTGACGAGTCACACCCAGGACACAACCCGGTATCGACGCTCCGTGATCGCCCGGTTGTGCGGGCGGACTATTCCGGGACGGTGAAGTAGCGGGCGAAGGCGGACACGATCTCGTCCTCGCCGATCCGGCCGTCGGCGTCCGTGTCCAGGGCCGCCGCCGCCCGGGTCGCGACGTCCTCGCTCGCCCCGAGGCAGCCGAGCACGCGCGCGGTGGCGTCGACGGTGGCCCGGCCGTCGCCGTCGGTGTCCGCCACGGCGAGGGCGGCGTGCAGGAAGGGGCGGGCGATCTCGGCGAACCGGTCCGGGTTGTCGCGCAGGCGCTTGACCGCGCTGGTCACGAACTCCTCGCGGGTGATGCGCTGGTCGCCGTCCCGGTCGGCGATGCCGGCCATGCCCTGCCAGAACGCCTCGGCGCCGATGTACAGCGCCTGGCCCCGGTCGGAGCGGGCAGCGACCGCGAATTCCGTGAGCAGCGCCTTGGCCGCCGCGTTGAAGTCCGCGCGGTCGATGTAGCCGTTGCCGTCCTGGTCGAAGGTGGCGAAGCGGGCGGCGATCCTGCGCTCGTACTCGCTGCTGACCATGTCTTCTCGGGCCGCCTTACGTCGGGTGGGTGGGCGTCTTCGCTGGGAGCGTACGACGGCACGGACCGCGCCGGAGCGGGAAAACGACGCTTGTACCAAGACCGGGGAAATTCCGGTACAACGATGTTGCGCGTTATGCCGAGAGCGGGCCCGCGTCCGGGGCGACGGCCGCATCGGCGTCGGGGTACACGTCGAACAGCCGGCGGACGCCGAGCGCGCCCATGACCCGGTTGACGTGCGAGCCGTCGGCGGCCCCGCGGGCCGGCAGGACCAGCCGCAGACTGCCCCGGCAGGAACGTATGAGCCGGCGCGCGGCGATGAGGACGCCGACGCCGCTGGAATCGCAGAACCAGACCTCGGAGAGGTCGAGGACGAGACTGTGCCGGCCGTCGGCCACCGCGTCGTGAATGCCCTGACGCAGCACCGGCGATGTCACCAGGTCCAGCTCGCCCGACACCCGGAGCACGGCCCACTCGCCGTGCTCGGCACCGGTCACTTTGAACGCCACCACCATGCCCTTCGCTCGCCGGACCAAACGGAAGCAATTCTTACGCTTCCTTGCAGCGCGGCTGCCCAGCGGCCGTTCCCTGAAACACCGGGGCAGAAACCGATACCGATCGAAAGAGGCTTGTTCAAGTCGGCTTCGATCCTGTTCGATCGGGTCCGAGCGGGCGGGTGCCGGGTAGGCGCACCGGACGGCGCCCGCCCCCGGTGGTTCTCGCCCCTTATCACCTGCGGATCGTCCGAGGGCACACATTGACGCAAAGGGGCATGCGTTGTCAGACGTGCCGACTACATTCGAGGAGACGGTGGGGCGTACGCCGGACACCGAAAGGACCGCAGAAACCGGAGCCGAGCAGCGGGGAGGGGCCGCATGGCGAAGAAGGAAGCGCCGCTCCGCTGGGACCGCAAGATGCAGCAGCGGCTCGCACGCGGCGAGGCGGCGGCCCTCGGCGAGCTCTACGACCGGTTCGCCTCCCTCGTGCACGGCCTCGCCCACCGGGTACTCGGCGACGAGCGCGCCGCCGACGGCATCACCCGCGAGGTCTTCACCCACGTCTGGGAGCACCCCGACACCTACGACCCGAGGCAGGGCCCCCTGCGCAGCTGGGTCGCGGCGCTGACCCACCGGCTCGCCGTGCAGCGGCTGCGCGACACCGAGACCGCCGCCCTCGCGCGCGGCGGCGCCGGCAGCCCGGAGGAACTGGAGCGCAAGGTGCGCCACGCCTCCGTCGCGGCCCGCGCCGACTACATCGTGCAGTCCATGCCCGTGCCGCTGCGCGCCGCCCTGGAGTTGGCGCACTTCCAGCGCCGTGACTACCGCCAGACCGCCGCCGACCTCGGCGTCACCGAGGACGAGGCGCGCCGCCGGCTCCGCCTCGGACTCCAACTGCTGTCCACCGCGCGCGACGCCGGGGCGCCGGAAGCACCGCCCGGATACGGGGGTGCCGCGTGAGCGGAGCGGACCGGTCCGAGGCGTACGACGAGCACGGGGGTGAGCGGGGACACAGGGGATCCGGCGAAGACGGCGCGAGCCTCAACGAGCGGGAAAATCAGGGCAATCGCGACATTTCAGGAAGTCCGGGGAATCCGGGCACTGGTCTCCGGCCGGACGCGGACGCCGTGACGCCCGGACAGCGCCGTGAACCCGGGGGCGGCGCACCGGGCGCCGCGGCGGGGAGCGGCCGTGCGGAGGGACGTGACGGTGCGGACGGCGCCGGGGGCGAGGGCGCCCCTGGCGGCCCGCGCGGTGACGGCGGGGCGGGCGCGTCCCGGGGGTCCGGCGACGCGGGCGGCCCGGGCGGGCCGCGGAACGGCGGCCCCGAGGGCGGCGGCGAGCGCGGGCCCGGCCGGCCCCGCATACCTCTGCCGCGTGCCTCCGTCGAGGACGGCGGACGGCCGCTGCCCGCCCTGGAGGACCTCGGCGACCTGGCCCGGCCCGCCCCGCTCGCCCTGGAGCACCGGGTGCTGAAGTCACTGCTGGGCGCGTGGGCGCTGGCCGCCTGCTCGGCCGAGGAGGCGGCCGGCGTCGAGGAGCACCTCGGCGAGTGCGGCAGCTGCGCCGAGGAGGCCGTCCGGCTGCGGGACGCCGTCGGCCTGCTCCAGCGGCCCGAGAGCCTCGACCTCGACCCCGCGCTGCGCACCCGCGTCCTGGAGGCCTGCCTGGAGCGGCGCCCGCCGCGCATCCCGGTGCCGGAGTGGGCGACGGCGTACGACGCCGAGACCGCCCGGCTGGACGCGCTGCTCCAGGACTTCGGCGACGCCGAGTGGCACGCGCCCGTGCGGCTGCGCTGGTTCGCGGACGAGGAGGAGACGGACCGGCGCACGACGGTCGCCGGGGTCATCGCGCACCTGATGACGGTCGACGGCCTGGTCGCGGTGGCGCTCGGTCTGGCCGACCCGCTCGGCGACATCGCCGCCGAGGGCGGGACGCCGGCGGCGCGCACGGAGGCGTACTGGAGGTCGCTGCACCTTCCGCCGACCCGCGGGGTGCGGGCGCAGTGGCGCGAGCAGAGCCACGACCTGGTGCGGACGGTGTCGTTCACCGGGAGCGGCGCGGGCCGGATGCCGGTGTCGTACGGCGACTTCCGGCTGCCGCTGCACGACGCGATGCTGGACCGGGCCTTCGAGTGCTGGGTGCACGCGGAGGACATCGCGGACGCGGTGGACTACCCCTACGAACCGCCGTCGGCGCGGCATCTGAACCGGATGATCGACCTGGCGGCGCGGCTGCTGCCCGAGGCCCTGGCGGGCCGCCGCCGGGACGGCCGGGGCGCCCCGGCCGGTCACCGGCACCTGGTCGCGGCGGGCGAGCCGGGCCGCAGCCTGCGGCTGGAGATCGAGGGCTCCGGCGGCGGCGAGTGGCTGATCCCGCTGGACTCCCCCGCCGCGGTGGGCTCCGCCGAGCACGAGGTGGCGCACATCGCGCTGGACGGCGTGGAGTTCTGCCGCCTGGCCGCGGGCCACGTCTCCCCGGAGGAGGCGGCGGCCGGTCAGGTCGGCGACAAGCAGGCGATCAGGGACGTGCTGTTCGCGGCCGCGTCCCTGAGCCGCATGTGACGACCGGCACGGTCAGGCGAAGACGACCGTCCGTCGGCCGTTCAGCAGGATGCGGCGCTCCGCGTGCCACTTCACCGCGCGCGCCAGCGCCTGGCACTCCACGTCCCGGCCGATCGCGACGAGCTGGTCCGGGGTGACGTCGTGGCCGACCCGCTCGACCTCCTGCTCGATGATCGGGCCCTCGTCGAGGTCGGCGGTCACGTAGTGCGCGGTCGCCCCGATCAGCTTCACGCCGCGGGCGTGCGCCTGGTGGTACGGCTTGGCGCCCTTGAAGCTCGGCAGGAACGAGTGGTGGATGTTGATGATCCGCCCGCTGAGCCGCTTGCACAGGTCGTCCGACAGCACCTGCATGTACCGGGCGAGGACGACCAGTTCGACGCCCTCCTCGCGCACGATCTCCAGCAGACGCGCCTCGGCCTGAGGCTTCGTGTCCTTCGTCACCGGAACGTGGTGGAAGGGAATGTCGTACGACTTCACGAGTTCGGCGAAGTCTGTGTGGTTGGACACCACGGCCGCGATGTCCACCGGCAGCGCGCCGATCCGGGCGCGGAACAGCAGGTCGTTCAGGCAGTGCCCGAACTTGCTGACCATGAGGACGATGCGCATCCGCTCGTCGGCGCGGTGGATCTGCCAGTCCATCTGGAACGCGTCGCCGATGGCGGCGAAGCTGGCCCGCAGCTTGTCCACGGTGACGGGCGGCTCCGCCGAGAAGTGGACGCGCATGAAGAACAGTCCCGTGTCGTGGTCGCCGAACTGCTGGCTGTCCTCGATGTTGCAGCCGGTCATGAACAGGTAGCTCGACACGGCGTGCACGATGCCCTGCTTGTCGGGGCAGGACAGCGTCAGGACGTACTGGTCGGCCGGGGCCGCGGCTCGGGTGGACTGCTCGTTCATGCCGCACAGGGTCCCATATCCGGGCCCTTTGCCGGGGTGGCGTCCCGCTACGCGGACCGGGTCAGGATGCTCAGCACCTCGAGGCTGCGCGGCGGCGTGTCCGGGTCCTCGCCGTCGCTCGTGGCCAGCCTCACGTGCGCGTCGCGGGCCGCCCGCACCGCCTCCGGCCAGGCCTCGTGCTCCAGGTAGGTCTGCACGGGGGCGTCCGGGCCGACCTGGTGCATGATCCGCAGCACGCGCAGGACGGCGGTGTCGACGAGGGCGGCCTCCTGCGAGTCGCGGAAGATCGTGCCCACGTACTTCTCGGCCGACCAGTGGTCCAGCCAGGTGTCCTCGACCAGGCGGTAGACGGCGTCGGTGACGTCGCCGTAGCCGGCCGCGCCGGCGAGCCAGACGTCGCGCTGGAAGACGGGGTCGGAGAGCATGTGCAGCGCGGAGCGCACATTGCTGCGCCAGCGCCACCACGGCATGTCGTTCAGTGGCATGCCGCCCATGGTGGAGGAGCGACGGCCGCGACGGGAAGAGTTCTCCGAACCTTGCACGGTCACCGATCGTACGTTCCCGCCCGCGGGCGCCTCACCGGCCCCCGCAATTCACCCCGACGTCACCAGGCGTTGACCGAAGGTCACTCCCCGGTTAGCCGTGTGAGGGAATCGTGCGGGCACATGACCGGTAGGCGCCACCCCCGCAGCACATTCCTCTCCCGCCTCCTGACCCGACGCGTCACATCGACCGCCCTCACCACCGTCGCCCTGGCGGCGTGCGCCACGCTCGCCGCCGGCTGCGGGGTCGTCCCCGGTACCACGGGGGGTTCCGGGGACGACCCGATCACCGTCATGACCTGGGCGCCGATGGACACCGGCGCGACCAACAAACCCGGCATGCCGGCCTTCGCCCAGGCGTACGCGCGCTGGGCCAACGCCCACGGCGGCATCAACGGCCGCGAGCTGCGCGTGCTGGTCTGCAACGACCACAACGACAGCGTCGGAGCGGCGAAGTGCGCCCGCCGCGCGGTCAAGGAGGACGTCGTCGCGGTCGTCGGCTCCTACAGCCAGCACTCCGACGCCTTCCTGCCTCCCCTGGAAGGCGCCGGCATCCCGTACATCGGCGGCTACGGGATCACGACCAACGAGTTCACGAGCCCGCTGTCCTACCCGGTCAACGGCGGCCAGCCCACGCTGCTGGCCGGCCTCGGCAACGCCCTCGCGTCGAGCTGCGGGCCCGTCACCCTGGTCCGGCCGAACACGATCGCCGGCGACCAGCTGCCCGAGCTGCTCGACTCGGGCCTGAAGGCGGGCGGCCACCCGGCGGCGAGCGACCAGCTGGCCGAGGAGGACGCCACCGAGTACGACGGCCAGTCCGGGCTGGCGCTGCGGCGGGCGACCGCGGACGCGACGACGACCGGCTGCGTGGTGCCCGCGCTCGGGGACCGCACCAACACCTTCATGGACTCCTTCCGCCGCGCCCGCGACACCTACCCGGAGGTGCGGACGGCGACCGTCCTGGGCAGCGTCGACCAGACCTCGATCAACGCCACCGGCGGGGCGTCGGGCCCCTACGAGGGCTCGTACATCACCGGCTGGTACCCGGTGGCGAGCGACCCGCTGTGGGACCCGATGAAGAAGGTCATCCAGGAGACGGCCTTCGGCGACAACCGCATCGACGCGGCGGACGCCGGCGTGCAGACCACGTGGATCGCCTACACCGTGTTCCGCAAGGCCGTCGAGGCGCTCGGCGAGGGCGAGGTGACCGCCGACTCCGTGCGGGACGTCCTCGACGACGGTCTCGAGGTCGGCACGGGCGGGCTCACGCCGACGCTCCAGTGGAAGTTCCAGGACCAGCTCGCTTCGGTGGGCTTTCCGCGCCTGGTCAACACGAACGTGACCCTCCAGGTGGTGCGGGAGGGCCGGCTGGTGGCGGCGCGGAAGGGCTTCGTGGACGTGACGGAGACGCTGCGGGACGCGGATCTGTGAGCCCGCGCGCCCCCGCCGTCACAGCTGGGTGGGCCGGCGCTCGGTCAGTCCGTACTCCTTGGCGATCGCGTTCCACAGCTCGGACGCCTTGGCCTTCTGCTGCGTGGCGACGCCGCTCTCCCGGTTGCCCGCCGCCGTCTGGCCGGTGGTGAACGCCTGTCCCTTCTTGCACTTGCCCTTCTTGGCGGCGACCTGGTCGGCCCAGGCCGCGTAGTGGTTGTCGGCCGACGCGGACGCCTGCCACGCCTTGGTCAGCGAGGACGTCAGCGCGGCGTGGTTCGGCAGCTTGTCGACGGTCAGCCCGGACAGCCGCGTGACCAGCTCGGTGCGCTGCTTGGCCGCGTCCCGCAGGTCCTTGGCGGCCCCGGCGAGGTTCCGGCAGGACTTCACGTCGTTGACGGCGTTGATCACCGAGGTCCGGCTGTCGCCGCTGTCGGCCAGCAGCTTGTCCAGCTCGACGGCCTGGGGCTCGGCCGGGTCGGTGGACGGCGAGGGCGACTCCTCGCCGACCGGCGACGTCGCGGACACCGGCTGCTTCTCGTCGGCCTTCTCCTCGCCGCCGCCCCCCGCGAGGAGCGCGCCGGCGCCGATGCCGACGACGGCGATGGCCACGCCGACCGCCGCGATCAGCGGCACGCGCGAGCCGCTGCGCCCGCCGCGGCCTCCCCGGCCGCCGTCACCGTCGTACACGGCGCCGTGCCGGCCACCGCCGCCCGGGCCCTGCGGGGCGTGGGCGGCCTGCGCCGCGGCGTGCGGGGGGCCGGGCTGCTCGAAGCGGGGCATCTGCTGCGTGGCGCCCGCCGGGCCGGCCGGCTCGCTGCGGAAGAGGTTGTCGAACTCGGCGGGCGGCTGCCGCTCGCCCGGCCCGTCGGTGACCGGGGTGATGAACTGGGTGGCCTCGGCGTCGGGCCCGGAGGCCGGCGGCAGGGGGCCGCCCGCACCGTGCTGCTGGTGGCCCTGCTGCTGGTGCCCCTGCTGCTGGTGGGCGGCGCCCTGCGGGGCGCGGCCGAGGAACTGCGTGGACTCGGCCGGGGACTCGGCGCGCGCGCCGGCCGGCATCTCGGGCGGCAGGGCGCCGGGCCCGACCGGGGGTATGTACTGCGTCGCGCCCTCGTCGGCCGCCTGCGCGGCGACCGGCGGCAGGTACTGCGTGGCCTGGTCGGTGTGCGCACCGGGCGCGGGGGCGCCGGGCACCGGCGGCAGGTACTGCGTCGCGCCGTCCTCGGCGGACGGCAGCGGGGCGCCGGGGCCGCTCGGAGCGTGGGCCGCGCCTGCCTGGTGGGCGGGCGGCAGGGGCGCGGCGCCTTGGTGGCCGTACGTGCCGTCGGCGGACGGCGGCAGGGCGTGCCCCGGGCCACCGCTCTGGCCGGCGGGAGGCAGGTGCCCACCGCCCTGCTGGCCGTACGTGCCGTCGGCGGACGGCGGGAGAGCGTGACCCGGGCCACCGGCCTGGCCGGCGGGAGGCAGAGGCGCGGCGCCCTGGTGGCCGTACGTGCCGTCAGCGGGCGGCAGCGGAGCGGCGCCGTGGGAGCCGTGGTGGTGGGCGTCGTGGCCGGTGCCCGGGTGGGGCTGGGGGGCCGCGCCGTAGGCCGCCTGCGTGCCGTTGTGCGCCTGGGGCGCCCCGGCGTCGGGACCGGGCGTGCCCCAGGCGGCGTGCTGCTGCGGCGCGCCCTCAGGTGTGCCCCAGGCCTGCGCGGGCGGCGTCCAGCCCTGATCGGCCGGCGGGGTCTGCTGCTGGTCGGGGCCCCACGGGGTGCCCCAGGCCTGGCCGCCGGCCGGAGTCGTGGTGGGCGGCGGGGCGGGCGCGGGCCCGCCGGGCCGGCCGCTGCCGGCCGTGCCCGGCATGCCCGGCAGCAGCGGCTCGCCACCGTCGGAGGGCAGCACGATGCCTTCGCGCGCGGGGCGCGCCGAGGGCTCCTCGCCCTGTCCACTCTGCGTCACCGGGACTCCTACGATTGGGGGACCTTCGGAATCGTCGGCTCACGCTACCGGGTCCCCGGAGCCCCTTGCCACGCAGCACAGGACGTCGCCTCCTTCCCTGTGAGCGCGGTAACAAACCCGGGCCGCGCGACGCTGTTGATGTCACCTCCCGCGCCACGCCCAGTCGTTCTCCTCCCCTTCACGTGGAGGCCGCCGAGCTTTCACCGCACCGTGCGCGCCGTCACGCCGCCGTCTGCAGGTCGAGGCGCGCTCCGAACTCCCTGACCACCGGTTCGTCCCGGTACGGCTCGAGTCGCTGCTGGAAGTCCTCCAGGTATTCGGCGCCCCGGTCGGAGCGCAGCGTCTCCAGCAGTTGGACGGCGCGCAGGCCGGTCGCGCAGGCCTGCTCGATTTCACGTTGCTGCACCTGCGCGGTGGCCAGCAGGACGTAGCCGATCGCGCGCCGGCGCGCGCGGGACTCCGGGTGCCCGGCCAGCGACTCCTCCGCGCACCGGGCCGCCTCCTCCGCCTGTCCGAGGTCGCGGTGGCAGTGCGCCAACTCGTCGGCGAGATACGCCTCGTCGAAGTGCGCGATCCACGCCGGGTCGTCGCCGGAGGACGGGTCGGCCGCCTCCAGCGCGGTCACCGCGCGCCCGGCGGAGGTCTGCGCCGCCCGCGCGTCGCCCATCAGCGCGTGGCCCCGGGCCTCCGCCGCGAGGAACATGGCCTCCGCGCGCGGCGTCACCCGCCCCCGGGCGCCTTCCTGCGCGGCGCGCGCCAACTGGGCGATCTCCCTGGGGTTTCCGAGCTGCGCCGCCAGGTGGCTCATCGACGCGGCGAGCACGTAGCCGCCGTATCCGCGGTCCCCCGCCGCCTGCGCGAGACGCAGCGCCTGGATGTAGTACCGCTGGGCGAGGCCCGGTTGGCCGGTGTCGACGGCCATGTACCCGGCGAGTTCGGTGAGTCGGGCCACCGCGCCGAACAGGTCACGGCCCACGGCCTCCCGGTACGACCCCGCCAGCAGCCCCGAGACGACGCTGTTGAGGTAGTGCACGAGGACCGGGCGCACGTGTCCGCTGCCGTACTGGTGGTCGAGTTCCACCAGCGCCTGCGTCATCGCGCGCACGGCGGAGACGTCGGACTGGCCGACGCGCGGCCCCGCCGAGCGGGCCACCTGGCCGTCGGGCGCGGTGATCAGCCAGTCGCGGCTGGGCTCGACGAGGGCGGACGCGGCGACGGACGAGCCGGACAGGAAGTCCCGGCGGCCCACGTCGCTGCGCCACAGCTCGCAGACCTGCTCGATGGCCCCCAGTACCGTCGGCGAGAACTGGAGACCGACGCCCGACGCGAGGTTCTTGCCGTTGGCCATGCCGATCTCGTCGATCGTGACCGTACGGCCGAGTTTGCGTCCGAGCGCCTCCGCGATGATCGCCGGTGCCCGGCCCCGCGGTTGCTGGCCGCGCAGCCAGCGCGCCACCGACGTCTTGTCGTAGCGCAGATCGAGTCCGTGCTCGGCGCCGCACAGATTGACCCGGCGGGCCAGCCCGGCGTTCGAGCAACCCGCTTCCTGAATGAGCGCCTGCAGCCGTTCGTTCGGCTGTCGCGCGACGAGAGGCCTTGCGGCCATGGCGTACCCCCTGAGGCTGCGGTGCCTGCCCACGCACCGAGTTGACGTGTCTTCCGCGACCGGACCCCCTCACGTCCCGGCGAAAAGATCCGGCCGTGAAGATCAATGCCCCGCCCAGTTGGCGAAAATGCGAGGCTTACGAGGATTTGCCGGACACGACCGCCCCCGTGGGCGGCGGCCGGTTCCCCGACGTGGCTACCCAGCCGCCGCACCGGATCCCCCCGCGCGCCCCCACCCGTGCACCCGTGCGCCCCGGCTACGGAGTCGACGCCCCTGTCCCGCGCACGGTCCCGCGCGATCCCGCACGAGCCGCGCACGACTTGGCCGGGACACGACCTGGACACGGCCGTAACTCCAGGTGGGCGCGGGAGTTGAGTGGGGCGTGGAAGAGACGATCCCGGGCACCGAAGCCGTTCAGACCGCCGCGCGGACCTCCGGGCACACCCCGGGGCAGGCCCCCGGGCAGCCCACCGGACAGTCCACAGGACAGCCCACCGGGCAGATTCCGGTGCAACGCGGTGAGACGCTGCTGGAGACCGCCGCGCGCTACGCCGAGGAACGTCACTGGGACGTGGTCCCCGGCACCTGGCTGGAGGCCGTCGGCGGGGCGCACCGCTGCTCGTGCGGCGACGCCGCCTGCCCCGCGCCCGGCGCACATCCGGCGCGCGACGACTGGGCGACGGAGGCGACGGGCAGCGCGACCGTCGCGCGGCGCCTGTGGCAGCAGCGGCCGACGGCGTCGGTCCTGCTGCCGACGGGACGGACGTTCGACGCGATCTCCGTGCCGGAGACGGCCGGTTTCCTGGCTCTGGCGCGCCTGGAGCGGATGGAGTCGACGCTGGGGCCCGTGACGCTGACACCGGACCGGCGTACGGAGTTCTTCGTGCTGCCGGGCGCGGCGGCGAAGCTGCCGGGGCTGCTGCGCGGGCTGGGCTGGTCACCGGCGTCGCTGGACCTGCGGGTGCTCGGCGAGGGGGCGTACGTGGCCGCGCCGCCCACGCGGTTCGGCGGACGCGGGGCGGTGCAGTGGGTACGCCGGCCGACGCCCGCGAACCGGTGGCTCCCGGACGCGGAGGAACTGATCCCGGCCCTGGCCTACGCCTGCGGCCGCGACCGCTGACCTGCCCCGCTGGCCTCCGCCGCCGGCCCACGCCGCCCGGCGTCCTCCGCGTCGATCGCGCCGTGGGGTGGGCTCGGGCGGCCGTGCCGCCGCGGGGTGTGCGGGGCGCCGTAGGGTTCCCGTATGACGTATGCCGTTCGTGTGCAAGGGCTCTGGAAGCGGTTCGGGCAGCAGGTCGCCGTGGCCGGGATCGATCTGGAGCTGCCCGCGGGCAAGTTCATCGGGCTCGTCGGGCCGAACGGGGCGGGGAAGACCACCACCCTGTCGATGGTGACCGGGCTGCTGCGCCCCGATCAGGGCGCCGTCGAGGTCGTCGGGCACGACGTGTGGCGCGACCCCGTCGAGGTGAAGGCCAGGATCGGGGTGCTGCCCGAGGGCCTGCGGCTGTTCGAGCGGTTGTCCGGGCGCGAACTGCTCGCGTACTCGGGCCGGTTGCGCGGGCTGCCCGGCGCCGAGGTCGACAAGCGCGCCACCCAGCTCCTCGACGTCCTCGACCTGGCCGGCGCGCAGCACAAGCTCGTCGTCGACTACTCGACCGGCATGCGCAAGAAGATCGGGCTGGCCGCGGCCCTGCTGCACAACCCCGAAGTGCTGTTCCTGGACGAGCCGTTCGAGGGCGTCGACCCGGTGTCCGCGCAGACCATCCGCGGCGTCCTGGAGCGCTACACCGCCTCCGGCGCCACCGTCGTCTTCTCCTCCCACGTGATGGAACTCGTCGAGTCGCTGTGCGACTGGGTCGCCGTCATGGCGGCCGGACGGATCCGCGCCCACGGCCCGCTCGCCGAGGTGCGCGGCGACGCGCCCTCGCTGCAGCGGGCGTTCCTCGAACTCGTCGGCGCCCACAGCCGCGACGCGGGCACGGACCTGGACTGGCTGGGCGGCGGGGCCCGATGAGCGACGTCACCACCACCGTCGTCCGGCTGAAGCTGTCGCTGCTGCGCAACGGGCTGCGGCAGTCCGGCGGTCGGCGCGCCGCGTACGTCGCGTCCGCCGTGATCGCCCTGCTGTTCGCCGCGCTCCAGCTGATCGGCCTGATCGCGCTGCGCGGCCACGCGCACGTGGAGTCCCTGGTCGTGCCGGTGGCGGCCGTGCTGGGCCTCGGCTGGGCGGTGATGCCGCTGTTCTTCCCCAGCGGCGACGAGACCCTCGACCCGACCCGCCTCGTCATGCTGCCGCTGCGGCCCCGGCCGCTGGTGCGGGCACTGCTCGCGGCGTCGCTGGTCGGTATCGGGCCACTGTTCACGCTGTGCCTGCTGGCCGGTTCCGTCATCGCGGTCGCGCACGGCGGTGCGGCCTTCGCCGTCGGCGTCGTCGCCGTCGTCCTCGGGCTGCTGGTGTGCGTGGCGCTGGCGCGCGCCGTGGCCGCGGCCAACGTACGGCTGCTGACCAGCCGCAAGGGCCGCGACCTCGCGGTGCTCAGCGGCCTCCTCATCGCCGTCGGCGCGCAACTGGTCAACTTCGGGGCGCAGCGCCTCGGTTCGTCGGGCCTCGCGCAGCTCGACCCGGCGGCCGACGTGCTCCAGTGGGTGCCGCCCGCCTCGGCGATCGCCGCCGTGCACGCGGCCGGCGAGGGCTCCTACGGCCGCGCCGCCGCCCAACTCGCCCTGACCGCCGCGGCGCTGGTGGCCCTCGTCGCCGTCTGGACGCGGCACCTGACCCGGCTGATGACCTCGCCCGACGGCTCCACGCTCGCCGCCGCGGACACGGCCGCGCGGGAACGCGCGTCGGGCGGGCACGCCCGGCTGCTGCCGCCCGGCCGCACGGGCACCGTCATGGAGCGCAGTCTGCGCTACGTGTGGCGCGACCCGAAGACCAAGGCGGCCTGGGTGACGTCCCTGGCCATCGGCGTGATCGTGCCGGTGTTCAACGCGTGGCAGGGCACCGGCTCGGTGTACTTCGCGTGCTTCGCCGCCGGCATGCTCGGCATCCAGATGTACAACCAGTTCGGCCAGGACACCTCCGCGTTCTGGATGGTCGCCATGACGATCTCGTCCCCCCGCGACGCGTACGTCGAACTGCGCGCCCGCGCCCTGGCCCTGCTGGTGATCACCCTCCCGTACGCCACCCTCGTCACGGTCGTCACGACGGCGATGCTCGGCGACTGGCCCCGGCTGCCGGAGGCGCTCGGCCTGTCCTTCGCGCTGCTCGGCGCGATGCTGGCGACCGGTGCCTGGGCGTCCGCGCGCTTCCCGTACTCCATCCCGCAGGAGGGCCACAAGAACGTCGCCCCGGGGCAGACCGGGCTCGCCTGGATCTCCATCTTCGGCGGGATGATCGCGGCGGCCCTGCTGTGCGCGCCGGTCATCGCGCTGACGATCTGGCTGAATGTGAGCGACGGCGGCGACCGCTTCGCCTGGCTGCTGCTCCCGGCCGGCGCCGGCTACGGGGCGGCGCTCACGCTGCTCGGCCTGCGGCTCGCGGCACCGCGTACGGCGGCCCGGCTGCCGGAGATCCTCACGGCGGTCAGCAAGGGGTGACGCCGCCCGCGGTCATGCACGGCCGCGCCGGCGTGCTCGCGCGGGCCCCGTACCGCCTCAGTCCCCCGTACACGCGTCCAGGAACGGTTCGATCGCCGCGCGCCAGGCCTCCGGCTGGTCGTAGTGGACGAGGTGGCCGGCCTCGGCGACCTCCGCGTACTGGCCCCGGGGCAGCACCCGCACCATCTCCTGCGCCTCGGCGCGGCCGAGCTCGCCGTCGAGGCCGCGCACGACGAGGGCGGGGCACCGGACCTGGGCCAGCTCCTCCCAGTGCGCGTCGTAGACCCATGTCTCGCGCGACCTGAGCATCTGCTCCGGTGCGAAGACGGGCCGCCAGCCGTCCGGGGACTCGGTCATCACCTCGGCATAGAACTCGCCGCGCGACGGGTTCGGCCGCTCCACCCAGGGGTCGTCCTCGCCGAACCACTTGCGGACGTCCGCGAGCGTGGCGAACGGCACCGGCCAGGCGCGGAACCACTCGGCCCACTCCCGCTGCGAGGCGGCGCCGAGCGCGGACGCCCGCATGTCGCAGATGATCACGCCGCGCACCAGGTCGGGGCGCTTCGCGGCGAGCTGCCAGGCGGTCAGCGCGCCCATCGCGTGCCCGATGAGGACGGCGGGGCCGAGGCCGAGCTGTTCGAGGGCGGCCTCGGCGTCGTCGACGTACGCCTCCCTGGTGAAGGCGGCGTCCGGGGGCTTGTCGCTCTGCCCGTGGCCGCGCTGGTCGAGGGCGACCGCGCGGTGCCGCCCGGAGAGCCAGCGGGCCGTGGACGCCCAGTGCGAGGCGCGTCCCATCAGCCCGTGCAGTAACAGCACGCCGGGCGTGCCCTCCCCCGCCCCGGGTGTTCCGTCCGCCGGGTCCGTCGCCCAGCCCTTCCCCGGGTCCTTCGCCGGGTCGGTCTTGGGCGGATCCCCGAACTCCCAGGCCGCGAGGCGGACGCCGCCCGCCCCGGTCACGTCGATGCGCCGCACCATTGGTTCTGGCACCCCCCAAGCTCCGCGTGGACCGCTCGCGCTTGACTTGTCGATCGCAGATTATCGAATACTCATTCGAAAACGTCGCTTCGGCGGGCAACACCCCACCTTCGAGTGACACCCGCCCAGGAATGATCGCCTCCGCCACGGGGAGATCTTCAGCGGGAGGCGGGCCGCTCGGGGAAATCGGTCCGAAGGGGATGACCCTGGGAGCTCGGGGCTCCGGGTCAGCACAGGGGAGGACAGGCCCCGGCGCCGCACGGCGCCGGGGCCCTCCGCGTCTTCGGCACCCGCCCCGCACCGCACGGAGCACACGTGCTCCGCGTCTCGCTCATCTCGCCGGCACATCCTCCCCGCCCCCTCCCGGCCGGACGGCAGCACCGTGACGGACGCACCGTCAGGTCCCACGCTCACGCGACAGCGTCGCACGCGCGGCGCCGGAGCGCTGCGCTTCGACGGACTGGGCCGCTACGCGATCTCCCGCGGGGCGAGATCGCGACAGCCCAACGCCTGACGCACAGTCACCAAGCCCCCTCGGCGCGCGCCGACCCCCCTCAGCGCTTGGCGACGAACACGTGCGACGCGACGTCCGCCTCCAGCTCGGCCGCCTCGCCGCCGCTGCCCACGAGCACCCCGCCCGCCGACTCCGTCACGCTGACCACCGATCCGGGCTGCACGCCCGCCCGGCGCAGCGTGTACATCAGCTGCGCGTCCGTCTGGATCGGCTCGCCGATCCGGCGCACGACGACCGTCTTGCCCTCCACCCCCGGGTCGAGGTCGGCGAGCGACACCATGCCCTCGTCCAGGAACGGGTCGGCGCCGTCCTTCTCGCCCAGCTCCTCCAGCCCCGGGATCGGGTTGCCGTACGGCGACTCGGTCGGGTGCCGCAGCAGCTCCAGCACGCGCCGCTCGACCGCCTCGCTCATCACGTGCTCCCAGCGGCACGCCTCGGCGTGGACCTGCTCCCACTCCAGACCGATCACGTCGACGAGCAGGCACTCCGCGAGGCGGTGCTTGCGCATCACGCGCGTGGCCAGCCGCCGGCCCTCGTCCGTGAGCTCCAGGTGCCGGTCGCTGGCGACGGACACCAGGCCGTCGCGCTCCATCCGCGCCACCGTCTGGCTCACCGTCGGACCGCTCTGGTCGAGCCGCTCGGCGATCCGGGCGCGCATGGGGACCACACCTTCCTCCTCCAGCTCGAGGATGGTGCGGAGATACATCTCCGTGGTGTCGATCAGTCCGGACATGTGTGCCCCTCGGTTGAGATCTGCCGGAGGCTCGGCGGCTCCGGCGTGTGCGCTGGCCCTGACCCCAATTCTGACGCATGGCGCCGACAACCGTGCCTCGCCCGCGAAACGCGGGGGCCGCCGGCCCGCGACCGGGACGCCGGTGACCGCCGCCCCCGGCCGCGCGTGGCCGTATTGACACCGCACTGGTCCAGACCGCACCGTGATCCGCGACGCAGCCGCACCGAAGGGGCCCCGCATGAGCGACCGCAAGCCGGCACGCCAGTTCCTCGACGCCGCGATCGGCCTGCTGGAGCGCGTGCGCGACGAGGAGGGCGAGGCCGTCGAGGCCGCCGGCACGCTCCTCGCCGACACCGTGGCCTCCGGCGGACGGCTGTTCGCCTTCGGCGCCGGTCACTCCTCCCTCGCCGCCCAGGACGTCGTCTACCGGGCCGGCGGACTCGCCCTCATGAACCTGCTGGCCGTCCCGGGCGTCGTCGGCGTCGACGTCATGCCGGCCACACTCGGCTCCGCCCTGGAGCGTGTCGACGGCCTCGCGAGCGCCGTGCTGGACACCTCGCCGGTCCGCGCGGGCGACGCCCTGGTGATCGTCTCCCTGTCGGGCCGCAACGCCCTCCCGGTGGAGATGGCGATGAACGCCCGCGCGCTCGGCGTGAAGGTCATCGGCGTGACCTCCGTCGCGTACGCCACGCAGACGACGTCGCGGCACGTGTCGGGGACGTTCCTGAAGGACCACTGCGACGTCGTCCTCGACTCGAAGATCGCGGTCGGCGACGCGGAACTCACCCTCGACACGGTCCCGGCCCCCTTCGCCCCGGCCTCCACCGTCGTCACCTCGGCCCTCATGCAGGCCGTCGTCGCCACGGCGGCCGGCGTCCTCGCCGACCGCGGCATCGAGCCGCCCCTGCTCCGCTCGGGCAACGTCGACGGCGGCCACGAATGGAACGGCCGCGTGATGGAGCAGTACCGCGACCGGATCTTCTACCGGCGCTGACCCCGAGCGCCGCCAACCCGGCACCCGCCCCCGGCGCACGCCGCGCGACGTCGGCTTTCGGACGTACAACGATTCCCTCAATCTTGCCGGAACCCGATGTGCGCTGAGTCACGTTCAAGTTGAATGATTGCAAGTATGCGAACCGACGCGCCGTACGAACGGACGCAGCCTGCAGGGGGTCCAGGTGAGTGCTTCCCGGCGTAGTGGGACCACCGACGAGCTGGGGCCCGACGAGTCCGAGCCGCCCGAGCAGCCCGAGCGGGACGGCGCGGACCTGCTCGCCGCGCTCCTCGACGGCATGGACGCGGCCCTGTGCGCCTTCGACGCCGACGGCGTCGTCACCCACTGGAACCGGGAGGCCGAGCGCATCCTCGGCTGGACCGCCGCCGAGGCCGTGGGCCGACCGGGCCTGACCGGCTGGGCGGTGCGCAGCGCCGACGCCGAGGAGGTCCAGGCGCGCCTGATGTCCGCCATGAACGCGCCGGGCCGGCAGGTCCACGAGTTCGCCCTGCTCACCAAGGACGGCGGCCGGGTGCTGGTGCGCACCCAGTCGGCGGCCGTGCGCGGCCCGGACGGCAAGCCCGCGGGGCTGTACTGCGCCTTCAGCGAGGTCCACGCACAGATCGACCTGGAGCGCTCGATCGCCCTCAGTGAGGCCCTGTTCGAGGACGCGTCCTGGGGCGTGGTCCTCGTCGACGCCGACCTGCGGCCCGCCGTCGTCAACGCCCACGCGGCCCGCGCCCTGGGCATCGGCCGTACGTCCGTCCTGGGCCGCCCGCTCGGTGAACTGCTCGCCCAGGGCGTCGAGGAACTGGAGAGCGCGCTCACCCACGTCCTCGCCGAGGGCGCGCCGCCCGCGCCCGCCGAGATCTGGGTGGGCGTGCGCACACCCGAGGGCGAGAAGCGGCGCTGCTGGCGCTGCGGCTTCGTACGGCTCGCGTCGCCCCTCGCGGAGGAGCCGGTGCCGCTCGGCGTCGGCTGGCTGTTCCAGGACGTGACCGAGGCCAAGCAGGGCGCGCAGGAGGCGTCGCTGCTGCGGTTCCGCACCAACCAGTTGCACCGCGCCGCGCGGGCCGCCGCCGAGTGCGAGAGCCCCGCCGAGGCGGCGACCGTCCACCTGGACTTCGCCCTGGCCGGATTCGCCGACCACGCCGTCGTGGACCGCGTCCTGGGCGACCCGGCGGACGAGGACGCCACCGAGCCGGTGCGGCTCGTACGGGTCGTGGCGACCCCCTCGGGCGCACCCGGCCCGAGCGCCCTCGGCGGCGCCGCCGGACTCCCCGTCCGGTACGCACCGGGGCATCCGGCGCTCCAGTGCGTGGCACGGTCGGGCTCGGTGCGCGCGAGCGCCGGGTCGATCCCGGCGGACCAGGCCCGCGCCTGGGCACTGGCCCGCCAGTGGCCGGCGGACACGGTCCACGCCCTGTGCGCGGTACTGCGCAGCCGCGGCCGCACCCTCGGCGCCGTGACGTTTCTGCGCACGGCGGGCCGCCACACCTTCGAACGCTCCGACACGGCCTACGCCGAAGACGTCGCCACCCGCATCGCCACGGCCCTGGATCTGGCGGGGGCGCTGGAGGGCGCGCAGGAGTAGGCGCCGAGCCGGGTCCGGGCACGAGCGCAGCCCGAGCCCCGGTCCGCCCGGTCCGCGAAAAAAGGACTTGAACGGACGGACGCCCGCTTCTTACTGTGGCTGCACTTCGGAAAGGAGGTGGTTCGGCAGATGTATGCATACCGGACGGAAGAGGTGACCGCGGGCTAGCGTCCGTCGTCGCTCGTTCGGCGCCGGACCAGCGCGTGTATGTCGCGTGCAGCCGGCCAATCCAACGCAGTCACCCGACCCGCGGGCTGCCGGTACGTCCGGCCGGCTCCTCCCTGGAGGAACCCAGCCCGCGGGTCGCTGCGTTGTGTGGTGTGGTGGGGCGGTCAGCGGGCGATGTCCGCGTAGCCCTCGATCTCGCGCGGGTCCCTGGTGCCCGGGCCGACGTAGCGGGCGGACGGGCGGACCAGGCGGCCGGTGCGCTTCTGCTCCAGGATGTGCGCGGACCAGCCGGCCGTGCGGGCGCAGGTGAACATCGACGTGAACATGTGCGCCGGGACCTCCGCGAAGTCCAGGACGATCGCCGCCCAGAACTCCACGTTGGTGGCGAGGACCCGGTCGGCGCGGCGGTTGTGCAGTTCGTTCAGCGCCGCCTTCTCCAGCGCCTCGGCGATCTCGAAGCGCGGGGCGCCCAGCTCGCGGGCCGTGCGGCGCAGGACGCGGGCGCGCGGGTCCTCGGCGCGGTAGACGCGGTGGCCGAAGCCCATCAGGCGCTCGCCCCGGTCCAGGGCCTGCTTGACGTAGGCCTCCGCGTCGCCGGTGCGCTCGATCTCCTCGATCATGCCGAGGACGCGCGAGGGGGCGCCGCCGTGCAGCGGGCCGGACATGGCGCCCACGGCTCCGGACAGCGCGGCGGCCACGTCGGCGCCGGTGGAGGCGATGACGCGGGCGGTGAAGGTGGAGGCGTTCATGCCGTGCTCGGCGGCGCTGGTCCAGTAGGCGTCGACCGCGGCGACGTGCTTGGGGTCGGGCTCGCCCCGCCAGCGGATCATGAAGCGCTCGACGACGGACTGGGCCTTGTCGATCTCGCGCTGCGGGACCATGGGCAGGCCCTGGCCGCGGGCGGACTGGGCGACGTAGGACAGGGCCATGACGGCGGCGCGGGCGAGGTCCTCGCGGGCCTGCGCCTCGTCGATGTCCAGGAGGGGTTTGAGGCCCCACACCGGCGCGAGCATGGCGAGCGCGGACTGGACGTCCACGCGGATGTCGCCGGAGTGGACGGGGATGGGGAACGGCTCGGCGGGCGGCAGGCCGGGGTTGAAGGCACCGTCGACGAGCAGGCCCCACACGTTGCCGAAGGAGACGTGGCCGACGAGGTCCTCGATGTCGACGCCCCGATAACGCAGGGCGCCGCCCTCCTTGTCCGGCTCGGCAATCTCCGTCTCGAACGCGACGACTCCTTCGAGCCCGGGTACGAAGTCGGACATCAGGCGGCTCCTCATGATGTGGGCGACGGATGGTGTTGTGGGGGTGGGACGACCGTGTGTCAGGCAGTGGTGAAGTGGTCGCCGTCCGGTGGATCCACGGCCGTAACGGCTCGCGGTCCGGGACGTCACCCCTGTGATGCCCCGTCCGGTCGGCGGTCACCCAACCGGATCGGAATCAGCACGATATTCCCTGAGTGCCAGCCTTGGGGAGAGCTAGCGGCACTGAGTGCCAGTGAGTGACGCAGGCCACCGTGCGCCGGGCGAGGGACGGTCAGGGTGTGGACATGTGCTCTGAGGGGGCGTTCGCATGCGGCAAGATGACGGCGTGACCGACCGAGACTCCTCCCACACCGTCCCCTTCGACCTCGCGTCGATGCGCAAGCAGTACCGGGCCGAAGGGCTCCTGGAGTCCGGCCTGGCGGCGTCGCCGGTGGAGCAGTTCGCGCGCTGGTTCAAGCAGGCCGCGACGGAGGGCGGGCTGTTCGAACCGAACGCGATGGTCGTGTCGACGGCGGACGCCGAGGGGCGGACGAGTTCCCGCACGGTGCTGCTGAAGCACTTCGACGAGCAGGGCTTCGTCTTCTACACGAACTACGACTCCCGCAAGGGCCGCGACCTGGCCGCGAACCCGTACGCGTCCCTGCTGTTCCCGTGGCATCCGATGGCCCGGCAGGTCGTCGTGACGGGCCCGGCGCGGCGCACCGGCCGCGACGAGACGGCGGCGTACTTCCGTACGCGTCCGCACGGCTCGCAGCTCGGGGCGTGGGCCAGCACCCAGTCGTCGGTGATCGCCGACCGTGCGGAGCTGGACGCGGCGTACGAGGAGCTGGCGGCGCGCTATCCGGAGGGCGAGCAGGTGCCGGTGCCGCCGCACTGGGGCGGTTTCCGGGTGGTCCCGGACACGGTGGAGTTCTGGCAGGGGCGCGAGAACCGGCTGCACGACCGGCTGCGGTACGTGGCGGAGCCGGGCGGCGGCTGGCGGGTGGAGCGGCTCAGTCCCTGAACGCGCCGGGCGCCGGGCTCAGGCCAGTGCCTCGTCCAGCAGGGCCGCCCACTGGGCGACCACGCGTTCGCGGCGGGCGGTGTCGTCGGTGAGCAGATGGGCGAGGCCGAGGCCGCGGGCCATGTCCAGCAGGCCCTGCACGGTCTCCCGGACTCCGGGGCGGGACTCGTCGGCGCCGAGCAGTTCCACGGCTATCCGGTGCGTCTCGCGGCCGACGCGGGCCTCCAGCTCGGCGACGCGCGGGCCGAGCTGTTCCTCGTTGGACGCGGCCACCCACAGGTGGAGGGCGGCGCGGAACAGGGGGCCGGTGTAGAGGTCGACGAGGGCGGTGACGACGGCCCGGCGGTCCTGGGCCGTGCCCTGCGGGAACAGGGCCCGCAGGGCTCCGGAGCGTTCCTCGGCGACGTACTCGACGGCCGCGGTGAACAGGTCCTCGCGGGTCGGGAAGTGGTGCTGGGCGGCGCCCCGGGAGACGCCCGCGCGTTCGGCGACGACGGAGACCGTGGAGCCCGCCCAGCCGTGCTCGGCGAGGCAGGCCACGGCGGCCTCCAGGAGGCGCTGCCGGGTGGCCCGGCTGCGGTCCTGCTTGGGGACGCGGTCGCCGGGGACGCGTTCGTCCGTGCTCACAGCACCCATGCGGGATCCCGTCGGTCGAGGAAGGCCGTCATTCCCTCGCGGGCGTCGGCGGTGCCGAACAGCCGGGCGGAGAGCCCGGTGAGGCCGTCCGCCTCCCGGTCGAAGGTCTCCAGCACCTTAGCCGTGAGGATGCCCTTCGTCGCGGCGAGGGCCTCGGGGGCCGCTCGGCGCAGGCCGTCGAGGACCGGCGCGAGTACGGCGTCCACGTCGTCCCCGGCCGCGGTGAGCAGGCCGGTGCGGGCGGCCTCCGCGGCGTCGAAGCGCTCGCCGGTGAGGTAGTAGCGGGCCAGGGCACGCGGGTCGGTGCGGGGCAGGAGCGGCAGGGAGATCACGGCGGGCGCGACGCCGATGCGCACTTCGGTGAAGGCGAAGCTCGCCCCGGTGGCGGCGGCGGAGATGTCGCAGGCGGCGAGCAGGCCGAGGCCGCCGGCGCGGACGTGCCCGGTGACGCGGGCGACGACGGGTTTGCGCAGCTCCACGATCTGCCGGAGCAGCGCGACGAGGTCCTTGGGGTCGGGCGGGTCCCGCAGGTCGGCGCCGGCGCTGAAGGTGTTGCCGGTGTGGGTGAGGACGACGGCGCGTACGGCGTCGTCGGCGCCGCTCGCGTGCAGCGCCTCGGCGAGTTCGCCGACGAGGGCGGCCGACAGGGCGTTGCGGTTGTGCGCCGAGTCGAGGGTGAGGGTGGTGATGCCGCGGTCGTGCGCGGTGTGGACGAGGGGGGTCATGGGGGCTCCCTGGTGGGCCGGTCCGCCTGCCGGTGGGTGGGGGCGTGCCCGGCTCAGTACGACTTGGGCAGGCCGAGGGTCTGGTGGGAGACGTAGTTCAGGATCATTTCCCGGCTGACCGGTGCGATGCGGGCCACGCGGGCGCCGGTGATCAGCGAGGCGAGCCCGAACTCGCGGGTCAGGCCGTTCCCGCCGAGGGTGTGCACGGCCTGGTCGACGGCACGCACGCAGGCCTCCCCCGCCGCGTACTTCGCCATGTTGGCGGCCTCGCCGGCGCCGACGTCGTCGCCCGCGTCGTACAGGTGGGCCGCCTTCTGCATCATCAGGCGGGCCAGTTCGAGTTCGATGTGGGCCTGGGCGAGAGGGTGCGCGATGGCCTGGTGGGCGCCGATGGGGGCCTTCCACACGGTGCGCTCGCGCGCGTACTCGACGGCGCGGGACAGGGCGTAGCGGCCCATGCCGATGGCGAAGGCGGCGGTCATGATCCGCTCGGGGTTCAGTCCGGCGAACAGCTGGAGCAGCCCGGCGTCCTCGTCGCCGACGAGCGCGTCGGCGGGCAGGCGCACGTCGTCCAGGACGAGCTCGAACTGCTTCTCGGCGGCGTGGATCTCCATGTCGATGGGGTGCCGCTGGAAGCCCTCGGCGTCGCGCGGAACGATGAACAGGCAGGGCTTGAGGTTGCCCGTGCGGGCGTCCTCGGTGCGGCCGACTATGAGGGTGGCGTCGGCGTGGTCGACGCCGGAGACGAACACCTTGCGGCCGGTCAGCAGCCAGTCGGCGCCGTCCCGGCGGGCGGTGGTGGTGATGCGGTGGCTGTTGGAGCCGGCGTCGGGCTCGGTGATGCCGAAGGCCATGGTGCGGGTGCCGTCGGCGAGGGCCGGGAGCCAGGTGCGCTTCTGCTCGTCGGTGCCGAAGCGGGAGATGACGGTGCCGCAGATCGCCGGGGAGACGATCATCATGAGCAGGGGGCAGCCCGCGGCGCCGAGTTCTTCGAGGACGATGGAGAGTTCGGCGATGCCGCCGCCTCCGCCGCCGTGTTCCTCCGGGAGGTTGACGCCGAGGTAGCCGAGTTTGGCGGCCTCCAGCCAGAGTTCGGTGGGCTGGGCCCCGGCTTCGACGGTTTTCAGCATGTACTCGCGGCCGTAGCGTGTGCCGAGGGCGGCGACGGCTGCGCGGAGGGCTTTGTGCTCTTCGGTTTCGACGAGGGTCGTCATTGGGGCTCCTTCGGTTCGCGATCGGTGCGGCTACGTGGTGGTTGCCCGCGCAGTTCCCCGCGCCCCTTGGTCGGTCTCCTCGACCACGGCCAGGAGCGTCCCCATCTCCACCTGTTGGCCCGGGGACACCGGCAGGTCGGTGAGGACTCCCGTCGCCGGGGACGAGATGCGGTGCTGCATCTTCATCGCTTCGAGCCACAGCAACGGTTCACCGGCCGTCACCGTCGATCCGACCGTGAGTCCGTCGGCGACGCGGACGACCGTGCCGGGCATGGGCGCCAGCAGGGAGCCGGGGGCGTGCTGGGCGGTGGGGTCGGGGAAGCGGGGCAGGGCGGTGAGGGCGGTGGTGTTGACGTACACCTGGTCGCCGTGGCGGGTGACGTCGAACTTGCGGCGCACTCCGTCGATCTCCAGCACGACGAGGGCCGGGCCGGCGTGGACGACGCGCACGCCGTCGGCGGTCAGGCCCTCGCGGGTGTGCCGGTAGTGGACCTCGTGTTCCTCGCCGGCCATGGCGTACCGCTTGACCTGCGGCTGCGAGGGCACGTTGCGCCAGCCGCCGAAGCGGGACCGGCCGTGGGCGTCGGCGAGGGCGGCGGCGAGCGGGGCGTACGGTTCGGGCGCGGGCGCGGTGAGGGCGGCGAGGTGGCGGTCGTAGAAGCCGGTGTCCATGCGGCCGGTGGTGAACTCCTCGTGGCGCAGCGAGCGGACGAGGAGGTCGCGGTTGGTGACCGGGCCGTGGATCACGGCGTTCTCCAGGGCGCCCGCCAGTCTGCGGATGGCCTCCGCGCGCGTGGGTGCGTGGGCGACGGCCTTGGCGAGCATCGGGTCGTAGTGGACGCCGATGTCGTCGCCGTCGGTGAAGCCGGTGTCCAGGCGGACGCCGGGCACGTGGAGGCGGTGCAGCCGGCCGGTCTGCGGGGCCCAGCCCGCGGCGGGGTCCTCGGCGTAGAGGCGGGCCTCGACGGCGTGGCCACGCGCGCGTGGCGGTTCGGCGGGCAGGGCGTGGCCCTCGGCGACGCGGATCTGCTCGGCGACGAGGTCGAGGCCGTGGATCGCTTCGGTGACGGGGTGTTCGACCTGGAGGCGGGTGTTCATCTCCAGGAAGTGCGCCCGGTCGTCGGCGACGAGGAACTCGACGGTTCCGGCTCCCACGTAGGAGACGGAGCGCGCGGCGCGTACGGCGAGTCCGTACAGCTCTTCGGTGAGGCGCTCGGTGAGTCCGGGTGCGGGGGCCTCCTCGACGACCTTCTGGTGGCGGCGCTGGAGGGAGCAGTCGCGGGTGCCGAGTGGCCACACGGTGCCGTGGGTGTCGGCGAGGATCTGCACCTCGACGTGCCGGCCGCCCTCGACGTAGGGCTCCACGAAGACCTCGCCGTCGCCGAAGGCGGCTTCGGCCTCCTCGCGCGCGGCGGCGAGTTCGGTGTCGAGGTCGGCGAGGTGCCGCACGATCCGCATGCCGCGTCCGCCGCCGCCCGCGGCGGCCTTGACGAGGACGGGCAGGTCGGCCTCGGTGACCTCGGTGAGCGGTTTGAGGCCCATGAGTTCCTTGGCGCGGGTCTTGGACGCCATCGCCTCGATCGCCTCGGGCGGCGGTCCGATCCACACGAGGCCCGCGTCCCGTACGGCGCGTGCGAAGCCGGCGTTCTCGGAGAGGAAGCCGTAGCCGGGGTGCACGGCGTCCGCTCCGGCCGCGAGGGCGGCCCGGACGACGAGGTCGCCGCGCAGGTAGGTGTCCTGCGGTGCGGCGCCCGGCAGGCGTACGCAAGTGTCCGCCACGCGCGCGTGGAGGGCGTTCTCGTCGGCGTCCGAGTGCACGGCGACCGTCCGGATGCCCAGTTCGCGGCAGGTGCGGAAGACGCGGCAGGCGATTTCGCCGCGGTTGGCGACGAGGACTGAAGTGATCATTGGTGGGCCCTTCACATCCGGAAGACGCCGAAGCCGCCCCGCGCGCCCTCGAAGGGGGCGGTGTGGATGGCGGACAGGCACAGGCCGAGGACGGTGCGGGTGTCGCGCGGGTCGATGACGCCGTCGTCGTACAGCCGCCCGGACAGGAACATCGGCAGGGACTCGGACTCGATCTGCTGCTCGACCATGGCGCGCAGCGCCGCGTCGGCCTCGTCGTCGTAGGGGCGGCCCTTGGCGGCGGCCGACTGGCGGGCGACGATGGACAGGACACCGGCGAGCTGCTGCGGGCCCATGACGGCGGACTTGGCGCTGGGCCAGGCGAACAGGAAGCGCGGGTCGTAGGCGCGCCCGCACATGCCGTAGTGGCCGGCGCCGTAGGAGGCGCCCATGAGGACGGACAGGTGGGGCACGCGGGAGTTGCTGACGGCGTTGATCATCATGGCGCCGTGCTTGATGATGCCGCCCTGTTCGTACTCCTTGCCGACCATGTAGCCGGTGGTGTTGTGCAGGAACAGCAGGGGGATGTCGCGCTGGTTGGCGAGCTGGATGAACTGGGCCGCCTTCTGCGACTCCTCGCTGAACAGGACGCCTCGAGCGTTGGCGAGGATGCCGACGGGGTAGCCGTGCAGGGCGGCCCAGCCGGTGGTCAGGCTCGTGCCGTAGAGCGGTTTGAACTCGTCGAAGTCGGAGCCGTCGACGATCCGGGCGATCACCTCGCGCGGGTCGAAGGGCACCTTCAGGTCGCCGGGGACGATGCCGAGGAGTTCCTCCGGGTCGTACTTGGGCGGTTCGGCGGGGGCGGGATCGGCGTACGCCTTGCGGTGGTTGAGGCGGGCGACGACGCGGCGGGCCTGGCGCAGGGCGTCCGGCTCGTCCACGGCGAAGTGGTCGGCGAGGCCGGAGGTGCGGGCGTGCATCTCGGCGCCGCCGAGGGACTCGTCGTCGCTCTCCTCGCCGGTGGCCATCTTGACCAGGGGCGGCCCGCCGAGGAACACCTTGGCGCGTTCCTTGACCATGATGACGTGGTCGGACATGCCGGGGACGTACGCGCCGCCGGCCGTGGAGTTGCCGAAGACGACGGCGAGAGTGGGGATGCCGGCCGCCGAGAGCCGCGTGAGGTCGCGGAAGATGGCGCCGCCGGGGATGAAGATCTCCTTCTGCGAGGGCAGGTCGGCGCCGCCGGACTCGACGAGGCTGATCACGGGCAGCCGGTTGGCGAGGGCGATGTCGTTGGCCCGCAGCGCCTTCTTCAGCGACCACGGGTTGCTGGCGCCGCCGCGCACGGTCGGGTCGTTGGCGGTGATGAGGCATTCGACGCCCTCGACGACGCCGATGCCGGTGACGAGGGAGGCGCCCACGGTGTAGTCGCTGCCCCAGGCGGCCAGCGGCGACAGCTCCAGGAAGGGCGTGTCGGGGTCGAGCAGCAGCTCGATGCGCTCGCGGGCGAGGAGTTTGCCGCGTCCGCGGTGCCGCTCGACGTATTTCGGGCCGCCGCCGGCGAGGGCCTTGGCGTGTTCGGCGTCGAGTTCGGCGAGCCTGGCGAGCATGGCCTCGCGGTTCGCCCGGTGTTCGGGGGCGGCCGGGTCCAGGGCCGAGGACAGGACGGTCACAACAGGGCCTCCGGGATGTCCAGGTGGCGGGAGCGCAGCCATTCGCCGAGCGCCTTGGCCTGCGGGTCGAAGCGGTGCTGGGCGGCGACGCCGGCGCCGAGGATGCCGCCGACGACGAAGTTGAGGGCGCGGAGGTTCGGCAACACGTGCCGTACGACGGGCAGTTCGCGGCTCTCGGGGAGCAGCTCCCGGAACCGTTCGACGGTGAGTTCGTGCGCCAGCCACCGCCAGGCGTCGTCGTCGCGCACCCACACGCCGACGTTGGCGTCCCCGCCCTTGTCGCCGCTGCGGGCCCCGGCGACGAGCCCGAGCGGGGCCCGCCGGGTGGGTCCGGGGGGAAGCGGCGCGGGCGGCTCGGGCTCGGGCACGTCCTGAAGGGGACGGAAGCCGGGAGGCGGCGGCACCTCGGCCCGGCTGCCGTCGGGCAGGACGGCGCTGTGCCGCACGGCGCCGTGCTCGACGTGGGCCGCCTCGAAGACGCCGTACGGGCTCGCTTTCCCGGGCGGGGCGGTCACGTGGAAGCCGGGGTAACTGGCCAGCGCGAGTTCGACGGCGGCGCCGCTCAACGCCCGCCCCACGACGGCCTGGTCGGGGTCGCGGACGACGAGCCGCAGCAGCGCGCTCGCGGTCTCCTCGGTGGGCGCGTCGGGCCGGTCGGTGCGCACGAGGTCCCAGCGCACCTCGCGCGGCGGGGACTTGGCGAGCGCGTCGGTCACCTGCTCGCGCACCAGCGCGGCCTTGGCCTCGATGTCGAGACCGGTGAGGACGAAGGTGACCTCGTTGCGGAAGCCGCCGAGCCGGTTGAGGCCGACCTTGAGGGCCGGGGGCGGTGCCTCGCCGCGCACGCCCTCGACGCGCACCCGGTCGGGCCCTTCCCGGCTGAGCCGGACGCTGTCGAGACGGGCGGTGACGTCGGGTCCGGCGTACCGGGCGCCGCCCGTCTCGTACAGCAGTTGGGCGGTGACGGTGCCGACGTCGACGAGGCCGCCGGTGCCGGGGTGCTTGGTGATGACGCAGCTGCCGTCGTCGTGGATCTCGGCGAGGGGGAATCCGGGCCGCCGCAGGTCGCGGTCGGTCTCGGTGAAGAAGGCGTAGTTGCCGCCGGTGGCCTGCGTCCCGCACTCCAGGACGTGCCCGGCGACGACCGCGCCCGCGAGCCGGTCGTGGTCGTCCGGCGCCCAGCCGAAGTGGGCGGCGGCCGGCCCGCTGACGAGGGCCGCGTCGGTCACCCGCCCGGTGACGACGACGTCCGCGCCGGCCTCCAGGCACGCGGCGATCCCGAAGCCGCCGAGGTAGGCGTGGGCGGCGAGGGTGCCGGGGTGGGCGGCGGTGAGGTCGTCGCCCTCGACGTGCGCGACGCGGACGGGGACGCCGGTCCGCTCGGCCAGCGTGCGCAGTTCGTCGGCGAGTCCGGCGGGGTTCAGTCCGCCGGCGTTGGTGACGAGGCGGACGCCCCGCTCGTGGGCGAGGCCGAGGCACTCCTCCATCTGCCGCAGGAAGGTGCAGGCGTATCCGGCCGACGGGTCCTTGAGGCGGTCCCGGGCCAGGATGAGCATGGTCAGTTCGGCCAGGTAGTCGCCGGTCAGGACGTCCAGTTCGCCGCCGGTGAGCATCTCGCGCACGGCGTCGAAGCGGTCGCCGTAGAAGCCGGAGGCGTTGCCGATGCGCAGGGGCGGCGGGGCGGCGGTCACCGGGCGCCTCCCTTCGCCGGGCGCCCGGCGCCGGCCGGGCCGGCGAAGGCCTGCGCGATGCCGAGCCACCGGTCGGCGTCGGCGCCCTCGGCCCGTACGGCGAGGTCGGCGCGGTGCGCGCGCTGGGTGACGAGGAGGCAGAAGTCGAGGGCGGGGCCGGTGACGCGTTGCGGCGCGTCGTCCGGGCCGTACGCCCACAGCTCGCCCGCCGGTCCGGTCAGTTCGACGCGGAACTCGCCGGCGGGCGGGGTGAGGCCGTGCACGTGGAAGGCGTAGTCCCGCGCCCGTACGCCGATCCGCGCGATGTGCCGCAGCCGGGCGGTGGGGGCGCGGACGACGCCGAGCGCGTCGGCCACGTCCAAGCCGTGGGCCCAGGTCTCCATGAGGCGGGCGGTGGCCATCGAGGCGGCCGACATGGGCGGGCCGTACCAGGGGAAGCGGGCGCCGGGCGGGGCGGCGCGCAGCGCCTTCTCCAGGGCGGCGCGCCCGTCCCGCCAGGCCTGGAGCAGTTGCGGGGGCGGCAGCCGGGCGCCTTCCTCGGCGCCGTCGTCGACGTAGCGGTCCGGTGCGGCGAGGGCCTCCTCGACCAGCGCGCGGAAGCGTTCCTCGTCGGTGGCGGCGGCCAGCGCCGAACGGTCGGTCCACGCGAGGTGGGCGATCTGGTGCGCGATGCTCCAGCGCGGTGCGGGGGTGGCGAGGGCCCACTGCTCGGGCGTCAGACCGGCCACGAGCCGGTCCAGCTCCTCGGTCTCCTCGCGCAGGTCGTCGATCACGGGCGTCGGATCAGCCACGGCGGCGCTCCCTCGGGCACGGCGGTGTGCGGGGCGGTGCGGTGCGTTGTGCGGGGCGGTGCGCTGAGGAGCATGGCACCGGCACCGTAAACAATCAAGCATGCTTGCATGATTTTCGTACGTACTTCTGGGAGGTGCCCACCGAAGAGACCGGGGCTACACCGGCTGCTCGATCTTCTTCCTGCCGCCCACCTGCGTGCGCACCGCACCCATGCTCGCCACGACGACCAGGGCGATGGCCGCCGCCTCCGTCGCCGTGAGGACCTGGCCGAGGACCAGGAAGCCCGCCGTCGCGGCGACGGCCGGCTCCAGGCTCATCAGGACGGCGAACGCGGAGGCGGGCAGGCGGCGCAGGGCGAGCAGTTCGAGGGTGTAGGGCAGGACCGAGGAGAGCAGGGCGACCGCGCCGCCGAGGGCCAGCGTCGTCGGGTTCAGCAGCTTGGTGCCGGACTCGGCGAAGCCCAGCGGCAGGGCCATGACCGCCGCGACCGCCATGGCCAGCGCCAGCCCGTCGGCCTGCGGGAAGCGGCGGCCGGTACGGGCGCTGAAGACGATGTACGCCGCCCACATCACGCCGGCTCCCAGCGCGAACGCGGCGCCGACCGGATCGAGGCTGTCGAATCCCCCGCCGCCGAGCAGGAACACGCCCGCCAGCGCGAGACCGGCCCACACGAGGTTGATCGCGCGGCGCGAGGCCAGCACGGAGAGCGCGAGCGGGCCGAGGACCTCCAGGGTGACCGCCGGGCCGAGCGGGATGCGGTCGAGGGCCTGGTAGAAGAGGGCGTTCATCGCGCCCATGGTCAGACCGAAGACGGCCACCGTGCCCCAGTCGGCGCGGGAGTGGCCCCGCAGCCGGGGCCGGCAGACGACCAGCAGCACGAGCGCCGCCACCACGAGCCGCACCGTCACGATGCCGAGGGCACCGGCCCGCGGCATCAGGGTCACCGCGAGGGCGCCGCCGAACTGCACGGATATCACCCCGCCGAGGACCAGGCCGACCGGTCCGAGGGCGCCCCGCCCGAGCGGGCCGCCGCCCGGCGCGTCCCCCTGCCCCTGGCCCGTCGCGGGGGTGGCTGCGCTGGGCGTGGTCACGGGGGTCCTCCAGGGACGTGGTGCGGGGAGCGGGGACCGGCCTCGGGGGTCCGCGCGCCGGGCTGTACGACTCCAGCCAGGGTAATGAACCGCGTCAGGTGCGTGAAGGGAGTTTGTGCCTGTACTCAGTCGGTGGTGGCCGATCGCTGATCCGCCGACCCCCGGTCCAGCGCCTCCGCCAGCACCTCAGCCAGGTGGCGCGCCCGCACCCCGGCGAGCTGCTCCAGCTGCGTGCGGCACGAGTAGCCGTCGGCCAGGATCTCCGCCCCGGCCGGGGCCGCCCGTACCGCCGGGAGCAGCTGGTCCTCCGCGCAGGCCACCGAGACCTCGTAGTGGCCCTTCTCGAAGCCGAAGTTGCCGGCGAGTCCGCAGCAGCCGCCCGACAGCTCGCCGGTGAGGCCCGCGGCGGCGCGCAGCCCGCGGTCGGCGGCGTCGCCCAGTACGGCGTGCTGGTGGCAGTGGGTCTGACCGGCCACCGGGCGGTCGACGCGCGGCGGGGTCCACTCGAGGGCCAGCCGCTCCAGCGCCTCGGCGAAGGTGACCACGACGGCGGCGAGGCGTGCCGCGCGCGGGTCGTCGTGGAGCAGCTCCGGCAGGTCCGTGCGCAGGGTCGCCGCGCAGCTCGGTTCGAGGACGACCACGGGGACGCCGGCCTCCAGCACCGGCGTCATCAGGTCGAGCGTCCGGCGCATCACCTCGCGGGCCCGGTCGAGCTGCCCCGTGGAGACGTACGTCAGTCCGCAGCAGACCCGGGACCGGCCGCGCAGCACGGCCAAGGGGTCGAGGAACCTCGTCCGGCCGTCGCCCACCGGCGCGTTCGGCAGCCGCAACGTCGGCGGCAGCGCCACGCGCAGCCCCGCCGCCTCCAGGACCCGTACGGCCGCCCGGCCGACGGACGGCGACAGGTGCTCGGTGAAGGTGTCCGGCCACAGCACGACGAGCGGTCCTGTGCCGTCGGCAGGGGTCCGCCGGGTGCGCCACCACGCCCGGAACGTCCGCCGGGCCAGCCGCGGGATCTCCCGCTTCCCGTCGATCCCGCCGATCCGCTTCGCGAGGGCCGCGAGGGGGCGCACGGACGCGAGCGCGTTCAGCAGCGCCGCCGCCCGCAGCCGGGACACCCGGCCCAGCCACTGCGGCAGCCGGCCCATCGTGACGTGGGCGGCGGAGCGACGGCGGCCCGCGTAGTGGTGGTGCAGGAACTCGGCCTTGTACGTGGCCATGTCGACGCCGACCGGGCAGTCGGAGCGGCAGCCCTTGCAGGACAGGCACAGGTCGAGCGCGTCCCGCACCTCCGTCGACCGCCAGCCGTCGGTGACGACGTCGCCGGCGAGCATCTCGTGCAGCAGCCGGGCACGCCCGCGCGTGGAGTGCTCCTCCTCGCCGGTCGCGCGGAACGACGGGCACATGACGGCGGCGCCGGTCACCGACGTCGTACGGCATTTGGCGACGCCGACGCAGCGGCGTACGGCCGCGGAGAAGTCGCCGCCGTCGGCGGGGTAGCCGAACGTCACGTCGACGGGCTCGCGGGGCAGGACCGCGAAGCGCAGACCGGCGTCCAGCGGCGCGGGGCGGACGAGCACGCCGGGGTTGAGCAGGTCGTCGGGGTCCCAGACGCCCTTGGCCCGCTCGAACAGCGTCACCATGTCGGCGCCGTACATCCGCGGCAGCAGTTCGGCGCGGGCCTGTCCGTCGCCGTGCTCGCCGGACAGGGAGCCGCCGTGGGCCACGACGAGGTCGGCGAGTTCCTCGGAGAAGCGCCGGAAGCGGGCGACGCCCGGGGCGGTCAGCAGGTCGAAGTCGATGCGGACGTGGATGCAGCCGTCGCCGAAGTGCCCGTACGGCGTGCCGCGCAGGCCGTGGTCCGACAGCAGGCCCCGGAACTCCCGCAGGTAGGCGCCGAGCCGGGCGGGCGGCACCGCGCAGTCCTCCCAGCCGGGCCAGGCCTCGGTGCCGTCCGGCATGCGGGTCGCCGTGCCGGACGCGTCCTCGCGGACGCGCCACAGGGCGCGCTGCCCGGCGGGGTCGGTCACCACCAGGGAGTCCAGGACGTCGGCGGCCCGCACGACGCTCTCCGCACGCGCGCGTGCCTCGTCGGCCGTGTCCCCGCCGGTCTCGACGAACAGCCAGGCGCCGCCCCTGGGCAGCGCGGCCGGCTCCGGCACGAGGTCGGCGGCCATGCCCTCCACGGTGAGCGGCCCGTACGGCAGCAGCCCGGCGGCTGCCTCGGCCGCCGCGCTCTCGTCGGCGTAGCCGAGGACGGCGAGCGCACGCGCGCGTGGCGCCTCGACGAGCCGTACGACCGCCTCCGTCAGGATGCCGAGGGTGCCCTCGGAGCCGCAGAACGCGCGGGCGACGTCGGCGCCGTTCTCGGGGAGCAGGGCGTCGAGCGCGTAGCCGGAGATGCGGCGCGGCAGGTCCGGGAAGCCGGTGCGCAGCCGGGCCAGTTCGCCGTCGACCAGGGACCGCAGCCCGTCCGGCGCGCCGGCCCAGTCCTGCCCGAGCCGCAGCCGCTCGCCGCGCGCGGTGAGCACCGACAGTTCGCGCACGCTGTCCGCCGTGGTCCCCCAGGCGACGGAATGGGAGCCGCACGAGTTGTTGCCGATCATGCCGCCGAGGGTGCAGCGGCTGTGGGTGGACGGGTCGGGTCCGAAGCGCAGGCCGTGCGGGGCGGCGGCGTCCTGGAGGCGGTCGAGGACGAGTCCGGGCTGGACGACGGCCGTGCGGGCGGCGGGGTCCAGCGACAGCAGCCGGTTCATGTGCCGGGTGAAGTCGAGGACGACGCCGGTGCCGGTGGCCTGCCCGGCGATGGACGTCCCGCCGCCGCGCGCGACGACCGGCACGCCGCGCGTGCGGCAGATCTCCAGTACGGCGGCCACGTCGTCGGCGTCGCGCGGCGCCACGACGCCCAGCGGGACCCGCCGGTAGTTGGACGCGTCCATGGTGACCAGCGCCCGGTCCGTGACCCCGAACCCCACCTCGCCCCGGACGGCCCCGCGCAGCTCGCTCTCGAATTCCGTCATGCGTCCAGGAAACAGCCCGTACGGGGGTGAGGCGAGAGCGGGCGGGTGCGACATGGCCGCGCGGGCGGGGCGACACGGACGAGCGGGCGGGGCGGCATCGGGCCGGTTGTCGTCTCACCCGACGGACGAGGTTTCGCCCAGGTTTCCCGAAACGGCTACGCTCGCCTGCGTGGCTGAGATCCGGATTCCCTCTGACATCAAGCCCGCGGACGGTCGTTTCGGCGCGGGTCCCTCCAAGGTGCGGACGGAGGCGCTGGACGCCCTGGCCGCGACCGGTACGTCCCTCCTCGGCACCTCTCACCGCCAGGCGCCCGTGAAAAACCTGGTCGGCCAGGTCCGCGAGGGCATCCGCGAGCTGTTCCAGCTCCCCGACGGCTACGAGGTGATCCTCGGCAACGGCGGGTCCACCGCGTTCTGGGACATCGCGACGCACGGCCTGATCGAGAACAAGTCGCAGCACCTCAGCTTCGGCGAGTTCTCCTCCAAGTTCGCCAAGGCGGCCAAGCTGGCCCCCTGGCTGGCCGATCCGGACGTCATCTCCGCCGACCCGGGCACGCACCCGGAGCCGGTCGCCGAGGCGGGCGTGGACGTGTACGCGTTCACCCACAACGAGACCTCGACCGGTGTCGCCATGCCGATCAAGCGCGTGACGGGCGCCGACGAGGGCGCGCTCGTGCTGGTCGACGCCACGTCGGGCGCGGGCGGCCTGCCGGTGGACATCGCGGAGACGGACGTCTACTACTTCGCCCCGCAGAAGTCCTTCGCCTCCGACGGCGGCCTGTGGATCGGCGTGTTCTCGCCGGCCGCGATCGAGCGCGCCGAGCGGATCCACGCGTCCGGCCGCCACGTCCCGGAGTTCTTCTCGCTGCCCACGGCGATCGACAACTCCCGCAAGAACCAGACGTACAACACCCCGGCCCTGTCCACCCTCTTCCTGCTGAACCAGCAGCTGGAGTGGCTCAACGGCCAGGGCGGCCTGGACTGGGCGGTGCGCCGCACGGCGACGTCGGCGCGGACGCTGTACGGCTGGGCGGAGGACGTGAAGTTCGCCAACCCGTTCGTCACGGACCCGGCCAAGCGCTCCGCCGTGATCGGCACGATCGACTTCACGGACGAGGTCGACGCGGCTGCGGTCGCGAAGGTCCTGCGGGCCAACGGCATCGTGGACACCGAGCCCTACCGCAAGCTGGGCCGCAACCAGCTGCGCGTGGCGATGTTCCCGGCGATCGACCCGGCGGACGTCGAGGCGCTGACGAAGTGCGTCGACTATGTGATCGAGAAGCTGTAACCGCCGTAGCGGTACGGCAGGAAGGGCCCCGCGGAGTCACGTCCGCGGGGCCCTTCGTCATCTCGCCGCCCCCTCTTCCGGGACGCCCACGGCGGCCGGAACTGCCCCCGAACAGCCGCACCAACTGCCGATGACGGCCTTCGGCGCCTCCTAGCGTGCCTGTACGCCCTGATATCGCAGGCACATCCAGGAGGTTCATGATGAAGCAATCGGGTCGCCCCGCCGCCAAGGCCGCCGCGGCCACCGCCGCGGCCGCCGCGCTCGTACTCGGCGGAGCTGCCGCCGCGTCCGCGCAGTCGTCGTCCCAGCCCCTCCAGATCACGTCCGCGCAGTTGCAGACGCACCTCGACGCGGCCGTCGAGCAGGAGCGCCTGGCCGCCGACTGCACGCCGAGCTGCGCCGGCCGGATCGAGTAGCGGTCCAACGGGCCGAGGAGGAGGCAGAGATGAGCACCGCGGACCGTTCCGGGACGACGAGCACGACTTGGTGTCCGAGTGGCAGGGCCGACGCACCGGAGTCGGTGGTCCTGGGCGTGCGCTCCGGGCAGGGCGGGGAGCTGGTGTACCTGGCCGACCCCGTGCCGGCCGGGGACGTCCTCCCGGTGATCCCGGCGGACGTCCGGCCGACCCGAGTGCTGCGCTTCGCGTCGCACTGCGTCAGCAACTGCCTGCACCGCAGGGGCAACGACTGCACCCTGGTGGAGCGGGTGACGGCGACGCCGGCGGACGAGAGCCGGAACGTGCCGCGGTGCCATCTGCGCGCTCACTGCAAGTGGTGGGCGCAGGTCGGCGTGGACGGCTGCCGCCGCTGCCCCGCCCTGGCGACCACGGTCGTCGAGGGCGACGACCTCGGCGCGCTGGTCGCCGACCCCGACGCCACCGTGGAGCAGCTGAACGCGTGGATGGCGGAGGCGGAGGCGAACGCGGAGGCCGCCGCGGGCTGAGGTGGAGGGCGGCGGGCCGATGCGAGGCGGGGCGCCGGGCCTGAGACCCTTCTCCTCATGAGCACACCGCCCGACGAGTTGCCCGTCTACCGCGTCCTGACCGGCCCGGACGACGTGACGTTCTGCCGCCGCGTGAGCGAGGCGCTGGCCCTCGGCTACGAACTGCACGGGGGCCCCGCCGCGACCTTCAACGGGGAGCGGGTGATCCTCGCCCAGGCGCTGGTCTGGCCCGCACGGTCGTAAGGTCCGACAGTGGGCCGGCCCCGGCCTCGCTAACGCGTGACGAACTGCTGGAGGAAGGCCTGCCAGCTGTCGCCGGAGACGGTGAGGAGGGGGCCGTCCTGCTGCTTGCTGTCACGAACGGCTCGGCCGCCGGGGGCCGTGTCGGCGACTTCGACGCAGGCGTTCTCCGCCCCGGAGTACGAGGACTTCCAGAAGGGGCTGACAACCTCAGTCACGATGAGTCTTCCTTCAAGCGCCGCAGTATGCCCCGGATGAGTTTCGCGCTCGCGTCCGGCGTCAACGCGGACGATCGTAGTAGGTCCGCGGTGACCGGTGCGGGTGCCGGGCCCCTTCGTCTGGCGCCTCTCGAACCCGGATGATGCCCGGGAGCGCGATGAGTTTTACCCGGGTGTCCGGTCCGTATGGACGAGGCCCAATCAATCGGACGCGAGGAACGCATCATGACCGCGACATACACCTGGGACGTCTTCGCCACCGTCGACGGCTTCGGCTCCTACGGGCCCGGCGGGGACTGGGGCGGCTACTGGGGGAAGCAGGGCCCGGAGTTCCTGGAGAACCGCCGTGCCGTGCTGGGCGAGGATCAGCGGATGGTGCTGGGGGCCAACACCATCCGGCAGTTCATGCAGTTGCTGGGTCCCATCCCGGAGGCCGACATCGACCCGGTGAACTCCCGGATGCGCGGCATGCCGACCACGGTGGTGTCGAGCACGCTCACGGGCCCCCTCGACTGGCCGGACGCGACGATCGAGAGCGGGGACGCCGTCGACGTCGTCGCCCGGCTCAAGGAGACCTCCCCCGTGCCGCTGCGCTCGCACGGCAGCCTGTCGATGAACCGGGCGCTGATGGCCGCCGGCCTGGTCGACCGGGTCCAGCTGTCGATCTTCCCGGTGATCAGCGGCCGGACGGGGACCTACCGGGTCTTCGAGGGCGCGGACGACTTCGATATGGAGCTGATCGAGCACCGCCTGTTCGACGGCCGCATTCAGGAACTCGTGTACCGGCCTGCGCCGCACCGCGGTTGAACTCCTACCTCTCCCTCGCCCTCGTGACCTGCTCCCCGAACCGCGAACGCCCAGCGCTCCCCTGCCCCCTGCCGCCCGGCCAAGAAGTCAGACCGGCGGCAGCGCATCGCTCTCGCTGATCGTGTACGTCAGCGGCGGATAGGCGAAGTCCGTTTCGTTGTTCTCGCGGCGCCGCATTCCGTAGAACTCGCGCCTCTGCTCGTCGTCGGCCGGCGTGAGGCGCTCGCCCTGGGGGAGATATGCGTGTCCGTCGCGGAAGCGGACGAAGGTCTTCGAGGTCCGGAAGGTCACGCCCAGCCATGGGTTGTCCGCCGCCCGCTCGGACGGCGGCAGTACGATCTTGTGTCGCAGGCGCCGATTCGTGTCGACGGAGAACGCGACGACACTGTTGTGGGTAAGGGGGATCTCGAATTCCTCGCCGCCACGCTCCTTTGATTCGAATATCAGCTTCCGTACCCCGCCCGCTTCAGGGTTCCGGTAACAGGAGAAGACCGCGACGAACGAACCGTCGGCCAGGTCAAGAGCCTGGTCCGAGTGGCTGCCCATGGTGGTGCAGGCGTTCGTGTAGGTCTCGATGAGGGCGTTGTTGAAGCCGACCGGAAGTCCCGCAGCCTCCTGGACTCGTCGCGCCAGCCGTTCGTGCACCGGGCGGAAACGCTGCGCCGGGCTGCCGTAGCGCGTGGTGGTACGCACGAGAGGCACGTCGCCCGCCGCGTCGACCTTGGTCAGCACGGCGCCTCGGCGGCCTTTCCCCACGTCTTCCCAGGCAGTCGACGCGGACGGCTCCGCGAAGGGGTTCTCCTCGACCCCGGATTCGGCCTCGGCCGGCAAGACGTACGAGAGGACCTCGTCCGGGATCCTAGGCGCGGGGGGCAAGGTAATCTCCCGAGTTCATGCTGAAGGGGAATGCGTCGCCGTAGTCGATGAAGGACGACGTTCTGTTCTCCTCGGCGTACAGCCTGCGCAATTCGGCCATGCCGGCCGGGGTCGGCGGCTCCAGCTTCACCGGGCCTCGTGCCGTTTTGAGGAACGTATGGCCGTTCCTGTGGACGGCTTCGGTGCCCGAACAGCGGACCACGTATCCCAGGCGGGTCGGGAGCAACTCGGCGTCCAGCATGGAGGGCCGGATTTCGTGCGTGTACAGGCGGTTGGTGGACAGCGGCATGAAGAAGACCGAGCCCGGACAGAGCGTCAGGGAGAATTGCGCCGGGAGCGCGGCCCCGTCCTCCCGTCGCGCCGTCGGTTCCTTGAGGCGGAAGTGGAGCCTGGTCAGTCCGCTGACGCCCTTCCTGCCGTGGCCGAAGGCGTCCCCGGCCAGGGGCTCCAGTTTGTCGAGCCCGTCGTAGAAGGTGCAGAAGGCCATGATGCCGTTGGCGGGCATGTCCTTGGTCTTGTCGGCGTGGGACGAGATCCGGGCCTTGGACTGCTTGCGCCCGGGCGTGGCACGGGTGTTGTGGTAGATCTGCGCGAGGACGTGATTGAGCGGGGCGTGGTCCCGGAAGACGGTGTCGGCCTCGCGGTTCAGCTCCTGAACGATGCGCGTGTCGGTCGGGCGGAAGTTCTCGGTCGGGCCCGAGAGGTTCGTGGAGCAGCGGAGCAGGCGGAAGTGCAGGTCGTCGCCGTCCCGTGTGACGGGCGTGAGATAGATGCCGCTGCGGTGGGCCGTTCCGGGCTTGGTGGACTCCGTCAGGGACTGGAACTCGTGCTCCGTGCCGATCTGTTCGAAGTAGTCGGTGCCGGGGCCGAAGAAGCGTCGGTAGTACACGCCGAGGCCGTGGACACGGACGGGGACCCGGCCGCGGTCGACGAGGGTCCAGGGCCCGTCGGCGGCCCCGCGGTAACCGTGCGCCGGCTCCCGGACGACGAACACCCGGTCAGCGGCGCGCAGTCGGCCGCCGCTGATCCCGGACATGTCGCCGCACAGGTAGACGGTCTTCTCCGCGAGGCCGACCGACCCGGACGCCAGGTCCTCCGGCGTGATCACAGCCCCGAAGAAGTCCCTGACCAGGTCATCACCCCACAACGCCGAAGGCGCGACCAGTACGTTGCCCGCATCCTCGATACGGGCTTCCGTCAGCTCTGCAGTACGGATGCCCGGCCTGGGCGCCATGGACGACAAACCCCCGTGAGTGTCGACGACGTTGAGCCCCCAGCATGTCGGTGCTGCTGAGTGAATGTCACCCCCGGTCCGTGGCGCGCGGATGCCCCGTACCCGCGAACGTGATCCAGCAGGTGCTGCGGGCAGTGTCCAGGAGGTACCAGACCCGCCCCCCGGCCGTCACTTCGATCTGCCACTGCTCGCACGTCCGTCCCCGGTGGGCTCCATGCGCCAGGCTGCCCTTCAGCCGATGATGGCGAGGCGTCTCCACGGCGGGTCGGGGGTTCGTGCGCATGGTCACCCAGGCGCGGTACGTGTTCTCACGTGCCTGCTGGGCGAGGCAGTCCCACCCCTTGGCGGAGGCCGCGTCCGCGAAACGGACCTCCCATTGTCCCTCCGGAGCCGGAGGCGCCACGCGTTCGCCGCGACGTGCACTCATACGGCGTCCCGCGGATCCCGCACCGGACCGTAGTCCTCGGAGTGGTCCCGGGTCAGCGCGGCCAGGAGTTCGGGATCCGAGTGGACCTCTGCCGTGTGCTGCCAGGCGATGAGCATCTGGGCGACGGACGCGTTGTTGCCTACGGAGTCGGCGGCGCGCATGGTGTCGACCAGTTCGACGGCGAACGCGTGGACGTCGGCCTCGGGCAGGAAGCGGACCCAGGGAAAGGCGTCCGGAAGTATGTCCAGGAGCAGTTCCATGCTGCCTGGCTCACGGCGGGCCATCGCCGCCAGTATCCGGCTGGCCGCGGACACCACTGTCTGGTCCTGCTCGGCCCGTGCCGCCGTGGTGAGCACCAGATCCTCTCCGTCCCGGCGGTGCAACAGCAGCCGGGACGATTCCTTGAGCCGGGCAAGCGTCTGCCTGTTCTTGTTCACCAGCTCGGAGAAGTTCACTGCGGCGCTGTCCTTCGGCATGACTTTGAAACTACTTCGAAATCCTCCGGGACGCCATCACCCACAAGAGGGACGGGAGAGACCGAGAGGGGCACGGCAGGCCGACCGGCCCCTCTCCGAGGCAGGGCTCAGCGGCTCAGCCCCTGGAAGCGGCGGACCGCCAGCGGGAGGAAGATCGCCGTCAGGATCACCGGCCACACCGTCGCCATCAGCAGCGCGTGCTGTTCCACCCAGGTGTCGCCGCCGGCCGCCGGCGTGCCGAAGAGGTCGCGGGTCGCGGCTGCCGTGGAGGAGATGGGGTTCCAGGCGGCGAGGCTGCCCAGCCAGTCGGGCATGAGCTGCGGCGCGACGAAGATGCTGGAGATCATCGTCAGCGGGAAGGCGACCGCGAACAGGCCGCCCGCCGCCTCCGGGTTGGGGACCAGGAGGCCCAGCCACACGCCGATCCAGATCAGCGCGAACCGCAGCCACAGCAGGAGCCCGAAGGCCGCGAGGAAGCCCCAGCCGCCGTCCGGGCGCCAGCCCATCGCCAGCGCCGTCAGCATCATGATGGCCAACTCGGCGCAGGCGACGACGAGATCGGTGACCCCGCGCCCGGCGACGACCGCGGACGAGGCCATCGGCATGGAGCGGAACCGGTCGATGACGCCCTTGGTCGAGTCGTACACGACGACCGTCGCCGTGTTGATGAAGCCGAACGCCATCGTCATCACGAACATCCCCGGCATCAGGAAGTCCTTGTAGTCCCCGCCGCCGGGCACCTTCATGGCGCTGCCGAAGACATACCCGTACAGCAGGACCGACAGGATCGGGAAGCCGAGCTGCCAGGCGATGTTGACGGGCTGGCGCCGGTAGTGGGTCAGGCCGCGGCGCACGATGTTCCAGCAGTCGGCGAGCAGCCAGTACGTACGGCCGCGGCCGGCCGGGGTGGTCAGGTCGACGGCGCTCACGCGGTGGCCTCCTTCTCCGTGCGGTGTCCGGTCAGGCGCAGGAACACGTCGTCGAGGCTGGGCCTGCGCAGCCCGATGTCCTCCACGCGCACACCCTCGTCCTGAAGGGTGCGCGCCACGTCCGTCAGGGCCGCCACCCGGTCGGTCACCGGGGCGTGCACCCTCAACTCGCCCTCGTCCGCCTCGGGTTCGCCGTCGGCGACGCGGGCGACGGCCTTCACCACGCGCGGTATCTCGGAGCGTTCGGCGACGACGACCTCGATGCGGTCGCCGCCGACCAGGTTCTTCAGCCCGTCCGGGGTGTCGTCGGCGATGGCCCGGCCGCGGTCGATGACGGTGATGCGCGAGGCCAGCCGGTCGGCCTCCTCCAGGTACTGCGTCGTGAGCAGGACGGTTGTGCCGCCCGCCACCAACTCCCGGACCGATTCCCATACTTCGCCCCGGCTGCGCGGGTCGAGGCCGGTCGTCGGCTCGTCGAGGAAGAGGACGGCCGGGGCGAGGATCATGGACGCGGCGAGGTCCAGCCGGCGCCGCATGCCGCCGCTGTACTCGCCGACGCCCTTGTCGGCGGCGTCGGTCAGGTCGAACTGCTCCAGCAGTTCGACGGCCCGCAGCGCGGCGCGCCGGCCGCCGAGGTGGAACAGCCTGCCGAACATCTCCAGGTTCTGCCGGCCGGTCAGCACCTCGTCCACGGCCGCGTACTGGCCGGTGAGCCCGATGCGGGCCCGCACCTCGCGCGGCTGCCGGGCCACGTCGAGCCCGGCGACCTCCGCCCGCCCGCCGTCCAGCCGGACGAGCGTGGACAGGATGCGCACGGCGGTGGTCTTGCCGGCGCCGTTCGGCCCGAGCAGGCCGTGCACGGTGCCCTTGCGGACGGCCAGGTCGAAGCCGTCCAGGGCGCGTTTCTCGCCGTAGCGCTTCTCCAGCGCCTCGGCCCGCACCGCGTAGGCGTCGACTCCGTCGTGTCCGATCATGTGCCCCTCCCACTGCTCCGGCTGCCGCCGCTCACCAACTGGGTACACCGTACCCGATTGCGCGTACGCCGTACTCAGTTTTGTCGCGTGGACATAAGCTGAACCCCATGACGAGCGGTACGAGCGGAACCGGCGGCACCGGCAACAAGGGCGCGGGCAGCACCGGGACCAGCGGCAGCGGGGACATCGCGCGCACCCTCGAACTGCTCTGGGACACCGGCCGCCGCCCCAGTCGCGGCCCCCGGCCGACCCTCACCCTCGACCGGATCGTGGAAGCGGCCGTCCGGATCGCGGATGCGGAAGGGCTGGACGCGGTGTCGATGCGGCGGGTCGCGACCGAACTCGGCACCGGCACCATGTCGCTGTACCGCTACGTCCCCGGCAAGGCCGAGCTGCTCGACCTGATGCTCGACCGGGTCCAGCGCCCGAGCCAGGAGCCGGACGCCCTCGGCGACGGCGGCTGGCGCGCGGCCCTGGAGGCGCTGGCCCACGCCACGCTCGCGCTCTACCGGCGGCACCCCTGGCTGCTGCACGTCAACCAGTGCCGTCCGGTCCTCGGCCCGGGCGCGCTGGACGGCATGGAGAGCGTCCTCGCCCGCATCAAGCCGATGGGGCTGTCCGACCCGGAGCTGCTGTCGGTGATCATCATGATCGACGGGTACGTCGTCGGGGCCGCGCGCACGCAGGTGCACCAGGAGGAGGCGGAGCGCCGGTCGGGGCTGACGGACGCGCAGTTCTGGGAGGCGCAGCATCCGGTGCTGGAGCAGGTCATGGCCTCCGGCCGCTACCCGGTGCTGGCCTCCCTCTCGGAGGACACCTTCAGCCCCGCCTTCGACCACTTCGGCTTCGGCCTGCGCCGCATCCTGGACGGCCTCGAGGTCCTGGTGAGCGAGCGGCAGCGCGGGGAGACGTGACGGGGGGGCACCTCCGAGGCGGGGGTCGCCCCCGAGGCGGGGGTCGCCCCGGAGGCGAGGGCTCAGCCCCGGCGGAACAGGCGGCGCAGGACGAAGATCGCGGCGCAGGCGGCGGCTGCGGCGAGGGCGCCGGTGCCGAGACCGATGCCGTCACCGTCGGCGTCCGCGCCGCCGCCGGAGCCGCCTTCGCCGGACGGTGACCCGGCGTCACCGCCGGGCGCGTCCTCGGACTGCACGGGGCTCTCGACGCCCTCGCTGCCGAACAGGAGCTTCGTGCCGTCGGCCGTGTACGTGACGGACTCGCCCTGCCCCTGGAGGGGCACGCTCAGGCGCCCGCGCCGCTTGATCCCGCCGCCGTTCCAGTCGTACCAGATGCCGCCGAAGTAGCCGCGTACGGCGAGGTGCCGGCCGTCGGGCGAGAGGGCGGCGTCGGTGGCCCACAGGTCGACGGGGGCGACGGGCCGGAAGACGTTGTCGCCGGAGGCGGAGAGCTCGGCCGGGCCCGCGTACAGGTGCCCGCCGTCCTCCTGCTTGTCGATGATGTAGACGCGGCCGGTCTTCGGGTGGACGACGAGCGACTCGGCGTCGCGGGGCCCGTCGGCGTACTTCACGACGTACTGCGTCGCCCGCACGGTCCGGTCCTTCAGCGTCTTCGGCTCGGGCAGCCGGTACACCCACACGTACGGCCAGACGACGCCGTCGTTGTCGCCGACGTCCCCGACCCACAGCTCGTTGTCCGGTCCGACGGCGATCGCCTCCACGTCGCGCGGCGTGCCCACCCCGGCCAGGGTGATCGTCGCGACGGTCTCGCCGGTGGCGCCGTCGACGGCGTAGAGGTGGGCGCCCTCGTCCTGGTCGTTGTGCGTCCAGAAGACGCCGGGGTGCTGCCGGGAGGCGGCGAGCCCGCTGGACTCGGTGATGCGCGGGTCCTTGATGGTGAACCCGTCGTCGCCGTCGGCGGCGGAGGCGGGCGACGCGGGCACGGCCAGGGCACCCACGAGGAGGGCCCCGGCGAGCAGGGCGAGCGGTCGGCGCATGCCCCAAGACTGCCATCCCCGGGGCCTGTTCACGCGGGGTGGCCGGACTCACACCCCCGTCGGACGACCGGGGGCGCGGGCATCGTCCATGATGAGCGGATGCTCAGGTTCATGCCCGTCGGTGACTCGATGACGATCGGCAGCGCGGGCGAACACACGTGGCGCCACCGGCTGTGGCAGCACCTGTGCGCGACGTACGGCGGCCCGTTCACGCTCGTCGGACCGCGCGAGACGCTGTACGACAAGACCGCCGACGCCCCGACGTCGTACGCCTACGCCGACCCGGACTTCCCGCGCGCCCACCTGGCCGGCTGGGGCGAGGGCTGGCTGCACATGGCCCCGCTGATCGGGGACGCGGTCCGCACCTGCCGGGCCGACGTCCTGCTGGTCTCCCTGGGCCTGATCGACCTCGGCTTCTACACGAACGCCGAGCAGACCGCCGAGAACGCGCGCCGGTTCATCGCCGAGGCGCGTGCGGCGAAACCGCGGGTGCGGATGGTGCTGCTGCCGGTGATCCCGAACATCCGGGCCGAGCACGACGCCCCGTTCGCCGAGCAGGTCGCCCGCTTCAACGAACTCCTCGCGAAGACGGCGGCCGACCTGGACGAGTCCCGCTCCCCTCTGCTGCTGGCGTCCCCCTTCCCCGCGTACGACATCCACACGGACACGTACGACGGCACGCACCCCAACGAGAGGGGCGAACACCGCATCGCGGCGGCCTTCGCGGACGCGATGCACCAGGGCTGGGACCTGGGCGAGCCCTACGAGCACCCCGGGGCCTGACGGAATCCGGCCGCATCCTCGTCACCGTGCGTATCGTTGTACCGCGCGGCTGCACGGATGCGTCGGCAGCCGGGGAGGAGCGCCACGACGACCGTCGTGGAGACCGACGCTCCTCGGTCTCACCCTCGACACCAGCCGGTTCCCCCGCGACTGACGCCACGACTCCCTTGCCTTGAGCGCACTCCAAGACGTTGGCTTGTGGACCATGGAGTACACGCAGCTCGGACGCACCGGACTCAAGGTCAGCCGACTCGTCCTCGGCACGATGAACTTCGGCCCGCAGACCGACGAGGCCGACAGTCACGCCATCATGGACGCGGCGCTGGACGCGGGCATCAACTTCTTCGACACCGCCAACGTGTACGGCTGGGGCGAGAACAAGGGCCGCACGGAGAGCATCATCGGCAGCTGGTTCGCCAAGGGCGGCGGGCGCCGCGACAAGGTGGTCCTGGCCACCAAGGTGTACGGCAACATGGGCGCCGACGGCGCCGCCTGGCCCAACCACGACAAGCTGTCCGCCGTGAACATCCGGCGGGCCGTCGACGCCAGCCTCAAGCGGCTCGGGACCGACCACATCGACCTGTACCAGTTCCACCACATCGACCGGAACACCCCGTTCGAGGAGATCTGGCAGGCCATCGACGTGCTGGTGCAGCAGGGCAAGGTGCTGTACGCCGGCTCGTCGAACTTCCCCGGTTACAAGATCGCCCAGGCCAACGAGATCGCCGCCCGCCGCGGCGGCACCATCGGGCTGGTCAGCGAGCAGTGCCTCTACAACCTCGCCGAGCGCCGCGCCGAGATGGAGGTCATTCCGGCCGCGCAGGACTACGGCCTCGGCGTGATCCCGTGGTCGCCGCTGCACGGCGGGCTGCTCGGCGGCGTGCTCAAGAAGGAGGTCCAGGGCGCCCGGCGCGCCTCCGGCCGGGCCGCCGAGACCCTCGCCGACCCCGCCGCACGGGCGCGGATCCAGGCCTACGAGGACCTGCTCGACAAGCACGGCGTGGCACCGGGCGAGGCCGCGCTGGCGTGGCTGCTGACCCGGCCGGGCGTGACGGGCCCGATCGTCGGACCGCGCACCGCCGAACAACTGGAGTCGGCGCTGCGGGCCGTGGACCTGGAACTGTCCGAGGAACTGCTGGCCGGGCTGGACGAGATCTTCCCGGGGCCGGGGCCGTCCCCGGAGGCGTTCGCCTGGTAATCGCTCCAGCCGGTCCGACCGGGTGAGACGTTCCGGCCGGCCTGGACGGCCCGGCGGGTCCGACGGTCCAGCAAGTCCAGCGGGTCCGGACGGCCCGGCGGGTCCGGACGGTCCGGCGAGTCCGGACGGTCCGACGGTCCGGCGAGTCCGGACGGTCCGACGGTCCGGCGAGTCCGGACGGTCCGGCGGGTCCGGAGGACCCAGCCGGGTCGGCCGGACCGTTCGCGGTGCGTGGCGGTGGCGTCGGTTACCGTCCCAGCGCCGCCGCCACGGCCACCACCACGAACATCAGCACGAGCACACCGGCCATGATCCGGTTGCGGGTCTTCGGGTCCACGGCACCGAGCCTAACCGGCCGCGCCCAGTGGCCAGCGGGCGACCGCCTCGTACCGGGGCTGTTCGCCGGGCACGCCCGACCTCGGCAAGTTGCTGCGGACCAGGGCGAGGTCCCGCACGGTCCACGTCCGGGACGTGAACCCGTCCAGGGCCGCCAGGTACGGCTCGACGTCCACGGCGGCCCTCGACCGCGCCACCGTCAGGTGGGCCTTGTACCGCCGGTGCTCCCCCATCGGCACCCCCGCCTTGCGCGCGGCCGCCTCGGCCCGGCCGGCCAGCAGGCGGAGGGCGTCCAGGTCGCCCCGCGCCCCGGCCCACAGGGCGCGCCCGCGCCCGAACTGCCCGCCGCCGCGCAGGGCCAGCGGAAAGGGCTCGGTGCGCCGGGCCGCCTTCGCCAGCCTGGCCGACAGGTCCGGAACGACGTCGTCCTCGACCTCGCCGTAGAAGGCGAGCGTGAGGTGCCAGCCGGGGCGGCCGGTCCAGCGCAGGCCGTCCGCGCCGGGCAGCGCCCGCAGCGCGTCCACCTCGGCGGCGAGCTCCCGCGTGACGTCGTCGGGCGGCAGCACGGCGGCGAAGAGTCTCATGCGCCCAGTCTCCCAGCGGACCTGTCCGACTCCAGGCGTGCCCTGGTCACCGTGCGTATCGTTGTACCGCGCGGCTGCACTGATCCGTGGGGCAGCCGGGGAGGAGCGCCACGATGACCGTCCTCGACGACAGGATCGAGATCGAGATGGCCGACAGCGGTGACGAGCTGACGCTCGACACGATGTTCAGGTGGCTGGAGGAGTCGCCTTTCCCCGAGGGCTACAAGACCGAGATCGTCGGGGGGAACATCTTCATGACGCCGCAGCGGGACACCCACTGGGAGATCATCGCGGCCGTGTACGACCAACTGAGGGCGGCGTACGCGCGCAAGCGCCTGAAGTCCGACGTGCGCATCGACTACCCCGGGCACCTCAACGGCTTCTCGGCGGACCTCACCCTCCTCTCCGACAACGCCGAGAAGGACGAACGGGGCCACTGGCGTTACCAGGACGTCGAGTTCGTCGCCGAGGTCATCTCCCAGGGAACCGCCGCCAACGACTACGGGCCGAAGAAGGACGCGTACGCGGAGGCCGAGGTCCCCGTCTATCTCGTCGCCGACCCCTATCAGGGGCGCTGCCACGTCTACACCCAGCCCAAGAAGGGCGAGTACCTCAGTGAGCTGACCGTCGTGTTCGGCACCGACCTCGACCTCACGGACACGGTCGTCGGCCTCACCCTCAAGACCGACGAGTTCCCCCGCGACTGAGCGGGACGCGACTGACCGCCCCGCCCTCTCACGCCACCCGCGCCATTTCCTCCCGCCGTTCCCGCGGGACGAACCGGACCTCGGGATGGCCGCGGCGCCAGCCCACCGAGAGGCGCAGGCCGCCCACCCTGGCCAGGATCAGGGCGATGACCGCCGCCGCCGTGGCCGCGATCGCGCCGCCGGCCGCGAGGCCGACCCGGGCGCCGTAGGTGTCGGTGATCCAGCCGACGATCGGGGCGCCGACCGGGGAGCCGCCGAGGAACACCATCATGTACAGCGACATGACGCGGCCCCTCATGGCCGGGTCGGTGGCCATCTGGATGGTGGTGTTGGCGGTGACGTTGACCGTCATGCCGAACAGGCCCAGCGGGATCATCAGCAGCGCGAACATCCACAGCTGCGGCGTCACGGACGCCACGATCTCGGTCGCGCCGAACACCGCGGCCGCCGCCGTCAGCACCCTCAGCCGCGCGGTGCCGCGCCGCGCGGCGAGCAGCGCGCCCGCCACCGAGCCGACCGCCATCAGCGTGTTGAACATGCTGTAGGAGCCCGCGCCCGCCGCGAAGACGTCGTCCGCGAACGCGGAGAGGTAGACGGGGAAGTTGAAGGCGAACGTGCCGACGAAGCCGACCAGGACGATGGGCCAGATCAGGTCGGGGCGGCCCGCGACGTAGCGCAGGCCCTCGCGGAGCTGGCCCTTGCCGCGCGGGGCGCGTTCCACGGTGTGCAGGTCGCGGCCGCGCATCAGCAGCAGTCCGGCGATGGGCGCGAGGAAGGACAGGCCGTTGGCGAGGAACGCCCAGCCGGTGCCGACGCCGGTGATCATGACGCCCGCGACGGCGGGGCCGATTAGGCGGGCGGACTGGAAGTTCGCCGAGTTGAGGCTGACCGCGTTCTGCAGCTGGCCGGGGCCGACCATCTCGGAGACGAAGGACTGGCGGGCGGGGTTGTCGACGACGGTGGCGAGGCCGACGGCGAACGCGGCGACGTACACGTGCCACACCTCGACGTGACCGCCGAGGGTGAGGAAGGCGAGGGCGAGGCCGGTGACGGCCATCGAGGACTGGGTGACCAGCAGGGCGGGCCGCTTGGGCAGGCGGTCGACGAGGACGCCGCCGTAGAGGCCGAAGAGGAGCATCGGCAGGAACTGCAGGGCCGTGGTCACGCCGACGGCCGTGGAGGAGCCGGTGAGGCTGAGCACCAGCCAGTCCTGGGCGATGCGCTGCATCCAGGTGCCGGTGTTGGAGACGACCTGGCCGGCGAAGAACAGGCGGTAGTTCCTGATCCGCAGCGAGCTGAACATCGAGGTCCTGCCGCGGCCGGCGCCGGGGGTGGGGGTGGGCTGCTTGTCGTGGGGGTGCGGTGCGGGTGCGGAGTGTGCTCCGGGTCCCGGACTCAACAGGGTTCGCCTCCTCTTCGGCGCTGCTTACAGGTGTGCGAGCTTCTCCAGCACGGGTGCGGCGGCGCGGATCTTCGCCCACTCGTCCTCGTCCAGGCCCTCGACCAGCGAGGCCAGGAACGCGTTCCGCTTGCGGCGGCTCTCCTCGAGCATCGCCGTGGCCTGCTCGGTCGGGGTGACGACCTTCTGGCGGCGGTCCTCGGGGTGCGGCTCCAGGCGGACCAGGCCCTTCGCCTCCAGCAGGGCGACGATGCGGGTCATCGACGGCGGCTGGACGTGTTCCTTGCGGGCGAGTTCGCCCGGGGTGGCACTGCCGCAGGTGGACAGTGTGCCGAGCACCGACATCTCGGTGGGGCTGAGGGACTCGTCGACCCGCTGGTGCTTGAGCCGACGGGACAGCCGCATCACGGCGGAGCGCAGGGAGTTCACGGCGGCAGCGTCGTCGCCATGGGTGAGGTCCGGCATCTTGTTAGCGTAACTCATTACCCTGACTAAAGACCACCGGGGTCACGTCCAGGTTCCCGAGCGCCGGGGCCCCGAAACCCCTACGTCACCCGTATGAGTGAGTCATATCCGGAAAGCGGCGGTCGGGCGGCCCGCTGCGGTGACCCTCGTGTACATGGCGACCAGCGTGCTCAGCCTGCGGATAGACGGGGAGCTGCTCGAACGGCTCCGGGACCATGCGGCGAAAAGAGGAATGAGCGTCCAGGACTACGTGGTCCGGACGCTCATTCGCGACGACTTCGACGAGCGGTTCCAGACCGCCGTCGAGGAGACGGAGAGGTTCTACGGTCAGGTCAGGCCCAGCCCCGGCATCAGGTAGTGGAAGCCGAACACCGCGGCCACCACGTACATCGCCACCGGGACCTCCCGGCCCCGGCCGGCCGCCAGGCGCAGCACCACGAAGGTGATGAAGCCCATGCCGATGCCGTTGGTGATCGAGTACGTGAACGGCATCATCAGCATCGTCACGAACGCCGGGACGGCGATCGTGTAGTCGGCCCAGTCGATCTCCTTGACCGAGCCGGCCAGGATCAGGAAGCCGACCGCGAGCAGCGCCGGGGTGGCGGCCTGCGAGGGCACCATCGTGGCGACGGGCGTGAGGAACAGCGCGACGGCGAACAGGGCACCGGTGACGACGTTCGCGAAGCCGGTGCGGGCGCCCTCGCCGACACCGGCCGTGGACTCCACGAAGCAGGTGGTCGCCGAGGAGGAGCTGGCGCCGCCGGCGGCGACGGCGATGCCGTCCACGAACAGGACCTTGTTCATGCCGGGCATCTGGCCCTGGGCGTCGGTCAGCTTCGCCTCGTCGCTGACGCCCATGATCGTGCCCATGGCGTCGAAGAAGCAGGACAGCAGGACCGTGAAGACGAACAGGACGCCGGTCAGCACGCCGACCTTCTCGAAGCCGCCGAACAGGCTGACCTCGCCGACCAGCCCGAAGTCGGGGGTGGCGACCGGGTTGCCGGGCCACTCGGGCGTCGTCAGGCCCCAGGAGGGCACGTCGGCGACCGCGTTGACGACCGCCGCGACGACCGTCATGACGACGATCGAGACGAGGATCGCGCCGGGCACCCTGCGCGTGATCAGCGCCAGCGTGAGCAGCGCGCCGAGCACGAAGACGAGCACGGGCCAGCCGGTGAGGTGGCCGCCGGTGCCGAGCTGGAGCGGGACGGTGGTCTGGGCGGCGTCCGGCATGCGCGTGACGAAACCGGAGTCGACCAGGCCGATCAGCATGATGAACAGGCCGATGCCGATGGCGATGGCCTTGCGCAGCCCGTAGGGCACGGCGCTCATGACGCGCTCGCGCAGGCCGGTGGCGACGAGCAGCATCACCACGAAGCCGGCCAGCACGACCATGCCCATGGCGTCCGGCCAGGACATCCGGGGCGCGAGCTGGAGCGCGACGACCGAGTTCACGCCGAGGCCGGCGGCGAGCGCGATGGGGACGTTGCCGACGACGCCCATGAGGAGCGTGGTGAACGCCGCCGTCAGCGCGGTCGCCGTGACCAGCTGGCCGTTGTCCAGCTGGTTGCCGTACATGTCCTTCGCGCTGCCCAGGATGATCGGGTTGAGCACGATGATGTAGGCCATCGCGAAGAAGGTGGCGAAACCGCCGCGGACCTCGCGGGACAGGGTGCTGCCCCGCTCGGAGATCTTGAAGTAGCGGTCGAGGGCGCCCTGCGGCGGCCGGGAGGGCTGCTCGGGCGCGGGGACCTTGGCGGGGGCCGAGGTGGACATGCGGAACCTCATCGCCTGCGGACTTCCCCCGAACCGCTTTGGCGTTTCCTACGAACAGAAATGGTCAGAGACAAACGGTTTCAGTATGAACATACATTCCGGGATGCGCCATCTCCGCGCGTAGACCTGATCACCTCGTAAGCTGTTCCGCATGGCGAAGTGGACTCCCAGACACGAGGCGCCGGAGCCCCTGGAGGGCCCCGTGGTCGCCACCATCGTCGGCGGCACCATCATCTGGTTCGTCCTCTTCCTGGCGCAGCTGCCGTTCTACGGCTGGTTCGACGACCGCGGGCTGACCTGGTGGGTGTGGACCTGCCTGGCCGGCGGCGGCCTCGGCCTCATCGGCGTCTGGTACGTCCGGCGCCGCGACGCGGCGATCAAGCGGGCGGCGCGGGAGCGGGAGACCGCGGAACCCGAGGCGGCCGAATAGCGGCTACTACCCCGGTAGCAGGCCCGTCGTCCCCTGGTCGGATCTTCCGGTCGGCCGACGAGTGAAGCGGCAGGCGCGCACGTACTGTCGACTGCATGACGCATCTCGACGCGGGCGCCGAAGTCGGCTCCGAGCTTCCCGGACCGTCGCCGGCGGCGGGGCTGACCACTGCTGAGGTCGCCGAGCGGGTCGCGCGCGGGCAGGTCAACGACGTGCCGGTGCGCAGCAGCCGGTCCACCGTCGACATCGTCCGCGCCAACGTCTTCACCCGGTTCAACGCGATCATCGGCGTGCTCTGGGTGATCATGCTGTTCGTCGCGCCGATCCAGGACAGCCTCTTCGGCTTCGTGATCCTCGCCAACACCGGCATCGGCATCGTCCAGGAGTGGCGGGCGAAGAAGACCCTCGACTCGCTCGCGCTGATCGGCGAGGTCAGACCCACCGTCCGCCGGGACGGGGCGGCCGTCGCGGTCGGCACGTCCGAGATCGTGCTGGACGACGTCATCGAGATCGGGCCCGGCGACAAGGTCGTCGTGGACGGGGTGTGCGTCGAGACCGACAGCCTGGAGATCGACGAGTCGCTGCTGACCGGCGAGGCGGACCCGGTGGTGAAGCGGCCCGGGGACGAGGTGATGTCGGGCAGTTTCGTCGTCGCGGGCGGCGGAGCGTTCCGGGCGACGAAGGTGGGGCGCGAGGCGTACGCGGCGCAACTGGCCGAGGAGGCCTCCCGGTTCACGCTGGTCCACTCCGAGCTGCGTTCCGGGATCTCCACGATCCTCAAGTACGTGACGTGGATGATGGTGCCGACCGCGATCGGCCTGATCATCAGCCAACTCGTCGTCAAGGACAACGACTTCAAGGACTCCGTGGCCCGCACCGTCGGCGGCATCGTGCCGATGGTGCCGGAAGGGCTCGTGCTGCTGACGTCCGTCGCCTTCGCCATCGGAGTGATCCGGCTTGGCCGGAAACAGTGCCTGGTGCAGGAGTTGCCGGCCATCGAAGGGCTCGCCCGCGTCGACACCGTCTGCCTGGACAAGACGGGCACGCTCACCGAGGGCGGCATGGACGTCACCGGCCTCACCCCCCTGAACGGCGCGGACGAGGCGGCGCTGGGCCGGGTGCTGGGCGCCCTCGGCGCGTCCGACCCGCGGCCGAACGCCTCCCTGAAGGCGATCGCCGACGCCTACCCCGAGCCCGACGGATGGCGCCCGACCCGGGCGCTGCCGTTCTCCTCCGCCCGCAAGTACAGCGGCGCCACGCTCGCCGACGGGACCGGGCGGACGGACACGTGGCTGCTGGGCGCGCCGGACGTGCTGCTGCCGGACGACGACCCGGCACTCGCGGAGACCGGGCGGCTGAACGAGGAGGGCCTGCGCGTGCTGCTGCTCGCCCGCGCCGCCCGCGAGCTGGACGACCCGGAGGTCGCGCGGGGCGCCGAACCGGCCGCGCTGGTCGTGCTGGAGCAGCGGCTGCGCCCCGACGCCGCCGACACGCTGCGGTACTTCGCCGAGCAGAACGTCCGCGCGAAGGTCATCTCCGGGGACAACGCGGTGTCGGTGGGCGCGGTCGCGGGCAAGCTGGGGCTCTCGGGACAGGTGGTGGACGCGCGGCGGCTGCCCGCTGAGCGCGGGGCGATGGGCGAGGCGCTGGACGACGCCACGGTCTTCGGGCGGGTCACGCCGCAGCAGAAGCGGGACATGGTGGGCGCCCTCCAGTCGCGCGGGCACACCGTGGCGATGACCGGGGACGGCGTGAACGACGTGCTGGCCCTGAAGGACGCCGACATCGGGGTGTCGATGGGGTCGGGCTCCGAGGCGACCCGGGCCGTCGCGCAGATCGTGCTGCTGAACAACAGCTTCGCCACGCTGCCGTCGGTGGTCGCGGAGGGCCGCCGGGTGATCGGCAACATCACGCGCGTGGCGACGCTGTTCCTGGTGAAGACCGTGTATTCGGTGCTGCTGGCGATCATGGTGGTCGTCTCGCAGGTGGAGTACCCGTTCCTGCCGCGGCACCTGACGCTGCTGTCGACGCTGACGATCGGCGTCCCGGCGTTCTTCCTGGCGCTCGCGCCCAACAAGGAGCGGGCGCGGCCGCACTTCGTGCGCCGGGTGATGCGGTACGCGATCCCGGGCGGCGCGGTCGCGGCGCTGGCGACGTTCGTGACGTACCTGGTGGCCCGGGAGCACTACACGGGCCCTCAGGCGCTGGACGCGGAGACGAGCGCGGCGACCCTGACGCTGTTCCTGATCTCGATCTGGGTGCTGGCGATCATCGCCCGGCCGTACACCTGGTGGCGGGTGGCCCTGGTCGCCGCGATGGGCGCCGGGTTCCTGCTGGTGCTGGTCGTACCGTGGCTCCAGGACTTCTTCGCGCTGAAGCTGGTCGGCGTGACGATGCCGTGGATCGCGGTCGGGATCGCGGCGGTGGCGGCGGCCACCCTGGAGCTCGCGTGGAGGTGGGTGGACCGCCGCGTACCGGCTTAGCGCGGGTGGTTAGCGCACGTCGACGAAGTCACCGGTGGCCTTGACGGCCGGGGTGGTCGTGGTGCCCACGAAGTTGTAGCGGAAGTAGCCGTCCGTCGAGGCGGTGACCGTGGTGCTGAGGTTGCCCGTCGAGTTCGACTTGATGGTCTTCACCGTGGTGTACGTGCTGGAGTCCTTCTTGCGGAACTGCAGCTTCACGTACTGGTTGGTGTAGCCGCGGTAGTCGAAGGTCTCCCAGTTGGCCCGGGACAGCTTGCCCGTGACCGTGATGGTGCGGCCCTTGGTCACCGGCTCCGGGGAGGCGTTGACGGTCAGCTTGGAGTAGCGCTGGACCTTGTGGGTCGTGTGGTAGTCGTTCCAGTAGATGTTGCCGTCGCCCGACAGGACGCCGACCGTCACCTTCCAGGTGCCGGCCAGGGAGTTCATGTACAGGTCGTAGCCCGGCGTGGCCGTGACCGTCAGCTCGCAGGTGGACGTGGTCTCGGTGGTGGGCGTGCAGGCCGCGTACTCCTCGTTCTGGACCAGCAGACCGTCGATGTTGTCGAGGTCGGTGCCGTGCCACAGGTCGACGTAGGCGTCCTCGATGCCCGCGGGGTGGGTCGCGGTGATCGAGACCTTGAAGGTCTTCGCGTAGGTGGTGCCGACGGCGAAGCCCTGGCCGCCGTTGAGCGTCACCTTGTTGACGACGGGCTCGCCCTCGGCGGCGGTGCTGAACGCCGACTTGGACGCGGAGGCGCCGAAGCGGTCGGCGGCGCTCGGCTTGTTCAGGTCCGCGTCCCCCGAAGCGTCGGCCTGCGCGGCCGGGACCAGGAGGGCGGAAAGGGCCAGGGCGCCGGAGACGGCGGCCACAGTGGCTCGAATGCGCATGCGATCCCCATGGGGAAGAAGTGATGGTGGAGCCTGTTGGCTCGTGGGATCAGATACGCGACGCGGGCGAATGGTTGTACGGAAGGTTAAGGAAATGTGCCCGCACCTTCACAAGGAGCTGTGCCGGCGCGGACACCACGGCGTGACACCCGTCAGTCGAACCAGCGGTCCCGCGCCAGCTCCTCCGTGCGGGACGGGTCCTCCAGCAGTGCCGCGACCTCGAAACGCCGCGGCCACTGGCCCGCCGCCCAGGCGAGCCCGGCGGCGACACCCTCCAGGGTGGCCGCGTGCAGGACACCGTCCGTCGTCAGGCGCCAGTCCAACTCGACGTCGTCGACGACGAGTTCCTCGTGCTCGACGTACGTGCGCGGCGTGCGCGGCCCGAGCAGCACCCGCACGGACTCCGGTACGTCGTGCTCGGCGCCCTCGGACGTGACCCGCCCGGTGACGGACTCGCTCAGCCGCCGCACCTGGAACAGCTCGGCCAGCTCCGCCGCCCGCGCCGGCGGCACCGGCAGCAGCGGCACACCCCCGGTGAACGGCAGCAGGTCCGGCGAGTCCACGACGACCGCCTCACCGGCGTCCACGACCTCCACCCGGCCGTCGACCACGGCACGCAGGTCCTCCGGCAGCGTCACCTGCTCCGGGTCCAGCGCGGCCAGCGCCCCGTACAGGGCGTGCAGTTGGGCGGCCGTGACCTCGCGGTCGGGGTCGGCGAGCCGGTCGAGGAGTTCGGCGGCGCCGCCGGGCTCGTCCAGCAGGGCCGCCACGGACGTGCGTACGCCGAGCGCCCGCAGCACCTGCTCGTCCTCGAAGCCGGTGGCGTCGGCCTCGTCGTACAGGCCGCGCAGCAGCGGGTCGCCGCCGGCCGCGCGCAGACCGGCGGGGCGGCGGCCGTCGAGGACGGGGTGCCCGCGCAGCCACCAGGCGGTGTAGGAACGTACGACCTCATGGGTGCCGTCCGGGAGCAGGACGCGGACCGGCTGGGTGATCGCGTCGCGCAGCGGCGGGCGGGCGAGCAGGGTGAGCGCCTGCGGCCACTTGTCGTCGTCGACGAGGTCCAGGTCGCGCACGGCGACGAGTTCGGTGGCGACGGGCGGGACGGGGCTGTCGGGGAAGCGGTCGAGGACGTCCTCGCTCCACACGTCGACGGCGTCCAGCAGACCGGCGTCGTCCGGTTCGGCGAAGTCGCCCTCGCGGGGCTCCAGTTCGTCCGGGTCGAGGACGACGTCGGTGGCGCGGACGAGCGCGAAGTCGACCAGCACGCCGCAGGCCGCCAGCGGTTCGGGACCCCACCGTTCGGCCAGTTCGGCGTCGACGCAGGCCAGTTCGCCCTCGCGCATCACCTGATGGAAGGGGCCGCCGGGGAAGACGAGTTCACCCGCGGGGGCGAGTTCGCCGTCCTCGTCGGGCAGGGCGAGCGCGCCGAGCCAGGGTTCGTCGCCCGCTTCGAGGCCCGCGTCGCGCACGAGGGCCAGCACGGTGTCGGCGAGTTCCTCGGCGTCGAGGGCGTCCTCCTCCCAGTTCGCGCCGCCCTCGTCGTCCAGGGACGCGGCGACGGCCGCCCGTACCTGGGGGGTCGTGAGCACGGCGCGCGGCGTCGCGGGCAGCGCGCCGAGTTTCTCCAGCAGGGGGTGCGCGGCGTCCGGGTGGGCGATCTTCAGGCCGAGCCGGGCCAGCACCTCCGGGTCGAGACCGGCCGCGTCCGGGGAGGGCAGCAGCACCTGCCGGGGGCCGATGGTGGTGCGCCCTCCCCCAGAGCCGAAAGCCCGGGAGGTACCCCCGGCCAGCGGCACGGGGAGCCCGGACAGCCGGTCGGGGTCGACACCGGCGAGGCTGTCGTACAGCCGCCGCCACCAGCCGGGCTCCTTCTCCAGGCCGGCCAGCCGGTCCACGGCGTCGGTCAGCGGCACCCGGGCCACGCCCAGCGTGCGCAGCTCCACGCGCCGTTCGAGACCGGCGGGCAGCAGCGTCGGCAGGACCTCGGCGAGGACGCGCACGGTGTCCGCGCCCGCCCCCTCGACGATCTCGGCGTCCCTCGGCCGCAGCGACTCGGGCAGCTCCGCGTCGTCGTCCGCCGGCGGCACCGCGGGCGGCAGGAACGACGTGCGGGGCAGCCGCTGGAGGATCGCGCGGCGCAGCGTGCCGTCCAGTTCGCCCTTGCCGAGCGGTCCCGGCACCAGGCCGACGACGCCGGTGGTGACCGGCCGCCACTCGGCGAGGAGGTCGGCGTAGGCGTCGGCGGCGCGCTCCACGAGGAAGTCGGTCAGCGGGCCGGGTGCGGCGTGCCGGCGGGTGGAGTCCAGCGGGAACGACGCGATGAGCAGGGCGGGCACGCCGAGCGGCTCGTCGCTGGGCGTGGGGGCGTGGACGACGGGGCTGGTGCGGGGCGCGGCCGGCCCGCCGTCGGTGTCGACGGGGACGGCCCAGGTCACCGACCAGTGGGGGCGCAGGCGCTCCTCGACGGGCCGGTCGGCGAGCAGGTCGGGCGTGAGCGGGCCGTGCGCGGTGGCGGTGCGCCAGCGGGTGGTGCCGGACCCGGAGTCCTCCACGACGGTGAGGCCGTCCTCGGTGCGGCGGCGCAGCGTGCGCGTCCCGTGGGTCTCGATCACCACCTCCTCCAGGCCGGGCAGGGCCAGCAGGAGGGCGTCGTCCACGGCGTGCAGGAGCCGCTCGGCGAGGTCGGCCGCGGCGGCGTCGCGCAGCGCCAGGATGACGGCCGTGTCGTAGGGGTCGGGGGCGCTGCCCTCGGCGGCGAACGGCAGCCGCAGCAGCGGGACGTGGCCGTCGCGGCGGCGGATCTCGTCGCCGAGGCCGGGGCTGTGCCGCGCGGTGCCGGAGGCCAGTTCGCGGGCCTCGGCCAGGGACCAGCGCACGCCGCCGTGCCGGCCGACGACGGCGGGCTCGTCGGTGACGGCGAGGACGGCGGCGAAGCCGACACCGAAGCGGCCGACGGACGGGGTGTCCCGCTTGGCGGAGGCGCGCAGCGTGGACAGCGACTCGACGCCGGCCGCGTCCAGGGGGGCGCCGGTGTTGGCGGCGACGAGGACGCCGTCGCGGAGGGTGAGCCGCAGCCTGCCGGGGCGGCCCGCGCGGGCGGCGGCGTCGGCGGCGTTCTGGGCGAGTTCGACGACGAGCCGGTCCCGGTAGCCGCCGAGGACGAGGTCCTCCTCGGCGTTGGCGTCCTCACGGAACCGGGCCGGGCTGGTGGCCCAGGCGTCCAGCACCCCGCGCCGCAGACGTGCCGTCCCGAACGGGTCCGCGCCCTCGGCTGCCGGCCGCACGAACTTGCTCACGTTCACTCTCCTCATCGGCGTGACGACGAAGGTACCGCGCTCCGGAGGGGCCGGGTGCCCGGGCGGAACCGCGGGCGAACTAACCTGAGGGGGTGCGCAACGACAACCCGAACGACAATCCCGTGGACTCCGCCGCCCCCGGAGACCGGCTGGTCCGGGTCGGAGGCGTCGTCTTCGTCGTCGGCGCGGTGGCCACGCTCGTCACCGTCGCCCCGCTGTTCCTCGGCACGACGCCCTTCCCGACGTACATGTTCCTGCTGAGCATGCTCATGGGCGTCGGTTTCCTGCTGGCCGGGGCGGGTGTGCTGCGGTCGGTCGCGGCCGGCCGGCGTCAGGCCCGCGCCTCCGAATAGCCCCCGGGCAGGCCCCCGAAAAGGCCCCGATCAGGCCGGGGCGGCGGTCAGGCCCGCGCGCCCAGGTGGGCCGTCAGCCAGGCCGGGAACTCGGTGAGGTCGGCCAGCACCACGTCCGCGCCCGCCTCCCGCAGCTCGGCGGCGTCGCACGGGCCGGTCGCCACCGCCACCGACAGGGCGCCCGCGGTGCGCGCCCCGCGCACGTCACCGGTGTGGTCGCCGACGTAGATCCCCGCGCCGTACTCGCGCAGGGCCTCCGCCTTCTGCTCCGCCCACAGGTCGCCCACGACCGCGTCCGGCTCGATGCCGAGGTGCGCGAGGTGCAGTTTGGCATTGGGCTCGTACTTGGCGGTGACGACTATCGCGCGCCCGCCCGCCTCCCGCACCGCCGCGATGGCCTCCCGGGCGCCCGTCATGGCGGGCGTCGCGGCGATGGCGGTCGTCGGGTACATCGCGCGGTACACGTCGGCCACGGCCGCCACCTCGTCGGCCGGGAACCAGTGGGCCAGCTCCTCCGCCAGCGGCGGCCCGAGCCGGGTCACCGCGAGGTCGGCGTCGATGTACGTCCCCGTCCGCTCGGCCAGCGCCGTGTAGGTGGCGTGGATGCCGGGGCGGGAGTCGATGAGGGTCATGTCCAGGTCGAAGCCGACAGTCGGCGCGGAGGAAGTCACACGGGCCATTGTGACAAGGGGGTACGACGGGCCGCCGCGGCGTCCGGGGAGCGGACCCGAGCCGCGCCCGCCGTCACCGCCGCCGCTGTGAGCGCCACACCAGGAACAGTGCCGACGCCACCGCCGCGCCCCGCACCACCCACGGCCAGGTCTCCGCGACCGCGTCGCCCATCCGGCCGTCGGCGACGGGTTCGCCCCAGCGGCCCTCCGTACGGCCCCACAGCCACACCAGGCCGGCCGTCACCGCGAGGCCGGGCAGCACCATGACCGCCCACTTCGTCTCGGCCGGGGTGAGGCGGCGCGAGCCGTACGCCAGGAGCCAGCCCAGCAGCAGCGCGAACCAGTTGCCGAGGACCGCGCCCGCGACCAGCAGGGCGGCGGCGAGCAGCAGGAGCGGGTTGCTCCAGCCGGCGGCGGGCAGGCGCGGGAGACGGCGGCGAGTGCCCTCGTCGGGGGCGGGCTCGTCGGCCTCCTCGACGCCGGGCGCGGCCCCCGCGTCGCCCTTGCCGTCCGTACCGTCCTTGCCGCCGCCGTCCTTGTCCTCGTCCGTCTCCTTCGGCGGCCGCTTCAGCAGCTCCGGGATCTCCACGCCGCCGATGAATCCGGGGACGTCGTCGCCCGGTCCCCACGGGCTGCTGTCCACCCGCCACCAGTCGGCCTGCGTCGCGCTGTCCCCCAGCTCGTGCTCGCCCGCGCGGTGCGGCGAGGACGGCACGTCGGAGGGCTCGGGTCCGGCCGGTGCGGCGGGGCGGGGGCGCGGTACGACCCGGCGCAGCCGCTTCGACCGGCTGGCGCCGTCCTCCCGTTCGCGGTCGCGCTGCACGGGCACGGCCGCGGCCGTCTCCCGCGCGGCGGCGCCGGACGCGGGGGCGCCCGCGGTGCCGGCAGCGGCGGCGACGACCTCGTCGGGGCTGCCGAGCCGGGTCAGGATGCGGCGGACGGCGGCGGGGCTGTCGACGGTGGTCTTCGCGCGCCGGCGGTCGATCTCGTTGCGCAGCTCGGCGACCAGGCGCATGCGGGTCGCGGACGGCAACTGCCGCTGCTGCGCCACGTCTCCGACGCGGCTCAGATACTCGTAGACGACCTGGTCGCTCTCGATTCCCACGCAGTCCCCTCCGGGGTGGGTGCCGTTCCCGTGGACGACCGTAGCGCAGGGCGGGCGCCGCACGTGTACGCGAACTCCGTCCGCCGGTACGGCCACTTCCGGAAGAAACCTCGGGCCCTTCCGGCGGGACGACGCGGGTCCGAACGGCGGTCACGGCCACCTGCCGTGCACCGGCACCGGCTACCGTGGGCCGGATGAGCACCGAGGAGAAGCCGACGGCCCCGCGTTCGCTCGCGGAAGCGCTCCGCGCCCGCGACGACGCCTCACTGGCCGCCCTCCTGCGCAGCCGCCCCGACCTGATCACGCCCGTCCCGACGGACATCACGCAGCTCGCCACCCGCGCGGGCACGCGCGCGTCCGTGGTGCGGGCCCTGGAGCGGCTGGACCGGTTCGCGCTCCAGACGGCCGAGGCACTGGCCGTGGCACCCGACCCGGCGGCCTACGACGACCTGCTCGGGCTCATGGCCGGCGACCCCGGAGAGGACCGCGACCGGGCCGTCGTGGCCGCGCTGCCGCGGGCGCTCGGCGTGCTGCGGGAACAGGCCCTGGTGTGGGGCGGCGACGACCGGCTGCGGCTCGTGCGCACCGCCCGCGAGCTGCTGGCGCCCTCGCCCCAGCACCCGTCGCCGACCGGGCTCGGGCCGACCGTGCGGGAGGCGACGGCGGGCATGTCGCCGGGCCGCATCCAGGAGATCGTCACCGCCGCCGGGCTGCCCTCCACGCACGACTCGGTGTCCGCGGCGGCCTCGCTCAGCGCGCTGTTCGCCGACCGCGAGCGGATGGCGGCGCTGCTCGCCGAGCTGCCGGACGACTCCCTCGACGTCCTCGAACGCCTCGTGTGGGGGCCGCCGTACGGCCAGGTCACCGCGGACCCGGCGGCCCATCTGCGCCGACTGCTGGACCGCGGGCTGCTGCTGCCGACGGCGCCCGGCACGGTCGTCCTGCCGCGCGAGGTCGCCCTGCACCTGCGCGGCGGGCGGGCGCACCGCACCCCGGAGCCGGTGCCGCCGCCCGTGACGGCCGACGCGACGCACCGTCCACAGGTTGTGGACGCGACGGCCGCCGGGCAGGCCTACACCGCGCTGACGACGGTGGCGGAACTGCTGAAGGACTGGGACGAGGGCGGTCCGGCGGTGCTGCGCGCGGGCGGCCTGAGCGTGCGCGACCTGAAGCGGACGGCCGTCGCCCTCGACGCCTCCGAGCCGGTCGCCGCGTTCTGGGTGGAACTCGCCTACGCCGCCGGGCTGCTGGCCTCCGACGGGGAGGCGGACGAGCGGTACGCGGCGACCCCGGCCTACGACGAGTGGCGGGAGCTGCCCGCCGCCGAGCGCTGGACGCGGCTCGCCACGGCGTGGCTGACGGCGACCCGGACGCCGGGACTGGTCGGCGGGCGGGACGCGAAGGACCGCACCCTGTCGGCGCTCGGCCCCGGCCTGGACCGCTCGGCGGCGCCCGAAGTACGGCACCGGGTGCTCACGCTGCTGGCCGGGCTGCCGGAGGGCGCCGCGCCGTCGGCGGACTCGGTGCTGGCCCGGCTGCGCTGGGAACGCCCGCTGCGCGGCCCGCAGTCCGAGGACGACCTGCGCAGCCGACTCGCCCGCTGGACCCTCACCGAGGCCGAACTCCTGGGCATCACCGGCCGCGGCGCCCTGTCCTCGCACGGGCGGGCCCTCCTCGGCGGGGCCCCGGCGGGCGCGGCGGGCTCAGCCGCGAAGGAGCCCGCCGCCGGGGAACCCGCCGGTCCCGGGGACAAGCTGCCCGTCCATCACCGGACCCCGCCCGCCGGTGACTCCCCCGCGCCCCATGCCCCGCCGTCCCCCGCGGAGCGGGCCGTGGCGTCCGCCGCCGCCGCCCGGGTACTGGCCCCGCTGCTGCCCGAGCCGCTGGACCACGTACTGCTCCAGGCCGACCTGACGGCCGTGGCCCCCGGCCCGCTGCGGCAGCCGCTCGCCGACATGCTGGACGTCCTCGCCGACGTGGAGTCGAAGGGCGGGGCGACGGTCTACCGGTTCACGCCCGCCTCCGTGCGCCGCGCCCTGGACGCCGGCCGGGCCGCCGCCGACCTGCACGCCTTCCTCGCCGAGCACTCCCGCACCCCCGTCCCGCAGCCCCTGACGTATCTGATCGACGACGTCGCCCGGCGGCACGGGCACCTGCGGGTGGGCGCCGCCTCGGCGTACGTGCGCTGCGACGACGACGCGATGCTGAACGAGATCCTCGCCGACAAGCGCTCCGCCGGGCTGCGGCTGCGCCGCCTCGCGCCGACCGTGCTGGCCGCGCAGGCCGACCCGGCGGCGCTGCTGGAAGGGCTGCGCGCGATGGGGTTCGCGCCGGCCGCCGAGTCGGCCGAGGGCGACGTGCTCATCACCCGCGCCGACGCGCACCGCACCCCGCCGCGCACCGCGCCCGAGCCCGTCCCGGAGGGCCCGCCGGTGCCCGACGAGACGCTGCTGGCCGCCGCGCTGCGCGCCGTACGCGCCGGTGACCTCGCGGCGACGACCCCGCGCAAACCGGCCGGCGGCGACTCCCCGGCGACGGGCGGCGAGCTGCCGCGCACCAGCTCCGCCGACACCCTCGCCACCATGCAGGCCGCCGTCCTGACCGGCGACGCCCTGTGGATCGGCTACGTCAACGCCGAGGGCGCCGCCAGCCAGCGCGTGGTCGCGCCGATCCGCGTGGAGGGCGGCTACGTGACGGCGTACGACCACACCGCGGACGAGGTGCGCACCTATCCACTGCACCGGATCACCGGCGTCGCGGAACTCGCCGACGACTGACGCCTCGGCGGACGCGACGACCGGCGGCCTACGACCGGCGCCACGACCGACGGTGACGGCCAACGGCGGCCCGGGCATAACGAGTTGCCGGACGGCACCTGACATGTGCTGAGATATGCCGTGCCTGCCTCGCCCCCCTCGCGAGCACGTCCACCGCCGATCGGCCAGGTTTGGCCGACTGGAGTGGGCGGGCTTGACGGAGGGTAAAGAGCTGAGGAGGCTTCAGGACAACGGCAGGCAAGAGCGAGCGCTGGATAGCCTGACCTGGGACGACAGTGGTTCGGCTGACTGGTGAGATGGGGTGCGTGCTTTGCCTACCGGCAAGGTCAAGTGGTTCAACAGCGAGAAGGGCTTCGGCTTCCTCTCCCGCGACGACGGCGGCGACGTCTTCGTGCATTCCTCGGTCCTCCCCGCCGGAGTCGAGACGCTCAAGCCGGGCCAGCGCGTGGAGTTCGGCGTGGTCGCCGGACAGCGCGGTGACCAGGCGCTGTCCCTCACCCTGCTGGAACCGGCCCCTTCCGTCGCGGCGGCGCAGCGCAAGAAGCCGGACGAGCTGGCATCCATCGTGCAGGACCTGACGACCCTTCTGGAGAACATCACGCCGATGCTCGAGAAGGGCCGCTACCCCGACAAGGCGTCCGGCAAGAAGATCGCCGGCCTGCTGCGCGCGGTGGCCGACCAGCTCGACGTCTGACGAGGCGCGCGGCCGGCCGGCCCGCGACACCCGCGGAGACAGCAGCGACCTACGGAAACAGCAGTGCGTCACGGCCGAGGGGCGGCACCAGCCCCTCGGCCGCCGCACGTGTGAGCAGCCCCCGCACGGCCGCGTAGCCGTCCGCGCCGAGGTCGGCGGTGAACTCGTTGACGTACAGCCCGATGTGCTGGTCGGCGACGGCCGGGTCCATCTCCTGCGCGTGTTCCATGACGTACGGGCGGGACGCCTCGGGGTCGTCCCAGGCCGCGCGCACGGACGCCCGGACGGAGTCGGCGAGCCGCCGCAGCGCGTCCGCGCCGAGCGAGCGCCGGGCGATGATCGCGCCGAGCGGGATCGGCAGGCCGGTGGTCCGCTCCCAGTGCTCGCCCATGTCGGCGAGCTTGTGCAGGCCGTAGTTCCGGTACGTGAAGCGCGCCTCGTGGATGACGAGACCCGCGTCGGCCTTCCCGTCCCGCACGGCCGGCATGATCTCGTGGAACGGCATGACGACGATCTCGCCGACGCCGCCCGGCAGGGTGTCCGCCGCCCACAGCCGGAACAGCAGGTAGGCCGTCGACGTCTCGCTGGGCACGGCGACCGTCCGGCCGGTGAGGTCGGCGCCCGCCTCCCGCGTCAGCACCAGCGGGCCGCAGCCCCGGCCGAGCGCGCCCCCGCACGGCAGCAGCGCGTACCGGTCCAGGACGTACGGCAGCACCGCGTACGACACCTTCAGCACGTCGAACTCGCCGCGCTCGGCCATGCCGTTGGTGATGTCGATGTCGGCGAACGTCACGTCGACGGCGGGGGCGCCGGGGACGCGTCCGTGGGCGAGCGCGTCGAAGACGAACGTGTCGTTCGGGCAGGGGGAGTACGCGATCCGCAGGGGCTCGCCGGCCGGGTCCGGCCCCTTCGTCGCGAACGGCTCACTGGCGGTGTACGGCTCACTGGTCATGGGGGTTCCAACTCTCCAGTACGGGCGCGAGCTTCCCGAAGCCTTCGGTGAGCGCGGCGAGGGCGTCGCCGATGCGCCAGGCGGCGCGGTCGCGCGGGCCGACCGGGTTGGACACGGCACGCAACTCCAGCACGGGGACGCCATGGGCGGCGGCGGCCTCGGCGACACCGAAGCCCTCCATCGCCTCGGCGAGGGCACGGGGGTGGCGGGCGCGGAGTTCGGCCGCGCGGGCGGCGGTGCCGGTCACGGTGGAGACCGTGAGGACCGTGCCGGTGCGGGCGCCGGTCGCGGCCGCCGCGGCCCGGACGAGTGACTCGGGCGGGCGGTGGGTGACGACGCCGAAGCCGAGGTCCGTGACCGGCAGGAAGCCGTCGGCGGTGTCCGCGCCCAGGTCGGCCGCGGTGATCTCGTCGGCGAGGACGAGGCCGCCGACGGGCGCGTGCGGCGCGAATCCGCCGGCGATGCCCGCGCTGACGACCAGGTCGTAGGGGGCGCCCTCCAGGGCCGCCGCGGTGAGGGCGGTGGCGGTGCGGGCGGCGGCGCGGGCGGGGCCCACGCCGACGGCGACGACGGTCGGGGCCCGCTCGGGGAATGCCTGTGCCACCGCGTCCCGTTCGGTCGGGACCGCGGTGGCTACCAGGACACGCGGGGTGGCAGGCGTGGTCAGGAGTCCTTCTTCAGCTTGAAGGACCACAGACCGGTGGCCTCCTTCTCGCCCTCCTTGATGGAGACCAGGGTCGAGTCGCCCTGGGCGCCGTACTGGGCGTTGAAGAAGACGCTGCCCGGGATCGTGCGGTACGTCTTGGTGCTGGAGTCCGTGAGCGGCTGGCCGTTCATCAGGATGGTCCAGCCCTTGTCGGCGATCTCCGGGTCGACGCCGAAGCGGACGGTCTCGTCCGGGTCGACGGTGATCGACTCGACGCCCGAGTCCTTCAGGCACTTCGTGAGGTCGGCGGGCTTCAGGACGTCGCCCGCGCCACCGCAGGTGGCTTCCTCGCTGACCGACGAACTGCCGACGGTCACCGTGGCCAGCGGGGTCGGCTTGTCACACGCCGACAGGACGAGCAGTCCGGCGGATACGGCGCCGGCGGCGGCGACGGCGCGGCGGCGTCGCACAGCGGATTGCAACGTGGTCATGGGCGAAGGCTATCTGGCATGTCCACCCGTCTCCCCACGAGGGTCCGGCGCGCCGCCGGAACATGGGGCCACCGGGCCGCGGAACGTGGGGCTCGCGCGCCGCGGAACGTGGGGCTCGCGGGCAGGAGGACGTGCGGCCGGGTGCCGCCGCCACCGAGCGGAAGGGGCGCTTCGTGTGCCGCCGTACGCCGCCCCTATTCGACGCGTGCCCGGGTTCCTCCGCCGTGGCGTGCCGAGGCCAGCAGGCCCCGGACCGTCGTCAGCCAGCCCGTCGCCACGATCGTCGCGCCGACCGCCAGGCCCAGCGTGCCGATCAGCGGCAGCGCGATGCCGATCGCGCCGCCCAGCACCCACGACATCTGGAGCAGCGTCTCGGACCGCGCGAAGGCCGACGTGCGGACCAGTTCGGGCACGTCCCGCTGGATCAGCGCGTCCAGCGACAGCTTGGCCAGCGCCTGGGCGAAGCCGGCGATCGCGGCCAGGCAGGCGACCAGGACCGCGCCGAAGAAGATCGCCGCCGTGACGGCCGCGCCGAGCACGAGGGCGACGACCGTGACGATGATGACCTCGGGCGCGCGCGAGCGCAGCCACGCGCCCACCGCCGTGCCGATGGCGTTGCCGGTGCCGGCGGCCACGCCCACTATCCCGAGGGACACGGCCGCGCTCTGGCCCGTCATGGGGTGCTCGCGCAGCAGGAACGCGAGGAAGAAGATCAGGAAGCCGGACTGGCAGCGGATGGCCGCGTTGGCGGCGAGGGCGTGGGTGACGGCCGTGCCGACCGTGCGCAGGCCCGGCCGCTTGACGGGCCTGAGGTGCGGGCCGTGCAGGTGCCGTTCGTCGGCGGCGAGCAGCGCGGTGTCCTCGCCCTTCGCGGAGTCGACCTTGGGCGGCAGCGTGAACGACAGGACGGTGCCCGCGATGAAGATCACAAACGCGCCGTAGAGGGGCCAGTGCGGGCCGATCTGCTGGAGGCCCGCTCCGACGGGGGCGGCGATGCCGGTGGCGAGGAGGCCGCCGAGTGTGACCCGGGAGTTGGCTTTGACCAGCGAGAACTGGGGTGGCAGGAGGCGGGGGACGACGGCGCTTCTGACGACGCCGTACGCCTTGGAGGCGACGAGCACGCCGAGGGCGGCCGGGTAGAGCTCGATGCTGCCGGTGACGACGGCGCCCGACAGGACGAGGGCGAGGAGGGCGCGGGCGAGCATGGCCCCGGCCATGGCGGCGCGGCGGCCGTGCGGGATGCGGTCGAGGAGGGGGCCGATCACCGGGGCGAGGAGGGTGAACGGCGCCATGGTGATGCCGAGGTAGAGGGCGACGCGGCCGCGGGCCTCGTCGGTGGGGACGGAGAAGAAGACGGTGGAGGCGAGGGCGACGGTGATCATGACATCGCCCGCGCCGTTCACTCCGTGCAGTTCGATGAGCTTGCCGAGGCCGGACTCGCCGGCGCCGTGGGCGTGGGTGGCGCGGCGGATCTGGCGGGCGGGGCCGGTGACCGGGAGGTGCAGCGCGCGGGCGATCGAGCGGAACGGGCCGCGTGACCGGCCCGTTCCACTGAGTCCACTGGTCCCCTTGACTGCCACCCCGTCATAGTGCCCCGAGATGGCGGGGGGTAGTGCGGATACGGCGCGGATGGGTGCCTCGTGGGTCGCGAGGCACCCATGGGCCGTCGTGCCGCGGGGCGGCGCCCGTCCCGCGGAGAGCGGGGCTTCGCAACGCCGGTGAAAGTCACGCGTGGACCGCTAACCGTCCCGTCGGTGTATGCCGAGCGCACGCGAACAGGTAGCGTGCCTAGTGCTGCGACGGCAAGGTTTGCCGGTCGCGGCACTAGCGCGCCGTGGCGAACGTTCTCGGCCGCGCGCCTGACGGCCATCCCTCAGAATGGATGACGTAGGCGCGCCCGAGCGCGATCGGACGCGGACGTCGACGCGGCCCCCGGGTTCCGCTCCGTCCGCCCCTCCGCCGGTGTGGCGCACCCGTGAGACGGCGTATGGAGAGAAGCGATACCTGTGAGCGCAGCGACAACGCGAAGCCGCACCCCTGACCGCCTGTGCGCCGAGGCCGTCGACCTCGCCCGCGCCGCCGCCGAGGAGGCCGCCGCGCCCGGTGTGGTCGGCGAGCACGTGGAGCTGGTCTCCGAGGGGGACCGGGTCGTCACGCACTTCTTCCAGTGCATGGAGCTCGGGTACCGCGGCTGGCGCTGGGCCGTGACCGTGGCCCGCGCCTCGCGCGCCAAGATCGTCACCGTGGACGAGGCGGTGCTGCTGCCCGGCCCGGACGCGCTGCTCGCGCCGGAGTGGGTGCCGTGGAGCGAGCGGCTCAGGCCCGGCGACATGGGTCCGGGCGACCTGCTGCCGACCGACGCCGAGGATCTGCGTCTGGAGCCGGGCTGGACCGGCGAGGACGAGCCGGTGGCCGGTTCGGTGGTCTCGGAGGAGATGGCCGAGCTGGTGGAGGCCGAGGACGCCGAGGTGGCGGGCGGTCCCCCGGTGACGCTGGTGCCGCCGTCGCGCGGTTCGATCTCCGCGATCGCCGACGAGCTGGGCATGGGCCGCGCCCGGGTGCTGTCCCGGTACGGGCTGCACACCGCCGCCGACCGCTGGGAGGAGGCCTTCGGGCCCAAGACGCCCATGGCGCAGGCCGCCCCCGCCGCGTGTGTGAGCTGCGGTTTCCTGGTGCGGGTCGGCGGGTCGCTGGGGCAGGCCTTCGGGGTGTGCGCCAACGAGTTCTCGCCGGCCGACGGGCGGGTCGTCTCGCTCGCCTACGGCTGCGGCGGGCACTCGGAGGCCGCCGTGATGCCGAAGCCCCCGCAGCCGGCGCCGCCGGTCATCGACGAGACGCGCGTGGACCCGTTCCCGCTGCGGCCCGCGCCCGACTCCGGCTCGGTGCCGGTCACCGAGGACGAGTCGACCGCGGAGCTGGGCCACTCGTAGCGCCTGGGCTGGGGCGTACGCCACAGCCGGAACACCCCGTGGTGGGGCACACTGGACGTTTGGCCGTGCCGGGCATCCAGAAAGGCAGCCGCGCGTGAATGGTCCGCTCATCGTCCAGTCCGACAAGACCCTGCTCCTCGAGGTCGATCACGAGCAGGCCGACGACTGCCGTCGCGCCATCGCGCCGTTCGCCGAGCTGGAGCGGGCGCCGGAGCACATCCACACCTACCGGCTGACGCCGCTCGGTCTGTGGAACGCCCGCGCCGCCGGACACGACGCCGAGCAGGTCGTGGACGCGCTCGTGCAGTACAGCCGGTACCCGGTGCCGCACGCGCTGCTGGTCGACATCGCCGAGACCATGGACCGGTACGGGCGGCTCACCCTGTCCAAGCACCCCGCCCACGGGCTGGTGCTCACCACGACCGACCGGCCCGTGCTGGAGGAAGTGCTGCGGTCCAAGCGGGTCGCTCCGCTGGTCGGGGCCCGTATCGACCCGGACACGGTGGCCGTGCATCCCTCGGAGCGCGGGCAGATCAAGCAGGTGCTGCTGAAGCTGGGCTGGCCCGCCGAGGACCTCGCCGGGTACGTCGACGGCGAGGCGCACGCCATCGACCTGGACGAGAACGGCTGGGCGCTCAGGCCGTACCAGAAGCAGGCCGTGGAGAACTTCTGGCACGGCGGCTCCGGCGTGGTCGTGCTGCCCTGCGGCGCCGGGAAGACGCTGGTCGGAGCCGGTGCCATGGCGCAGGCCCGGTCGACGACGCTGATCCTCGTCACGAACACGGTGTCCGCCCGGCAGTGGAAGCACGAGCTGGTGAAGCGGACGTCGCTGACCGAGGACGAGATCGGCGAGTACAGCGGGACCCGCAAGGAGATCCGGCCCGTCACCATCGCCACGTACCAGGTGCTGACCACCAAGCGGAAGGGTGTGTACCCGCACCTGGAGCTGTTCGACTCGCGGGACTGGGGTCTCGTCGTCTACGACGAGGTGCACCTGCTGCCCGCGCCCGTGTTCAAGTTCACCGCCGATCTCCAGGCCCGGCGCCGCCTCGGGCTCACGGCGACGCTGGTGCGGGAGGACGGCCGTGAGTCGGACGTGTTCTCGCTGATCGGCCCCAAGCGGTTCGACGCGCCGTGGAAGGAGATCGAGGCGCAGGGCTACATCGCGCCCGCCGACTGCGTCGAGGTCCGGGTCAACCTGACCGACTCGGAGCGGCTCGCGTACGCGACCGCCGAGGCCGAGGAGAAGTACCGCTTCTGCGCCACGACCGCCACGAAGCGGAAGGTGACCGAGGCGATCGTGCGGCGGTTCGCCGGGCAGCAGATCCTCGTCATCGGGCAGTACATCGACCAACTCGACGAGCTGGGCGAGCACTTGAACGCGCCGGTGATCAAGGGCGAGACGTCGAACACGCAGCGGGAGAAGCTGTTCGACGCGTTCCGGCAGGGGGAGATCTCCGTGCTGGTGGTGTCCAAGGTCGCCAATTTCTCCATCGACCTGCCCGAGGCCACGGTCGCCATCCAGGTGTCGGGCACCTTCGGCTCGCGCCAGGAGGAGGCGCAGCGGCTCGGGCGGGTGCTGCGGCCGAAGGCGGACGGGCACCAGGCGCACTTCTACTCCGTCGTCGCCCGCGACACCCTCGACCAGGACTTCGCCGCCCACCGGCAGCGCTTCCTGGCGGAGCAGGGCTACGCGTACCGGATCGTCGACGCGGACGAGCTCCTCGCGGGGAGCTGAGCGGCCCACAGCGCGAGCAGGGCCAGGCCGAGCAGGGGGTACGGCGAGGCGAGGGGCTGCTGCCACCACGGCAGGCGCAGGTCGAGGTCGCCCTCGTGCGGCAGCAGCCACATCGTGCGCGCCGTGAAGAGGACCGCGGTGGCGGCGGCCAGTGCGGTGCGGCCCTCCGCCCACAGGACGGCCACCAGCGGCACGCACCACACCCAGTGGTGGGACCAGCTGATCGGGGACACCAGCAGGGCCGTGAACGCCGTGAGGAGGACGGCCCGGCGGTCGTCCCCGGCGCGGTGGGCCAGCCAGAGGCCGAGGACCGCGACCGCCAGCGCCGGGACGGCCCAGGCGGCGCCGGGTGCCGGGTCGGCCAGGAGGCGGGCGGTCAGTCCCTGGAGGGACTGGTTGTCCACGATCCACGCCTTGCCGACGCGGCCGGTCTCGTAGAGGCGGCGGGTCCAGAAGTCGAGGGCGGCGGCGGGCAGGACGAGGGCGCCGAGGACGACCGTCGCCGCGAAGGCGGCGGTGGCCGTGGCCGCCTCCCGGTATCTGCGGCGCAGCAGCAGGTAGGCGACGAAGACGGCCGGGGTGAGCTTGACGCCGGCCGCGACGCCGATGGCCGCGCCCTTGAGGCGGGCGCCGCCGGGCCGGGTGAGGTCCCACAGGACGAGGCAGGCGAGGGCCAGGTTGATCTGGCCGAAGAGGGCCGTCTGGAAGACGGGTTCGAGCCACAGGGCGACGGCCGTGGCGGCGCACAGTGCCGGGAGGGGCAGCGCCCGGCCCGCGAAGCGCGCGGACAGCCGGACCAGGCAGGCGGTCAGGAGCACGTTCCCGGCGAGGAAGACCGCCTTGAGGACGGGGACCGGAAGCCAGGTGGTGGGGACGAACAGCAGCGCCGCGAACGGCGGATAGGTGGCGGGCAGCCGCCACTCGGTGACGGTGAAGCCGTACAGGTCCCCGCCGCGGGCGACGGCCCGGCCCTCGGCCCGGTAGACGAGCACATCGGCCATGGGTGCCCGCTGGGCGACGCACAGGACGGCGAAGGCGGTGACGGAGACGGCCAGGAGGAGGACGGCGGACGCGGAGGTCGATCGGCGGGCGGGCGCGGAGGGTGATCGGCGGGCCACCCGGCGACCCTAGTGGCTCATCTCCGGCGGACGCCCGCCTCCTCGCCGTACTCGCCGAGGATCACGACGCCGAAGGCCGCCTCCGCGAAGACCTTGACGGCTCGCAGCGCGTCGCCGAGGCGGTGGTGGTGGCTGCCCCGCAGCGCCGTGGCGCCGGAGGTGCGGGGGGCTCCGGGAAACTGGGTGACGGTTGCTGCGCTCATGTCTCCATGGTGGATTCCGCCGGCGGGGACGGGCATCGGCCCATGGACCTAACCTGCGGGGGCCCGCCGTACCCCCGGGGAGGGACGCCGACCCGGAGTGGACGGGGGCCGCGTCCCCTAGGGGGTGGAAAACCATTCGCCCCGGCCCGCCCCGCTCACCTACAATCTCCGCTCTTGCCCGCCTCCCCTCGCGGAGCGCCGCCGCCCGGACGGAAACCGGCCGGCATCCCACCGGCTGCCGCGCAGCCCGCAGCGACGTCATCCCGCAGGTCTCCCGGAGGCACCCCCTTGTCCACGCCCGTCGACGACGATCCCCTCTCCCGCGAGCGCGCGCACCTCGCCGCGTCCCGTGCCGCCCTGCGCGCCATGCGTGCCGACGTCGAGTCGCTCGACATCCGCGACGTCACCGCGAACTGGGTCAACGCGCAGATCCTGGAGCGCCAGATCGAGGAACGCATCAAGGCCCTGGCCGATCTCAGCGACACCCCGCTGTTCTTCGGCCGCCTCGACTACCTGCACGCACCGGGCGCCGAGCGGGCCGAGGGGGCGGAGGGAGAGAGGTTCTACATCGGGCGGCGGCATGTGCACGACGCCGACGGCGACCCGATGGTCATCGACTGGCGTGCGCCGGTGTCGCAGCCGTTCTACCGGGCGTCCAAGAAGGACCCCCTGGACATCGCGCTGCGCCGCCGCTTCGGGTACACCGGCGGCGACCTCACGGCGTACGAGGACGAGCACCTGTCGGACCCGGCCGAGGCGGCCACCAGCAGCAAGCTGCTCCAGCAGGAGATCGAGCGGCCGCGTGTCGGTCCGATGCGGGACATCGTCGCGACGATCCAGCCCGAGCAGGACGAGATCGTGCGCGCGGGTCTCGCCGGCTCGGTCTGCGTGCAGGGCGGGCCCGGCACCGGGAAGACGGCCGTCGGCCTGCACCGGGTGGCGTATCTGCTCTACGCGCACCGCGAGCGGCTCGCCCGCACCGGCACCCTGGTCATCGGGCCGAACCGGTCCTTCCTGCACTACATCGAGCAAGTCCTGCCCGCACTGGGCGAGTTGACGGTGCAGCAGGCGACCGTGGACGACCTCGTGGCCCATGTGGAGGTGCGCGGAACGGACGACGCGACCGCCGCGGTGATCAAGGGCGACGCGCGGATGGCGCGGGTGCTGCGCCGGGCGCTGTACTCCCACGTGAGCATGCCCGGCGAGCCGGTCGTCGTGGTGCGCGGTTCGCGCCGCTGGCGGGTGCCCGCGTACGAACTGGAGGGCCTGGTACGCCAGTTGCTGGACCGTGACATGCGCTACGGCGCCGCCCGCGACGCCCTGCCGCAGCGCATCGCGCACGCCGTGCTGGTGCAGATGGAGCGGGCCGGTGAGGCGCCGGACGACCGGGTGCAGGACGCGGTGGCCCGGAACAGCGCGGTGAAGGCGGCCGTGAAGGCCATCTGGCCGGCCGTGGACCCGGCGAAGCTCGTGCTGCGGCTGCTGACGGACGCGGACTTCCTCGCCGAGCACGCGGACGGCGTCCTGACGGCCGAGGAGCAGAAGGCGATCCTGTGGGCGCGGCCGGTGCGGTCGGTGAAGTCCGCGAAGTGGTCGCCGGCGGACGCGGTCCTCATCGACGAGGCGACCGACCTGATCCAGCGCACGCACTCCCTCGGGCACGTCGTCCTGGACGAGGCGCAGGACCTGTCGCCCATGCAGTACCGGGCGGTCGGCCGCCGCTGCTCCACCGGCTCGGCGACGGTCCTCGGCGACCTCGCGCAGGGCACCACGCCCTGGGCGACGCGGAGTTGGCGGGAGGCGCTGACGCACCTGGGCAAGGACGACGCCGTGGTCGAGGAGCTGACGGCGGGTTTCCGCGTCCCGACGGACGTCATCGCGTACGCCTCCCGCCTGCTGCCGCACATCGCGCCGGGCCTGGCGCCGGTCGCGTCGATCCGTGAGAACCCGGGCTTCTTCGAGATCCGCGCGATCACGGACGAGGCCGAGACGGTCGCCGCCTGCGAGGAGTTGCTGCGGCACGAGGGCTCGACGGGCCTGATCGCCGCCGACGCCCACGTCCCGGCCCTCGCCGCGGCCCTCACCGCGGCGGGCGTGCCGTACCTGTCGCCGGGCGAGGAGACGACCCCGGACGTCCGCCTGACCCTCGTCCCGGCGTCACTGGCGAAGGGCCTGGAGTACGACTACGTCGTCCTGGACGAGCCGCGGGCCGTGGTCACGGGCGAACCCGACGAGCCCACGGGCCTGCGCCGCCTGTACGTGACGCTGACCCGGGCGGTGTCGGGCCTGATCGTGACCCACCGGACGCCGCTGCCACCGCAGTTGGCGCCGCAGTTGGGCTGACGGGACCGACCCCCGGCGCCCGCCGGCCCGGGTGACCGGCGGCGGGCGCGTGGCGCTCAGCCCGGGTGACCAGGGGCGGGCGCGTGGCGCTCGGCCCGGGGCGACAGGCGAGGCGCGTGACGCTCGGCCCGGGTGACCGGCGGCGAGCGCGTGACGCTCGGCCCGGGGCGACGGGCGAGGCGCGTGACGCTCGGCCCGGGTGACCGGCGGCGAGCGCGTGACGCTCGGCCCGGGGCGACGGGGCGGGGCGCGTGGCGGGTCGGCCGGGGCCCGCGGGACGTGTCGGGCTCCGCTCGGGGCGCCGCGCGCCCGGGCCGGGCCGCCCCCGGGACTCGACGGCGCCCGCTCACACCCCGGCCGGCGTGGCCGGTCGCGGCGCGTCCAGGGCCCGGCGCCACTCGGCCACGGCGGCCGCCGAGACCGGGCCGGTCCAGCCGCCGGGGCGGGCCGCGCCGCCGATGTGGAAGCCGTCGATGCCCGCGGCCAGCAGGCCCGGCACGTGGTCGAGCCGCAGTCCGCCGCCCACCAGGAGCTGCTGCTCGTACCCCGGCTCCCCGCGCCGCCCCGCCTCGGCGAGCAGCGTGGGCAGTCCGTCGTCGACGCCGGCGGGCGAGCCCGCCGTGAGGTACGTGTCGAGGCCCGGCAGATCCGCGAGCTGCTTGCGCAGCGCGTCCCGGTCGGCGGCGCGGTCGATGGCCCGGTGGAACGTCCACCGGCAGTCGCCCAGCGCCCCGGCGAGCCGCTCCACCGCCGACAGGTCCACGTCGCCGTCCGGGGAGAGGAAGCCGAGGACGAACTCCTCCGCCCCCGCCTCGCGCAGTTCCCCGGCGAGCGCCACGAGCCGTTCTACGTCGCCCGCCGCGAAGCCGTCCGCGAGCCGCAGCATCACCCGCAGCGGGATGCCGACGGCGGCGCGGATCGCGGCGACGGTCGCGGTCGCCGGGGTGAGCCCGTCCGCCGCGATGTCGGTGATCAGCTCGAGGCGGTCCGCGCCTCCGGCCTGGGCGGCGACCGCGTCCTCGACGTCGAGGGCGATCACCTCCAGGACTGCACGCTTGCTCATGGCACCCCATTCGGTCGGGCGGCTACAGGAGGTCTAGTCCAATCTAAGACTACGCCGTCCGGTCCCGTCCCGGGATCGCCTCCCCCGGTGCCGCAGCGGCCGTCACCCGCCGGTCACCCGCGCCGGTCACCCGCCGAAGACGTTCAGCCGCGCCGGCTCCGCCCCGGCCAGTTCGTACGCGGCGCCGTCCGCCGACCGCCCCGCGTACAGCCGGACCAGCGTCGGGGCGTCCCCGATGAAGCGGGCCGGCGGACGCTCCCCGCTCACCTCGCCCAGCAGCAGCGGCTCGTCCCGGTCGTCCAGGTCGGCGTGGAGCGCGAGATGCCCCCGCTCCCGGGTGAGCCGGGCCAGCAACTCCAGCGCGTACGGCAGCCCCGCCCCGGCGTACGCCCCCGGCACCCCGAGCGCCTCCCGTACGTCACCGGCGTGCACCCACTCGCCCAGCGCGACGCCGTCGAGCGAGCCGCCCGCCTCGGCGATCGCCGCCCCGGCCCGGGTCATGCCGCGCTCCAGCTCGTCGACGACCTGGGCGTTGGTCCAGTCAGCCCGCTCGGCGACGTCCCGGTCGTTGGACTCCGGCGAGAACACGCCGGCCTCGAACCGGCTCTCCACCACCCGCGTCAGCGCGGCCGAGCAGTGCGCCAGCACGTCCCGCACGCTCCAGCCGGGACACGCGGCACAGGCCAGCTCGAAGTCCGCGTCGGACAGCGACCGCAGCAGCGGGATCAACGCGTCGCGCTCGATGGCCAGAAGCCTCCCGGGCAGCTCCGGATCCCGTACGTCGTGCACGTCAGCAGAAGTCATGCCACCCACGCTAGGGGCTGTCGTTTGGATCACCCCGGCGTCGCGGGGTCTGGCACGCACATCTGCGGCGTTGTCGTCGGTTGCCGACGCTCCGCGTCGACGCCCTCCTCCGCCTTGCAGCTGCACGCACCAGACCCCGCTCGGGTCGGCAAGAGGCGCGGCACCTCGCAGCCAGGCTGATCCAAACGGCAGCCCCTGGGGGCTGCCGTGCGGATCACCCCGGCGTCACAGCGGGACAATGACCCCATGGCCGACCTCGACGCCCTCCGCGACCGTTTCGTCCGCGCCCTGGAAGGGGCCCGCGGTCCCGCCGAACGACTGGAGCGGGCGCCGTACCCCGACCCGGCGCCGTACGCCGAGAACCTGCTCGGCCGCTGGCAGGAGCCGCAGCGCCGCTATCACACGCTCACGCACCTCACCGCCGTCCTGGACCACGTCGACACGCTGGAGGCGTACGCCGACGACCCCGACGTGGTGCGGCTCGCGGCGTGGTTCCACGACGCCGTGTACCTGCCCGACCGCTCCGAGAACGAGGAACGGTCGGCCCGGCTCGCCGAGCGCGCCCTGCCCGAGGCCGGCGTGTCCGCCGCGAGGACCGCCGAGGTGGCCCGGCTGGTCCGGCTGACCACCCATCACGACCCGGCGGACGACGACCGCGACGGACAGGTGCTGTGCGACGCCGACCTGGCGGTCCTGGCGTCGCCGCCGTCCGCGTACGCCGCCTACACGGCCGCCGTCCGCGAGGAGTACCACTTCGTGCCGAACGACGCCTTCCGCGCGGGCCGCTCCGCGGTCCTGCGCCAACTCCTCGCCCTGCCCCGCCTGTTCCACACCCCGCACGGCCGGGAGAAGTGGGAGGCGACCGCGCGCTACAACCTCGCCGCCGAGCTGGAAATGCTGTCGCCCTGACGCACGCCGGCCCGTAGCCTGCCCGGCATGCGAGACACGGGCGGGGAACAGGTGGAGCAGGCCGTCGCGAGCACGGTGGCGCTGCTGCGGACGGAGACGGAACGGGACTGGGCGGCCGTACCGGCCGGACCACTGGAGTGGGACTGCCACCGCACGGTCGTCCACGTCGCCGACGACCTGATCGCGTACGCCGGGCAGCTCGCGAGCCGCGCGCGGAACGCGTACGTGCCCTTCGCGCTCACCCCGGACGAGGGCACCGACAACGCGGGCCTCCTGGACGTCCTGGAGACCACGGGCGCCCTGCTGGCCGCCGCCGTGCGCAGCGCCCCGCGCAAGGCGCGCGGCTTCCACCCGTACCCGTTCCGCAGCGCGAACCGCGAGGGCTTCGCCGCGATGGGCGTCGCCGAGGTGCTGCTGCACACGCACGACATCGCCCAGGGCCTGGGGCTGGCGTACGAACCTCCCGCCGGGCTGAGCGAGTTCGTGCTCCGGCGGATCTTCCCGCACGTCCGGCCCGGGCCCGACGCCTGGCGCACCCTGCTGTGGGCGACCGGCCGCGCCGGCCTGCCCGGCCGGGAGCCGGTCACCGAGTGGCGCTGGTACAACAACCTCGTCCTGCCCGCCGACCGGCTCGCCCTGGAGGGCGTCACGCCCGCCTCCGCCGCCGACCTCGCCGCCGGAGGCGACGGCGGTTTCGACTGGCTCGGCGGCAGCCCGGCCGAGGGCACGCGGACCGGGGCCGAGCTGGTGGTGTGCAAGCAGTACGAGGCGGGCACGCACCGGCCGGAGTGGGGCATGTACGCGCTGGTGCGGCACGAGGACGACGCGGCGCTCGGCGCCCTCGGCTTCCACGGCGTGCCGGACGAGTCGGGCCGCGTCGAGGTCGGCTACGACCTCGTGGAGCCCGCGCGCGGCCACGGCTACGCCACGGAGGCGCTGCGCACCCTGTCGGCGTGGGCGCTCGCCCAGGACGCGGTGCGGGTGGTCACCGCCCGCGTGGCCCTCGGCAACCAGCCCTCGCAGCGGGTGCTGGAACGCGCCGGCTTCCAGCGGGTGGCGCAGGACGACGAGAACGTCACGTACGAGCTGCGGGGCTGAGCCCTCCCGGGCCCCGCGTCCTCAGGCGCCTTCGGCGGCCCCGAGGTCCTCAGGCCCGCCCCTTCGGCCTGCGCAGCCCCGCTCCCGTCAGCAGCCGCACCACGTCCCGGCTGCTGACCTCGACCGCGCCCGCGGCCACCGCGTCCGCGTACCGGTGCGAGGGGATGTCGTAGTGGTCCCGCTCGAAGGCGCGGCGCGGGACGCCCAGCCGCTCGGCGAAGGCGTGCAGTTCGTCGAACGACACGTCGCTGACCAGGTGGGACCACATCCGGCCGTGTCCGGGCCAGGTCGGCGGGTCGATGTAGACCGTCACGAGGACGGCGCCCCGCCGGCCGCGGAGCCCAGCGCGCCCACGGCGGCGACCTTCACGCCGGCCTTGTGGCACACCCAGTGCGGGTCGGGGCCCAGCTCGGGTTCGACGTCGAGGGCGTGCGGGTCGCCGGAGCCGCACACCGGGCACAGCGGCCAGCGGCCGTACCGGTCGAGCAGCGCGTCCTGCACGTCCTGCGCGACCAGCCCGGCCAGGTAGGCGGAGCCCTCCGGCCACTGCTCGACCCACCAGCGCCGCTGCGCCACCGACTCCTCGACCAGCGACACCACGTCCGCCTCCGCGACCTCACGCGCGATCAGGTCGGCGAGCACCAGGGCGCGCGCGGCGTGCAGCGCCTGCTCCAAAGGGCCGATGAGGTTGCCGGTGGGGTCGCCGGTGGGGTTCATAGCACCCATTGTGCGCACTCTTGACCGGACCGCCGAACCGAAAATATCTTTCAGTGGTGACCCAGCATGTGAAGGAAATTTTCGCAACGGAGCGCGGCGGCCCCGGCGGTTCCGGTGCCAACCCTCCCGCGCCCGCCGCCCTCGCCGCCAAGGTTCGCACGCTCGCGCCGTCGATGACCCGCTCCATGCAGCGCGTCGCGGAGGCCGTCGCGAGCGACCCGGCCGGCTGCGCCGCGCTCACGGTCACCGGCCTCGCCCAGCTCACCGGCACCAGCGAGGCCACGGTCGTCCGCACCGCGCGCCTGCTCGGCTACCCCGGCTACCGCGACCTGCGCCTGGCCCTCGCCGGACTCGCCGCCCAGCAGCAGTCCGGCAGGGCACCGGCGATCACGACGGACATCGCGGTGGACGACCCGATCGCCGACGTCGTCGCCAAACTCGCCTACGACGAACAGCAGACCCTCGCCGACACGGCGGCCGGTCTCGACACCGTGCAGCTCGGCGCGGCCGTCGCCGCCCTGGCCGCGGCCCGCCGCACCGACGTGTACGGGGTGGGCGCCTCCGGCCTGGTCGCCCAGGACCTCACGCAGAAGCTCCTGCGGATAGGGCTGATCGCGCACGCGCACAGCGACCCGCACCTCGCCGTCACCAACGCCGTGCAGCTGCGCTCCGGCGACGTGGCCATCGCGATCACGCACTCCGGCTCGACGAGCGACGTCATCGAGCCGCTGCGGGTCGCCTTCGAGCACGGCGCGACGACGATCGCGATCACCGGCCGGCCCGACGGCGCCGTCACCCAGTACGCGGACCACGTCCTCACCACGTCCACGGCCCGGGAGAGCGAGCTGCGCCCGGCGGCCATGTCGTCCCGGACCAGCCAGCTGCTCGTGGTGGACTGCCTGTTCGTCGGGGTGGCGCAGCGGACGTACGAGTCGGCGGCGCCCGCCCTGTCGGCGTCGTACGAGGCCCTGGCCCACCGCCACCGTCCGCGCGGGGGGCCGCAGCGCTAGACCCCCGCCCCGCACAGTGGCGCCTGCCGCGCGACGCGACGCAGGTCCCCTCAGCCAGCCGTACGCCCAAGAGACACGAGAGAGCCGCCGCTCATGACCTCCATGTCCGACAACCACGATCTCAGAGCCCAGTTGGAGACTCTGCCGACCGAGGCGTTCCGCCCGGAGCTGGCCGACATCGACCAGTTGCCCACCCTCGACATCGCGCGGCTGATGAACGGCGAGGACGCCACCGTGCCCCGGGCGGTCGCCGACCGGCTGCCGCAGATCGCCGCCGCGATCGACGCCGTGGCCGAGCGGATGGCGAAGGGCGGCCGGCTGGTCTACGCGGGCGCGGGCACCGCCGGCCGGCTGGGCGTGCTCGACGCCTCCGAGTGCCCGCCGACCTTCAACACCGACCCGGCGCAGGTCGTCGGCCTGATCGCGGGCGGCCCCGAGGCCATGGTGACGTCCGTGGAGGGCGCGGAGGACTCCAAGGAGCTCGCGCGGGCCGACCTGGACGGGGTGGGCCTGACCGCCGACGACACGGTGGTCGGCGTCTCCGCGTCCGGCCGCACCCCGTACGCCGTCGGCGCCGTGGAGCACGCCCGCGCGCTGGGCGCCCTGACCGTCGGCCTGTCCTGCAACCCGGGCAGCGCGCTGGCGGCCGCCGCCGAGCACGGCATCGAGATCGTCGTCGGCCCCGAGCTGATCACCGGCTCCACGCGGCTGAAGGCCGGCACGTCGCAGAAGCTGGTCCTCAACATGATCTCGACGATCACGATGATCCGGCTGGGCAAGACGTACGGGAACCTGATGGTCGACGTCCGCGCCTCCAACGACAAGCTGCGCGCCCGCTCCCGCCGCATCGTCGCGCTGGCGACGGGTGCCCCGGACGACGAGATCGAGGCGGCCCTCGCGGCCACCGACGGCGAGGTGAAGAACGCCATCCTGACGATCCTCACCGGCACGGACGCCGCGACGGCGGCCCGTCTGCTGGCGGAGTCCGACGGCCGGCTGCGGGCCGCCCTGGCACGCGCACCGCGCTGACGTGGGGCCGCGCGGCGGCACCGGATCGACAAAAGCGCCCGATGCGCGGAGTCTGGTGTCCCGCGCCCACCGCGCGGACGACGAAGACGACCGCCAGCCCGAGGACGTAGCCGACCCGCCATGAACCACGCCCAGCTCACCGCCCTGGGCCGTGCCCTCCGACTGCTCGGGGAGCACGGCGAGGCGCTGACCGCCGACACGCCCGACGCCAAGCTGCACGAGGTCAAGGCCGACCTGCGGCGGGCGCTGGACCTGCTCGACGAGACCGTCACGGGCGGCGCGCCCACCACCCGCTGCCCCGAGCACCCGAACGGGCCCGTCGACAAGGCCGCCGCCGACCTGTGCCTGCTGTGCGAGACACGGCGCAGGGCGGCCCGCCGGGCCGAGTACGGCGGCGGCGCCCCGCAGGCCCGGCCCGCGGAGCCCGCGCCGTCCCGCTACGGCGTGCGCGGGGACCGGCCGCAGCCCCAGCAGCGCTGGCTGCCGGAGCTGTGGAACGGGCGGGAGTGGCAGCTGTGCGGCACGCCCCGCCGGGACCGGCGCGAGGCCGAGGCGTACATCGCCGCCCAACTGCGCGCGCCGCGCTCGGCGATGGCGTACCGGCTGGTCCACGAGTTCACCGACTACGAGGTCCTGCGGGTGTGGGGCACACCGGTGCGGGTCGACACCGAACCGATGGGGAACCTGTAGGACACGGACACGGCCACGGACACGGCCCACGCCGCCCGGTCCGGCGTCAGCCCAGGCCGAGCCGGGGTATCTCCCGTCCCGGGGAGCGGTCCATCACCATGAGCAGGCCGGCCTCGCGCGTCCTGTCGTAGGCGGCCTCGTCGATGACGTCCAGCTGGAACCAGACCGCCTTGGCGCCGATCGCGACCGCCTGGTCGGCGACGGCTCCGGCGAGGGCGGAGTTGACGAACACGTCCACCACGTCCACCGGGAACGGGATCTCCGCGAGGGAGGCGTAGCCCTGCTCGCCGTGGACCGTCTCGGCCTTCGGATGCACCGGCACCACCTTCTTGCCGAGGCGCCGCAGTTTCTCGGCCACGCGGTACGCGGCCCGTTCGGGGTTGTCGGACAGGCCCACCACGGCCCAGGTGTCTCCGGCGGCCGTGAGGATCTGCCGCACCGTCGCGTCGTCGCCGTATGTCGTCATGCGCAGACACTAGCCAGCTTTGGATACTGTATGCAATACCTCGGGCGGCTGCCCGGTCACCGACAGCCGGTAGGAGCGGACGACGGCGAGCACGCAGGCGCCGACCAGGGCGACGACCCAGCCGCCCAGGTCACGCACCGGATCCGCGATGCCGCTCCCCGCGACCACACCGCGCGGCGGCACCCAGCCCTTCGGGTCGTAGACGACGGTGAGCGTGTCGCCGGGCCGGGTGGCCCGGCCGCAGCCCCGCCGGATACGGGCCTCCAGCGGCACGCCGTCCCGGTGCGCCACCGAGCAGAGGTAACGCCCGCCGCCGGGGCCCGGGTCGGCCGCCGGCACCCCCTCGACCGACGTCACGACCACGGGAGCCACGCGCCCGCGCTGCTCTAGGACCAGGCCGCCCGCGGCCGACGGCGCCTGGAGCGCCAGGCACACGCCGAGGACGGCGGCGGTGCCGACCAGCGCCGTCCCGGCGCGCACCGCGCCGAGGTAGACGGCGAGGGCGACGGCGAACAGCAGACCCGCCTCGCCGTTCGCGAGTCCGGGGATGCCGTACCAGGCACCCACGACCGCCGCGCCGACGACGGCCGCCGCCCCGAGCAGTCCGGCCAGGAGCCCCTCGCCGACGAGCCACCACGGCGGCAGGCCGACGAACTCCGCCGGGCCCCACACCGAGGAGCGCAGGTGCGCCATCAGCCCCGGCCCGGGAGGGGTCCGGTGCGGGCGCGGTCGGCGTGTGCGCATCCTTCACCTCCGGCGTCGTTCGGTCGTTCGTGCCACGGCCGTCCGGCCGTCGTCCGTCCCGCATCCTGGCCGCCCGCGGCGCGATCGGCACTACCCGCGGCCGCACATACACCCACGGCCCACCTTGCCGGGTTCCGGCAACGGCGGCTCCGGGACAGGAGCGCGTGCCCGTGTCCTCAGGCGTCGCGGACGGTCCCGGTGTCGACCACCCAGCCCAGCGGATGCGGTTCCGAGGCGTCCAGGGCCCTCGCGAGGGGTTCGCCGCCCGCCTCGTTGAAGGCGGTGAGCGCCCCGATGAGCGCGGCCCGCTGCTTCGGCGCGAGCCGTTCCACGACGGCGGCGATCTCCGCGCGACGCCGAGCGGTGACGTCCTCGACCGTGCGCCGCCCCTCGTCGGTGAGCCGGAGCAGGGTCTCGCGGCGGTTGTCGGGGTTGGGCTGCCGGTCGGCGAGCCCGGCCGCGATCAGCCGGTCGACCATGCGCATCGCGGTGGACGGGGCGACCTGGAGCAGCTCGGCGAGGGTGACCAGCTTGGTGGCGCCGCGCGTGGACAGCACCACGAGCATCCGGAACTGCGGCAGGGTCACCCGTTCCTCGACGGCGGCGAGCGACCGGGCCGAGACCGCCACCAGCAGCCGCGAGGCGGTCAGGACCGCACGGGTCACCGCGTCGACATCGTCCATGGCCCCGTCATCGGGCATCTCACGCTCCGGCATGCGTCCGTTGTACCGCGCCGGAATCCCCGCTCACGCACGCCGTGCACGCGGTCATCCCTCCCCACGGCCGTCCTCCGTCCCCGCTGTTCCCCCGGGCCCTCCCGCATGGCCGTGGTAGCGCAGGAGCAGCATCGCGGCGTCGTCGTGGGGCGGCCCCGCGGCATGCTGCATCAGATCTTCACGCAGCGCCTCCAGCGCGCGGTGCGCGTCGGGCTCCTTCAGCAGGGGCGCGCGGTCCACGAGGGGGTAGAACCGGCCGTTCTCGTCGCGGGCCTCGGTGACGCCGTCGGTGTAGAGCAGCAGTTGCTCGCCGGGCGCGAAGTCCACCCGGTAGGGCTCGGGGCTCCCGCCGCCGTGGGCGCCGAGACCGAGCGGCAGCGCGTAGGCGGGCGGTTGCGGGAAGTCGGCACTTCCGTCGCGGCGTACGAGCATCGGGACCGGGTGGCCGTAGTTCAGCAGCAGGACCTGGTGGTCGGTGCCGATCTCGGCGAGGACGGCGGTGACGAACTTCTCGCCGTCCAGCCCTCTGGCCACGCTGCGCTCCAGGCGCTCGCCGACGCCCACCAGGTCGGGCTCGTCGTGGGCGGCCTCCCGGAAGGCGCCCAGCACCACGGCGGCCGTCTCGACCGCGGCCAGCCCTTTGCCCTGGACGTCGCCGACGATGACGCGGACGCCGTGCGGCGAGGAGACCACCTCGTACAGATCGCCGCCGATGCGGGCCTCCGCGACCGCCGACGTGTACGAGACGGCCGCCTGGAGCGGGCCCGCGGTCAGCGGTACGGGGCGCAGCAGGACGCGCTGGGCAACCTCCGCGATGGAGCGGACGCCGGCCAGCTCGGCCTCCCGGCGGGAGCGCGTCACGGCCGCGACGATGCCCGCGGCCGTCACGCCCGCGACCGATCCGAGGGCGGCGAAGCCGCGGCTCTCGCCGAGCTGCCCGTTGTAGCGGGCGAGCCCGGCGCACAGCAGCAGCGCCGCCGCGCCGATCAGCGCGGTACGGCGCCAGCCGCCGACCAGTCCGGCGAAGGCGGGCCCCAGCGACACAAGGGGCAGCAGGCCCACGCCCGGTCCGGCGACGACGTCCACGACCGCGACGAGGGCCATGACCGCGACCGGCATGCCGGACAGCACCGTCAGCGTCCGCGGTGGCTTCTCGTCGGTCATGTCCTGCTCCAGCGGCGTCGCGTCACTGGAGGAGCGCCCGCCGTCCGGACGCCCCTCCCCCCACCTTTAGCCTATGCAAAGGTTGAGCGGGCGACATGACCGCCGAGGCCGACCTTTACCCAATCGAGTCCGCCGGCGCACACCTGCCCGGCCGGCCGCGCGCCTGCCCCGTCAGCTGAGCGTCTTGAGCGCCGCCGGGTCGTAGGGCGCCAGCTCGTCCACGCGGCCGTCGAGGACCTTGCGGGCCCACAGCGGGTCCTGGAGCAGGGCGCGGCCGACGGCCACCAGGTCGAACTCGTCGCGCTCCAGCCGGTCGAGGAGGTCGTCGAGGGCGCCGACCTCGGAGCCCTCGCCCTGGAAGGCCTTGATGAAGTCGCCGTTCAGGCCGACCGAGCCGACCGTGATGGCGGGCTTGCCGGTGAGCTTCTTCGTCCAGCCGGCCAGGTTGAGGTCCGAGCCGTCGAACTCGGGCTCCCAGTAGCGGCGCGTGGAGGCGTGGAAGGCGTCGACGCCGGCCGCGGCGAGCGGCGCGAGGATCGCCTCCAGTTCCTCGGGCGTCTCGGCGAGACGGGCGTCGTAGGCCTCCTGCTTCCACTGCGAGTAGCGGAACAGGACCGGGAACTCGGGCGACACGGCCTCGCGGACGGCGGCCACGATCTCCGCGGCGAACCTCGTACGCGACACCGGGTCGCCGCCGTACGCGTCGGTGCGGCGGTTGGTGCCCGCCCACAGGAACTGGTCGATGAGGTAGCCGTGGGCGCCGTGCAGTTCGACGCCGTCGAAGCCGATGCGCTCGGCGTCGGCTGCGGCCCGCGCGAACGCGCCGATGACGGCGTCCAGGTCGGCCCGCGTCATCGCCTTGCCGGTGGGCTCGTCCGCGCCGATGCGCAGCCCCGAGGGGCCGACGGGCGGGGCGTCCGGGAACGGCTGCTGGCCCTGCTCGCGGACCATGCCGATGTGCCACAGCTGCGGCACGATCCGGCCGCCGCCCGCGTGCACCGCCTCGGCGACCTTCGCCCAGCCCGCGAGCTGCTCCTCGCCGTGGAACCGCGGGACGCGGTCGCTCTGCCCGGCGGACTCGTGGCCGACGTAGGTGCCCTCGGTGACGACGAGGCCGACACCGGCGGCGGCGCGGCGGCCGTAGTACGAGGCGACGTCCTCGCCGGGCACGCCGCCCGGGGAGAACATGCGGGTCATGGGTGCCATGGCGATGCGGTTCGGGACGGTCATGCCGTTGACGGCGACCGGGCGGGAGAGGATCTCGGCCGCGCGGGAGGCGGCGGTCTCGGTGGCGGGGGCGGCCATGGGGGCTCCTCGGGGAACAATGGTTGACCAGCTGGTATGTGCACGCGCATAAAAGTGCGTCACAGCCCTCAACCGCCGTACGGGACACGGCATTCCACCCGCGCGGCCGCTCGGCGCTGTGATCCCGCACACGCCCGAGGGCGGCACCCCCCTGTGCGGGGAGTGCCGCCCTCGGTCCTGACGGACGGGTCCGATCCTCGAAGGGATCAGAAGTCCATGTCACCGCCCGGCATGCCGCCACCGGCGGGCGCGGCGGCCTTCTCCGGCTTGTCGGCGATGACGGCCTCGGTGGTGAGGAACAGCGCGGCGATCGACGCGGCGTTCTGCAGCGCGGAGCGCGTCACCTTCGCCGGGTCGATGATGCCCTCGGCGATCATGTCGACGTACTCGCCGGTCGCGGCGTTCAGGCCGTGACCCACGGTCAGGTTGCGCACCTTCTCGACGACGACGCCGCCCTCGAGACCGCCGTTGACGGCGATCTGCTTCAGCGGGGCCTCCAGGGCGAGCTTCACGGCGTTGGCGCCGGTCGCCTCGTCACCCTCGAGCTCCAGCTTCTCGAAGACCTGGGAGGCCTGCAGCAGGGCCACGCCACCACCGGCGACGATGCCCTCCTCGACGGCCGCCTTGGCGTTGCGCACGGCGTCCTCGATGCGGTGCTTGCGCTCCTTGAGCTCCACCTCGGTGGCGGCACCGGCCTTGATGACCGCGACACCGCCGGCGAGCTTCGCCAGGCGCTCCTGCAGCTTCTCGCGGTCGTAGTCCGAGTCGCTGTTCTCGATCTCGGCGCGGATCTGGTTCACGCGGCCCTGGACCTGGTCGGCCGAGCCCGAACCGTCGACGATGGTGGTCTCGTCCTTGGTGATGACCACCTTGCGGGCCTTGCCCAGCAGGTCGAGGGTGGCGTTCTCCAGCTTGAGGCCGACCTCCTCGGAGATGACCTCGCCGCCCGTGAGGATGGCGATGTCGCCGAGCATGGCCTTGCGGCGGTCGCCGAAGCCCGGGGCCTTGACGGCGACGGACTTGAAGGTGCCGCGGATCTTGTTGACGACCAGGGTCGACAGGGCCTCGCCCTCGACGTCCTCGGCGATGATCAGCAGCGGCTTGCCGGACTGCATGACCTTCTCGAGGAGCGGCAGCAGGTCCTTGACGTTGCTGATCTTCGAGTTGGCGATCAGGATGTACGGGTCGTCGAGGACGGCCTCCATACGCTCCATGTCGGTGGCGAAGTACGCCGAGATGTAGCCCTTGTCGAAGCGCATACCCTCGGTGAGCTCCAGCTCCAGACCGAAGGTCTGGGACTCCTCGACGGTGATGACGCCTTCCTTGCCGACCTTGTCCATGGCCTCGGCGATGAGCTCGCCGATCTGGGTGTCGGCGGCGGAGATGGAGGCCGTGGAGGCGATCTGCTCCTTGGTCTCGACGTCCTTCGCCTGCTCCAGCAGGGCGGCGGAGACGGCCTCGACGGCCTTCTCGATACCGCGCTTCAGGGCCATCGGGTTGGCACCGGCCGCGACGTTGCGCAGGCCTTCCTTGACCAGGGCCTGGGCGAGGACGGTCGCGGTGGTCGTACCGTCACCGGCGACGTCGTCCGTCTTCTTGGCGACTTCCTTGACCAGCTCGGCGCCGATCTTCTCGTACGGGTCCTCGAGTTCGATCTCCTTGGCGATGGACACACCATCGTTGGTGATCGTGGGGGCGCCCCACTTCTTCTCGAGGACGACGTTGCGACCCTTGGGGCCGAGCGTCACCTTGACGGCGTCCGCGAGCTGGTTCATGCCGCGCTCGAGGCCGCGCCGCGCCTCCTCGTCGAACGCGATGATCTTGGCCATGTGAAGTGGTCCCTCCAGGACTGGGGGTGATTACTTCGGACCGCGCCCGCGCCCGCGACGGACGGCTCGCCGGCCTCGTGGTTCCTTCCCCACCCGGCCTGCGGGCCTCACCGACCCGGTCCTTACGTTGTCACTCTCACCTTCAGAGTGCTAACGCAATGATTAGCACTCGCCCCTGCCGAGTGCAAGCGCCTACCCCTGATCCGAGGGGCGCTCAGCCGCGCGCGAACGGCGCCCGCCGGGTCTCCGGGCACGACGAAGGGCCCGTACCCGGAGGTACGGACCCTTCGCGTGAAGACCGGTGTGCGGTGGTCGCGCGCGTTCAGGCAGAGACGCGGACCATGTCGGCCTGCGGGCCCTTCTGACCCTGCGAGATCTCGAACTCGACCCGCTGGCCCTCTTCCAGGGTGCGGTAGCCGTCCATCTGGATCGCGCTGTAGTGGACGAAAACATCCGCACCACCGTCGACCGCGATGAAGCCGTACCCCTTCTCCGCGTTGAACCACTTGACGGTGCCCTGAGCCATGCCTAACTCCCCTATTACTGGCCCTTGCACAGATCCACACTTCGCGGATCCGGGTCAGACCTCACCCGCCACGGTGGGGGTGTGCGCCGGAACGCGTCGACCGCGGCCGAATGTATCTGTCCAACTGCCGTCTGCAACAGGTCAATCGGACGAGAAATCTGGACGGACACGGTCCGGAATGTAGTGAGAATTCGCCCGAATTCAGGGCAAGTCGGGCCCCACAAAAGGCGCGAAAGTCGCAAAGCAGCCACACACTTTGGCTACTTCTCGTCGCATGCGGAACCGGGGCTCATATGCGCGTGGCATAGGGATCGCATCCGGTTCCCCAACTCTACCGTGCTCAACCATGCAGAATTGCCCCCTCCGTTTCTCTCACGGAGGGGGCAATCAGACGAACGGTCGGTGATCGGGGGCTCAGCAGCCGCCGGCGACCGCCGGGATGATGGAGACGCCGGCGCCGTCGGGCGTCGCGGTGTCCAGGCCCTGCTCGAAGCGGACGTCGTCGTCGTTGACGTACACGTTGACGAAGCGGCGCAGCTTGCCCTGGTCGTCCAGGACGCGGGCGGCGATGCCCGTGTGGTTCTTCTCCAGGTCGGCGATGACCTCGCCGAGCGTGGCGCCCTCGGCGGCGACCTCGGCCTGCCCGCCGGTGTAGGTGCGCAGGATGGTGGGGATGCGAACGGTCACGCTCATGCGAGGCCAGCCTCTCGGAAGGAGTCCAGGTTCGGGCGGATGGTGGCGGTGAGGCCGGTGCCGGCCACCGCGTCGAGGGTCTTGAGGCCGTCGCCGGTGTTCAGCACGACGGTCGTCAGCGTCGGGTCCAGGACGCCGTTCTCGATCAGCTTGCGGGTGACACCCACGGTCACGCCACCGGCGGTCTCCGCGAAGATGCCCTCCGTGCGCGCCAGCAGCTTGATCGCGTCGACGACCTGCTCGTCGGTGACGTCCTCCACGGCACCGCCGGTGCGCCGCGCGATGTCGAGGACGTAGGGCCCGTCGGCCGGGTTGCCGATGGCCAGCGACTTGGCGATGGTGTTCGGCTTCTGCGGGCGGACGACGTCGTGGCCGGCCTTGAAGGCGGCGGACACCGGCGAGCAGCCCTCGGCCTGCGCGCCGAAGATCTTGTACGGCTTGTCCGCCACGAGGCCGAGCTCGATCAGCTCCTTGAGACCCTTGTCGATCTTCGTGAGCTGGGAGCCGGAGGCGATGGGCACGACGAGCTGGTCGGGCAGCTCCCACCCGAGCTGCTCGCAGATCTCGTAGGCGAGGGTCTTGGAACCCTCCGCGTAGTACGGCCGCAGGTTGACGTTGACGAAGCCCCAGCCCTCGCCGGCCGGGTCGCCGATCAGCTCGGAGCAGAAGCGGTTCACGTCGTCGTAGTTGCCCTCGATGCCGACGAGCTCGCCGCCGTAGACCGCGGCCATGACGATCTTGCCCTGCTCCAGGTCGTGCGGGATGAACACGCAGGAGCGGAAGCCGGCGCGGGCGGCGGCGGCGCCGACGGCACCGGCGAGGTTGCCGGTGGAGGAGCAGCTCAGCGTCGTGAAGCCGAAGGCGCGGGCGGCCTCCAGGGCCTGCGCGACGACGCGGTCCTTGAAGGAGTGCGTCGGGTTGCCCGAGTCGTCCTTGACGAACAGCTTGCCGGCGTCGACGCCCAGCTCGCGGGCGAGGTTGTCGGCCTTGACCAGCTTGGTCCAGCCGGGGTTGATGTTCGGCTTGTCCGCCACATCGGCGGGGACGGGCAGCAGCGGCGCGTAGCGCCAGATGTTCGCGGGCCCCGCCGTGATGCGCGCGCGGAGTTCCTCGGTGTCGTACGCCGAGAAGTCGTAGGCGATCTCCAGCGGGCCGAAACACTCCTCGCACGCGAAGACCGGGCCGAGGGGCACGCGGTGGCCGCACTCCCGGCAGGAAAGCGCCGCGGCAGGGCCCAGGTCGACGGAATTCGTGGTGCTTGCAACAGTCTGCACAGCCATGTGAGGCGAGGCCCTTTCTCCTCATCTTCCTCACGACGCATTTCGCCGTGAGACGGATTTGGCACCTTCCCTAGCCGGGAGCCTCGCGGAGCGATCGACAATGATCTACGAGACCGGCTGGAGGGTTGCCGGGGCTTCATCGGGCCGTTTCCCTCTGCCCCTCTGGATGAGCTGTATGTGGTTGTTGATCACGCGGCCGACGGGTCGGGACCCCCGACATGCGATGGTCATCCGCGTTGTTCAAGACTGTAACCGACGGCCAGGACAGTTGAGATAGTCGTCCGAACCGCGAGATGGATCACACCGCCTCGCCGAGAGAACGCAGAGGAGCCACCGACCGTGCTGGAAGAAGTCGAGCGCTGGCTGACTGCACGCTCCTGGTCTGTGAACGATCGCCCGCTGCACCAGCTCCTGGCCGCGAAGCGCGCCACGGGGCAGTCGGTCAGCGTCGTCCTGCCCGCCCTGAACGAGGAGGAGACGGTCGGCGACATCGTCGCGGTCGTCCGCCACGACCTGATGCGCCAGGTGCCCCTCGTGGACGAGATAGTCGTCGTCGACTCGGGCTCCACCGACCGCACCTCCGAGGTGGCGGCCGCCGCCGGCGCGACGGTGGTGCACCGCGACGAGATCCTGCCCCGCCTCCCGGCCGTCCCCGGCAAGGGCGAGGTGCTGTGGCGCTCGCTGCTGGTCACGCGCGGGGACATCGTCTGCTTCGTCGACGCCGACCTGAAGGACTTCTCCTCCGACTTCGTCTCGGGCATCGTGGGCCCGCTGCTCACGGACCCGGACGTGGACCTGGTCAAGGCGATGTACGACCGCCCGCTCGGCTCGGCGGCCGGCCAGGGCGGCCGGGTCACGGAACTGATGGCCCGCCCCCTGCTCAACATGCACTGGCCCCAGCTCGCGGGCTTCGTCCAGCCCCTCGGCGGCGAGTACGCGGCCCGCCGCGGCCTCCTCGAACAGCTGCCCTTCCCCGTCGGCTACGGCGTGGAGCTGGGCATGCTGGTCGACGCCCTGCACCTGGTGGGCCTCGACGCGCTGGCGCAGGTCGACGTCGGCGTGCGCAGGCACCGCCACCAGGACGGCCAGGCCCTGGGCCGGATGTCCGCCGCGATCTACCGCACGGCCCAGCTCCGGCTGGCCCGCGGCCACCTGATCCGCCCGGCCCTGACCCAGTTCGAGCGCGGCGAGGAGGGCTTCGAGCCGCGCACGTTCTCGGTCGACACCGAGGAGCGGCCCCCCATGGTGGAGATCGCGGAGTACGCCGCGCGGAAGGTCGCGTGAGGGCCGGCGTATACGACCGGCCACGCGGCCGCACCGTACGTTTGAGCGTTTCCCGGCTGGGCTAGGTTGAGGCTTATGGCTTCCACGCAGGCTGCTCAGGTGCTGGTCGCGTCCAACCGCGGCCCGGTCTCGTACGAAGTACGCGAGGACGGCTCGCTGCACGCGAAACGCGGCGGCGGGGGCCTCGTCTCCGGACTCTCCGCGATCGGCTCCGACGCGGACGCGCTGTGGGTGTGCTCGGCCCTCTCGGACGGCGACCGCGAGGCGGTGCGCCGCGGCGCGGGCGAGCCCGGCGTGCGCATGCTGGACATCCCGGCGGACGTCCACGCGGACGCGTACAACGGCGTCGCCAACTCCGTGCTGTGGTTCGTGCACCACATGCTCTACCAGACCCCGCTGGAGCCGGTCTTCGACGCGGAGTTCCGCCGCCAGTGGGAGTCCTACGAGACGTACAACCGGGCCTTCGCCGAGGCGCTGGCCCAGGAGGCGGCCGAAGGCGCCACGGCGGTGATCCAGGACTACCACCTGACGCTGGTCCCGGGCATGCTGCGCGAACTGCGCCCGGACCTGAGGATCGGCCATTTCTCGCACACGCCGTGGGCGCCGCCGGAGTACTTCCGGATGCTGCCGGACGACATCGCCGCGAAGGTCCTGCGCGGCATGCTCGGCGCCGACCGCCTCGGCTTCCTCACGCGGCGCTGGGCGGACGCGTTCACGGCGTGCTGCGAGGCGTTCGCCGACGGAACGGGGAACACGCGGATCGGCGTGCACGGCCTGGGAGTCGACGCGGACTTCCTGCGCACCCGCGCCCACGAGCCGGACGTCGAGGACCGCATCCGGGACTTGCGCGAGGAGATCGGCACGGCCCCCGACGGCACCCCGCGCCGCACGATCGTCCGCGTGGACCGCACGGAACTGTCGAAGAACATCGTCCGGGGACTGCTGGCCTACCGCCACCTCCTGGCGGAGCACCCGGAGTGGCGCGAACGCGTCGTCCACGTGGCCTTCGCCTACCCGTCGAGGCAGGACCTCGCGGTGTACCGGGACTACACCGCCGAGGTGCGGCGCGTCGCGGACGAGATCAACTCGGCCTTCGGCACGGCCGGCTGGACGCCGGTCGTGCTGCACGTGAAGGACGACTTCGCCCGCTCCCTGGCGGCGTACCGGCTGGCCGACGTGGCCCTGGTGAACCCCATCCGGGACGGCATGAACCTCGTCGCGAAGGAGATCCCGCTGCTGTCCGACGGCGGCTGCGCGCTGGTGCTGTCGCGGGAGGCGGGGGCGTGGGAGGAACTGGGCGAGGACGCGATCGGGGTGAACCCGTACGACGTGGTCGGTACGGCGGGGGCACTGCGGGAGGCGTTGTCGATGCCGGCGGGTGAGCGGGGGGAGCGGTCGAAGCGGTTGTCGGCGTCGGCGACCGCGCTGCCGCCGACGAGGTGGTTCCTGGAGCAGGTGGAGGCGCTGCGGGGCTGACGGGCGACGCGACCGACGCAGGTGGGCCACGGGGCCCGGCGTTACGAGGTGAACCGGCGTTGCAGCGGAGGCCGGGTGGGTGACGCGGCCCGGCGCTGCGGGGTGCCGCTGCGCCCACCCGTGCCGCCTGGGGGTACCCCCAGGCCCTTGGGGCACTGGGGGAGGCACGACTGCCCCGCAGCTTGTGCGGCACCACGACGCACCCGACCGCGACGTCACGCCAGCCACACCCCCGCCGACGCCCCCGACGCCCGCGCGGCCGGCGCCCCGCGTCGCTCACGGCAGCCGCGCCGCCAGCGCCCCCAGGAGGCCGACCACGCCCTCCGGCCCGTCCACCACCACATCCGCCCGCCGCCGCAGCTCCGGCACCTCGTCGCTGCCGCTGCACACCAGCACCCCCGGCGTCCCCGCCTCCCGCAGCCGCTCCACGGCCCCGAACGCCGGCAGATCCCCCAGGTCGTCACCGCCGTACAGCACGGCCTCGGCCCCGATCGACGACACGAAGTCGCTGAGGGCCACGCCCTTGTCCATCCCCGGCGGCCGGAGCTCCAGCACCATGCGCCCCGGCTCCACGATCAGCCCGTGCTCCGCCGCCAGCCCGGCCAGCGGCTCGCGCAGCGCCTCGAACGCCGCCTGCGGATCGGCGGCCCGCCGCGTGTGCACGGCGAAGGCCCGCCCCTTCTCCTCGACCCAGGCACCGTCGGCGACGCCCAGCTCACCCAGCAGCCCCGGCAACTCCCCCAGCGCCGCCCCGACACCGGGATGGGGCTCGGGCGCGACGATCTCCCCGCTCGCGGCCTCCCACCGCTCGGCGCCGTAGTGCCCGAGCACCACCAGGTGTTCGAGGCCGGCCACCCCGGCGAAGCCCCCGTACCGCACCGCGACCTCCGCGGGCCGTCCGGTGACCACCGCGACGGCGGCGACCTTCGGGGCGAGCGCGGCCAGCACCGGCACGGCGTCGGGGTGCGCCCGCGCCTGCTCCGGGTCGGCGACGATCGGCGCGAGCGTCCCGTCGAAGTCGAGCGCGACGACGGCCTTGCCGGGCCGCCGCAGGATGGCGTCGAGGCCGCTGCGCCCGGCCGCGGTGGAGGGCGTCGGCAGGGGCCGAGCGAGATCGGTTTCCGTGGGGTCCGTGGAGTCCGTGTGGCTGCCCATACGGCGAGCCTATCCACGCGCCCCACTCAGCGCTCAGCGCGCCGAGCGTCCCGCACGCGTCTCAGCCGGTTCACCGTCACGGGATCGAGGGCCAGCGCGCGTGGGTCGTCGAGCAGGGCGTTGAGCAGCTGGTAGTACCGCACGGGCGCCAGCCCCAGCTCCTCCCGTATGGCCCGCTCCTTGGCCCCGGGCCCGGAGAACCCACGCCGCTCCAGCGCGAGAATGTCCTGTTCCCGCGCCCCCAGTCCCACGTCGCCCGCGTCCATACCAGCAACGCTAACGCCGGCCACTGACACGGCGGCCGGCGCCCGCCTCACTCCGTGTTCACTCCGCGCTCTCGGCCCGCATCGCCAACGACTGCAGCCGCCCGAGCACGTCCTCCGGATCACCGCCGGGCCGGACCGCCTGCGCCACCTGCTTCTTCACGGCGGCGCTGACCTCGGCCCAGGAGGTCTGTCCCACGGGATACATCTCGGACAACTGGAGTTCCTCCAGGAACGGCCGCAGCTCCGCGTCCCGCCGCGCGGCGCTCATCGTGTCGAACGCCGAGCTGGTGACGGGCAGCAGGTCGTACCGCCGGGAGAACTCCAGCACGTTCTCGTCCTCGTAGACGAAGTCGAGGAAGTCCCCGATCTCGTCCCGGTGGCCGTTCTGCTTGAAGGCGGTCATCCAGTCGGCGACGCCCAGCGTGGCCCGGCTCTCGCCCTCGGCGCCGGGCGTGGGGACCATGCCGAACTTCACGCCCTTGGCGGCAGCGGCCTCCATCAGCGAGGGATGCCCGTTGAGCATGCCGACGTCCCCGGCCGCGAACGCCTCGAACGCGTCGGCGCGGTTCAGCTCGCCCGGCGCGACGGGCCCGGTCAGTCCCTTGCCGACCAGTTCCTCCTTGAGCCACGTGAACGTGTGGACGTTCTGCGGGGAGTCGATGCCGTAGCTGCCGACGGTGTCGGTGTAGCCGCCCCCGCCGCTCAGCATCCACTGCATGGTCTCGGCCTGCGCCTCCTCGGGCCCGAGCGGCAGCGCGTACGGGTACTTGACGCCCTCGGCCTTGAGCGCGGCGGCGGCGTCGGCGAGTTCGTCCCACGTGGTGGGCGGGGTGAGGCCGGCCTCGGCGAAGAGGGTCCTGTTGTAGAAGAGGACGCGCGTGGAGGAGGCGAACGGCATCCCGTACTGCACGGAGTTCACCTGCCCCGCGACGGCCAGCTGCGAGACGAAGTTGGCCTGGACGGGTATGGAGAGCACGTCGTCGGCCCGGTAGAGCAAGTCTTTCGCCGCGTAGTCGGCGTACGCGCCGATCTGCGCCATGTCGGGGGCCTTGCCGGCGTCGACCATGGCCTTGACCTCGCGGTCGACGTCGTTCCAGGAGTACACGCTGACGTCGACGTTCACCCCGGGGTGCTTCGCCTCGTAGGCGCTGACCAGCTCGTCCCAGTACTTCTGGGAGCTGCTGCCCGCGTCGTCCCCGTAGTCGGCGGCGACGAGCCTCAGCGTCACCTCGTCCGTGCCGCCGAGTCCGCAGCCGCCGAGGACCGCCGTCATGCCCAGTGCGGACACCACCGCGATCGTTCCTGTCCTACGCCGCTGCACTGCTCTGCTCTCCCGGACTCTTGGCGAAAATTTTCGAAACCGGCCATAAGGTCTACACCACGTGAGTGGACTAGACCTCTTGCGGGTCGTCGGGCCACACTGTCCCCGTGAGACATGTCATCGCCCTCGACGTGGGCGGCACCGGGATGAAGGCCGCCCTGGTCGGGGCGGACGGCGAGCTGCTCCACCGGGCCCGCCGGGCGACGGGCCGCGAGCGCGGACCGGACGCCGTGGTCGCGGAGATCCTCGGCTTCGCGGCCGAACTGCGCGCGCACGGCGAGACGCGTCTCGGCGGGCCCGCGGCCGCGGCCGGCGTCGCCGTGCCCGGCATCGTGGACGAGGCGGCGGGCGTCGCCGCGTACGCGGCCAACCTCGGCTGGCGCGACGTACCGCTGCGGGCGCTGCTCGCCGAGCGGCTCGGCGGCGTACCGGTCGCCCTCGGGCACGACGTGCGCACCGGCGGCCTCGCCGAGGGCCGGGTCGGGGCGGGCCGGGGCGCCGACCGGTTCCTGTTCGTGGCACTGGGCACCGGCATCGCGGGCGCGATCGGCGTCGACGGCCGGGTGGAGGCGGGCGCGCACGGCTTCGCGGGCGAGATCGGCCACGTGGTCGTACGCCCCGGCGGCCTGCCCTGTCCCTGCGGTCAGCGCGGCTGCCTGGAGCGGTACGCGTCGGCGGCGGCCGTCAGCCAGGCGTGGGCCGAGGCCTGCGCAGACCCGGACGCGGACGCCGCCGACTGCGCGAAGGCCGTCGAGGCGGGCGATGCCCGCGCGGTGCGGGTCTGGCAGGACGCGGTCGACGCGCTCGCCGACGGCCTGGTCACGGCCCTCACCCTGCTGGACCCGCGCACCCTGATCATCGGTGGCGGGCTGGCCGAGGCGGGGCAAACCTTGTTCCAGCCCCTGCGGGACGCCGTCCGGCGCCGCGTCACCTTCCAGAAGCTGCCGTCCCTCGTCCCCGCGGCGCTCGGCGACAGCGCCGGCTGCCTGGGCGCGGGGCTCCTCGCCTGGGATCTCCTCGCATCCACCGACCGTTCGGAGGTAACCACCTGATGGCCCCCAGCAAGGTTCTCGCAGGTGCCCGGGTGGTTCTGCCCACCGGGACCGTGGACGACGGGCGCGTCGTCGTCGACGGCACGCGCATCGCCGACCACGCCCCGCACGACGCCGATGTCCTGGACGTCTCCGGCCACTGGCTGGTCCCCGGCTTCGTCGACATCCACAACCACGGCGGCGGCGGAGCGTCCTTCACGTCCGGCACGGTCGAGGAGGTCCTGCGGGGCATCCGCACCCACCGGCAGCACGGCACGACCACGCTCGTCGCCTCCACGGTCACCGGCGACATGGACTTCCTCGCGCAGCGCGCCGGCATGCTGTCGGAGCTGGCCGAGCAGGGCGACATCGCCGGCATCCACTTCGAGGGCCCGTTCATCTCGCCGTGCCGCAAGGGCGCCCACTCCGAGGCCCTGCTGCGCGACCCGGACCCGGCCGAGGTGCGCAAGCTGATCGACGCGGCGCGCGGCCATGCCCGCATGGTCACCCTCGCCACCGAACTGCCGGGCGGCGTCGACTCCGTACGGCTGCTCGCCGAGCACGGCGTCATCGCCGCGGTCGGGCACACGGACGCGACGTACGAGCAGACGGTGGAGGCGATCGACGCGGGCGCGACGGTCGCCACCCACCTGTTCAACGCGATGCCGGTGCTCGGGCACCGCGCCCCCGGCCCGATCACCGCCCTCCTCGAGGACGAGCGGGTCACGGTCGAGCTGATCAACGACGGCACGCATCTGCACCCGGCGGCGCTCCGGCTGGCGTTCCGCCACGCGGGAGCGGACCGGGTCGCGTTCATCACGGACGCGATGGACGCGGCGGGCTTCGGCGACGGCCGCTACATGCTCGGCCCGCTGGAGGTCGAGGTGGCCGACGGCGTGGCGCGCCTGGTGGAGGGCGGCTCGATCGCGGGCTCGACGCTGACGCTGGACCGGGCGTTCAAGCGGGCGGTGACGGTGGACCGGCTGCCGGTGGAGCAGGCGGTCGCCGCGCTCTCCGCGACCCCGGCGCGGCTGCTCGGCCTCGCCGACCGGATCGGCTCCCTGGAGCCCGGCAAGGACGCCGACCTGGTGCTGCTGGACGGCGACTTCGAGGTGGCGGGCGTGATGCGCCGGGGTGAATGGGTGGTGGATCCCCAACTGGGCTGATCCGTCCCGGAGTACGAGGCCGTCCACCCGGCCCGGGGCTGGGAGGACGGCCGTGTGTTTGGCATGATCGTGGCCCGCAAAGGCGAAGGAAGCGGCAACGACGCGAACACGGGGGAGGTCGGCCCAGGTGATCCTCACGGTCACGCTGAACACCGCTCTCGACATCACCTACCGGGTTCCTGCCCTCTCCCCGCACGCCTCCCACCGGGTCACGGACGTGACGGAACGTCCCGGCGGCAAGGGCGTGAACGTGGCCCGGGTCCTCGCAGCCCTCGGCCACCGGGTCACGGTCACCGGTTTCGCGGGCGGCGCGACCGGCGGCACCGTCCGGGAGCTGCTGGCCGGAACCCCGGACGTGGTGGACGAGTTCGTGCCGGTCGCGGGGCCGACGCGGCGCACGATCGCGGTGGTGGACGACACGACGGGCGACACGACCCAGCTCAACGAGCCGGGTCCGACCGTCTCCCCCGCCGAGTGGTCCGCCTTCCTGCGCGCCTACGAGCGGCTGCTGGCGCCGGCGTCGGCGGTGGCCCTGTGCGGCAGCCTGCCACCGGGCGTGCCGGTCGGCGCGTACGCGGGTCTGGTCCGCACGGCCAGGGCGGCGGGCGTCCCGGTCCTGCTGGACACGAGCGGCGAGGCACTGCGCCGGGGCGTCGCCGCCCGCCCGGACATGATCAAGCCCAACGCCGAGGAGCTGGCCGAGCTGACGGGCTCGCACGAGCCGCTGCGCGCGACACAGGACGCCCGCCGCCGAGGCGCCCACACGGTGATCGCGTCCCTGGGCCCGCAGGGCCTCCTCGCCCTCACCCCCGAGGGCCTGTGGCGAGCGACCCCACCGGCCCCGGTCCACGGCAACCCGACGGGCGCCGGCGACGCGGCGGTCGCGGGCCTGCTGTCGGGCCTGACGGAACGCCTGCCGTGGCCCGACCGCCTGACCCGCGCGACGGCCCTGTCGGCGGCGACGGTACTGGCCCCGGTGGCGGGCGAATTCGACGGCCGGGCCTACGAGGACTTCCTGCGCCGCATCTCAGTGACGACGGAGGCGGGCGCGGCCTGAGGTCACTTCTTGACCTGGCCGGCCTTGAGCCACATCCGGTCCAGCAGGACGTTGCACTTGTCGCCGGCCGCGCAGGACAGGCTGATCGTGTTGGTGCCCTTGTTGAGGGTCGGCCAGGCGAAGGTCTGGGTCCAGCCCTTCGCGAAGTCGCCGCCCTTGGCACCGGCGAAGTTGCTCAGGTTGAGCTTGCTGCCGAACGGCTTGCCGTTGACGGTGAGCGACATCGACTGGTCGTCGTCGGCCGTGCTGTACCGGGTGAACAGCGTGTAGAGGCCGTCCTTCGGGATGCCGTTGACGGTCCAGGTGACCGTGGAGCCGGGCTGGTTGAGGTTCGTCACGTAGATGCCGCCGTCGGACTCGGCGCCCTCGACGTCCGACGCCGTCACCGCGCCCCCGTCCAAGCGGAGCGCCTTCGCGTCGATCTCCGGGAGCTCGACCTCGTCCTCGGCGCCCTTGCTGGGCTTTTCCGTGGGCTTGGCGCTCTGCTGGGCCGTGGGGGCCGTGGTCGCCTGGCCGTCGGCCTTGTCGTCGTCGTCACCGCCGCTGGTGGTCATGGCGACGCCGATGCCGATCACGACGGCGGCGACGACCGCGATCGCGCCGATCAGCAGGCCCTTGGTGTTGGGGCCACGGCCGCGCCCGCCGCCACCGCCGGCTCCGACGCCGGGCGACTGGTGCTGTGCGGTGGGGGCGCCGCCCGGGAAGGTCTCCGGCGCCGCGTAGTGCGCGCTGGGCCGGCCGTAGGCGCCCTGCTGCTGCGGTATGGGCGCACCGGCCGGCGGCTGCTGGCCGTACTGCGGCTGCTGCTGGCCGTACTGGCGCGTGCCGACAGTCCGCACCCGGTTGACCGAGTTCGGATAGCCGTAGCCACCGGACGGCGGCTGGGCTCCGTTGGCCTGCCCGTCGGCGTACAGGTAGCCGAACGGGTCGTCGTCCTCGGGCGTGCTCGCGCCGTTGTTGCCGGGCGTCATCCCTTGGTCTCCTCAACAGGTGCGGTGCGGATGCGGTACGAGTCGTAGAGGGGCGAGCCTACCCGCTCCACATGGCCCAAACGGGTGACCCGGATCGCATCAACTCGCTGACCTGCGGGTCATCCGGCGCGTCGATGTTGTTTGGGACGAGATCGTTTCTCGACGTACATCCGCTCGTCAGCAGACTTCAACACTTCGTCCGCCGTCATGCCGCAGTGGGCCCATCCGATGCCGAAACTGGCGCCCACGCGCACCGCGCGGCCCTCCGCCCGGATGGGCTGGATGATCTCGTTGCGCAGCCGGACGGCGAGGTCCTGCGCGTCGGCCCGGCCGAGCCCGTTGGCGAGAATGACGAATTCGTCACCCCCGAGCCGCGCGACCGTGTCACCGTCGCGCACTCCGCGTGACAACCGCCGCGCGACCTCGATGAGGACGGCGTCGCCCGCGTTGTGCCCGAACCGGTCGTTGATGGACTTGAAGCCGTCGAGGTCGCAGAACAGCACCGCGAGCCCCTTGGCCCCGTCGTCGGGGTCGCCCTCGGGGGCGACGGTGTGCACGTGGTGGTCGTAGGCGTCGTACGTCTCCGCCATCGTGCCGTAGCCGTAGTCGAAGCCGTGGCTCGGGGTGTCGTAGACGGCGGGGTGGCCGTAGGCCGCGTCGATGGAGTCGGCCGTGGCGGAGTGCAGCGACTGCGGGCGCTGGCAGAGCCGGGCGGCGAGCCGGGCGCGCAGCTCGGCGGAGTTCGGCAGGCCGGTCAGGGAGTCGTGGGAGGCGCGGTGGGCGAGCTGGAGCTCGCGGCGCTTGCGCTCCTCGATGTCCTCGACGTGGGTGAGCAGGAAGCGGGGCCCGTCGGCGGCGTCGGCGACGACGCTGTTGCGCAGCGACACCCACACGTACGTGCCGTCGCGGCGCCCGAGCCGCAGCTCGGCCCGGCCGCCCTCGGCGGAGGTCCGCAGCAGGGTGCCGATGTCCTCGGGGTGGACGAGGTCGGAGAAGGAGTAGCGGCGCATCGCGGAGGCGGGCCGGCCGAGCAGGCGGCACAGGGCGTCGTTGGTGCGCAGTATGCGGCCGTGCTGTTCGCCGCCCATCTCGGCGATGGCCATGCCGGAGGGCGCGTATTCGAAGGCCTGGCGGAAGCTCTCCTCGCTGGCGCGCAGGGCCTGCTGTTCGCGTTCGAGCCGGACGAGGGCGCGCTGCATGTTGGAGCGCAGCCGGGCGTTGCTGATGGCGATGGCGGCCTGGAAGGCGTACATCTGGAGGGCCTCGCGGCCCCAGGCGCCGGGCCGCCGTCCGTTGCGCGGGCGGTCCACGGAGAGGACGCCGAGGAGTTCGCCGCTGGAGCCGCCGGGGCCGGGCGCGAACATCGGGGCGAAGAGGCGGTCGGCCGGGTGCCACTCGTCCTCGAAGCGCGGGGCGGGGCCGTCGGTGTACCACTGCGGGACGTCGTCGTCGTCGAGGACCCAGCCCTCGTTGTGGGGTATGAACACCAGGCTGCCCCACTGCTCGCCCATGGCGAGGCGGCGGTCCCAGGACTCGCGGGAGCCGACGCGGCCGGTGATGAGGGCCTCGGCGGCGGGGTTCCCGGCGAAGGCGGCGACGACGAGGTCGCCGTCGGGGCGGACGAGGTTGACGCACGCCAGTTCGTACCCGAGGGCGCCGACCGCGCCGTCGGCGACGGTCTGCAGGGTGTCCGCCAGGCTGCGTGCCGTGTTCATTTCGGCCATGACCTGGTGCAGCTGTCGCAGGGACGCAAGGCGGACATACGGCTCCGACTCGGTCTCCATGCTCGCCCTCCCCCCGAGACCTCGCAGCGAATCAAGGGTTCTCATCGGCGTATCGAACTGGCAGCTTCCCAGCCACTGAATCACAGCGCGCTGCCCACTCGGTACACAGGGTCAACAATTACTGGGCCTTGTGACTCAAGTCACAGGGAAAGATGAACAATTGAGTGGGGTTTCTGCCTTTCTCCTGTCCGTTTACCGAATGCATTTATGCGAGTGAGGCGCCTTTTCGGCGTTCTCCACCGTCGATCTCCACCGTCGATCTCCACCATCGATCTCCGCCGTCGGTCCTAGGTCCCGGTCGGGACCGGGGCCCGATGCGGGGCGTGCTGGGCGGAGACTAGCGTTTCGGACGTGCCGAAGACTCCCCCAGCCATGTCCCCGATGATCCCCGCGCCCGCCTCCGGGCATCCTGAGGGGGTGACCAACGACGAGTTCCGCGCCGCCATGTCCCGGCTCGCGGCGGGCGTGGTCCTGGTGACCGCGAAGGAGCCGCCGCTCGACGCCGACGATCCGGGGGCGCCGGAGGCCGAGGACGTCGGCATGACGGCGACCGCTTTCATGTCGGTGTCCCTCGACCCGCCGCTGGTGCTGGTCAGCCTGCGCGTGGGCTCCCGCATGGACGACCTGCTCGACGAGCAGCCGCAGTGGGCGGTCTCCGTCCTCGCCGAGAGCCAGCGGCACATCGCGGGCCGCTTCGCGATGAAGGGCCGCCTCAGCGACCGCCTGCTGTTCGAGGACATCCCGTACGTGCGGGGCGAGGTGACCGGCGCGCCCCTGGTCGGCGGCGCCCTGGCCACGCTGGAGTGCCGCACGGAGCAGCGCGTCGTCGCGGGCGACCACACCCTGGTGGTCGGACGCGTGCTGACGGCCCACTTGCCGAGCGCGGACGGCGGCCCGCTGCTGTACTTCCGCGGCCGCTACCGCCACTTGGCCTGACCGGCCCGGCCTCGACGCGGGATCCCCGTTCCCGTGTTCAGGACCAATTCTTCGGAGAACGCCCCCGCTTCGTCTCCGAGCGCTGCTTCTTCTCCCGCAGCCGGCGCTCGTTGATGCCGCGCGGAATGCGGGTGGGCCGGCGCGGCCGGGGCGGCGGCGCGGTGGCCTCCGCGAGCAGGGCCGCGAGCCGTACGGCCGCCGCCTCGCGGTTGCGCCACTGGGAGCGGTGCTCGGAGGCGCGGACGGTGACGACGCCGTCGGTCAGGCGCCCGGCCAGCCGCTCCAGCGCCCGCCGCTTCCACACCTCGGGCAGCGCCTGCGTCTTCGCCAGGTCGAAGCGGAGCTCCACCGCCGTGTCGGTGGTGTTGACGTGCTGCCCGCCCGGCCCGGACGACCGCGAGAAACGCCACAGGAGCTCGGCCTCCGGGAGGGAGACGGAGCCACGGATGACGTGAGGACCGGACATGCCCACCATGTTCCCGTCCCTGTCCCGTCCACGTCACCCCGTTTTCGGGCGCCCGGGTAAAAAAGGTAAAGCCGCCCGGAACCTTCGGTACCCCCCGCGGCGTTCATAGGGGTAGCTGTAGCTTCATGCCCGTACGCAAGACCGCGTTAGCAACGAGGGAAGGGACTCCCGAACAATGGCTGTAAGCCTGTCCAAGGGCGGCAACGTCTCGCTCACCAAGGAAGCTCCGGGCCTGACCGCCGTCACCGTGGGCCTCGGCTGGGACGTCCGCACCACCACCGGCACTGACTTCGACCTCGACGCCTCCGCGATCGCGGTGAACGCGCAGGGCAAGGTCTACTCGGACGCCCACTTCGTGTTCTTCAACAACAAGCAGACGCCGGACAGCACCATCGTCCACACCGGCGACAACCGCACGGGCGAGGGCGCCGGCGACGACGAGGCGATCAACGTCAACCTGGCCGGCCTCCCGGCCGACATCGACAAGATCGTCTTCCCGGTCTCCATCTACGACGCGGAGAACCGCAGCCAGAACTTCGGCCAGGTCCGCAACGCCTACATCCGCATCGTCAACCAGGCCGGCGGCGCCGAGATCGCCCGCTACGACCTGTCGGAGGACGCGGCCACCGAGACCGCCATGGTCTTCGGCGAGCTCTACCGCAACGGCGCCGAGTGGAAGTTCCGCGCCGTCGGCCAGGGCTACGCCTCGGGCCTCGTGGGCATCGCCCAGGACTTCGGCGTGAACGTCTGACCCACGCCCCACCGCGAAGCCCCCGGCACGGACGACCGCCGGGGGCTTCGGCGTGATCGTCGCCATAGGATCACCGCGTGCGCACCCCCCGGCCCGTCGTTCTCCTCGTCTGCGTCGTCTCCCTCGTCGCTCTCTCCGCCTGCGACGGCGGCGTACAGGGGACTCCCGGGGGTTCCGGGCTCCGGGATCCGTACTTCCCGAAGGCCGGGAACGGCGGGTACGACGTCCGGCACTACCGTCTGCGGCTGTCCTACGACCCCCGCGCGCACCATCTCGCCGGTACCGCGACGATCGTCGCCCGTGCCACCCAGGACCTGTCGGCCTTCGCGCTCGATCTGCAGGGCCTGGACGTCGGGAAGGTCGTCGTCGACGGGGACACCGCGCGCTGGAACCGCTCCGGTCAGGACCTCACCGTGCGGCCCGCCGAGGATCTGGAGGAGGGCCACGAGTTCCGTGTGACGGTCCGTTACAGCGGCGCGCCCGAGACCGTCACCGACCCCGACGGGTCCGAGGAGGGCTGGCTGCGCACGGAGACCGGGGCGCTCGCGCTCGGGGAGCCGACCGGCTCGATGGCGTGGTTCCCCGGCAACCACCACCCCTCCGACAAGGCGTCGTACGACCTCGACGTGACGGTCCCGGCGGGTCTGCGGGCCGTGTCCAACGGGGAGTTGGCGCGCGAGCGCACCGCACACGGACGCACCACCTTCACCTGGCGCACCGCCGAGCCCATGGCGAGTCACGTCGCCACCCTGGCCATCGGCGACTACGACATCACCCGCACGACGACGCGCGACGGCCTGCCGCTGCACACGGCCGTCGACCCGGACCGCGCCGACTCCAGCCGCCCCGTCCTCGCGAGGCTCCCCGAGGTCATCGCCTGGTCCGAGCGGACCTTCGGCCCGTACCCCTTCTCCTCCGCCGGCGTGATCGTCGCCCGTGAGCAGGACGCCGGATACGCCCTGGAGACCCAGAACCGGCCCGTCTTCCCCGGCACCCCCGACCTCACCACCCTCGTCCACGAAGTCGCCCACCAGTGGTACGGCAACTCCGTCACGCCGAAGACCTGGCGGGACATGTGGCTCAACGAGGGCTTCGCCACCTACGCCGAGTGGCTGTGGTCCGAGGACCACGGGGGCGACAGCGCGCAGGAGATCTTCGACGCCCACTACGCCGACGAGGACGCCGGCTCCGGCATCTGGGCGTTCCCGCCCGCACGGCCGTCGGACGCGGCGCACATCTCCGACAGCCCTGTGTACGTACGGGGCGCGATGGTCCTGCACCGGATCCGGCAGACCCTCGACGACGACGCCGCCTTCCGCGCCCTGCTGCGCGGCTGGGCGACGGCCCACCGCCACGGCAACGTGGACACGGCCGACTTCACGGCCTACGTCGAACGCCGCGCCCCGGACAAGGACTTCGGCGCCGTGTGGCGGGACTGGCTGCACGGCGAGGGCAAGCCGGGCCGGGGCTGACCCGCCACCGGGCCGGGGGTCAGCGGCCCAGCGCCGCCGCGCCCACCGCCGCGAACTTCTCGTCCAGCGTGCCGGACGGGGCGCCCGCGACGCCGATGCCGGCGATCGGGGCGTCCTTCGCGGTGACCGGGACGCCGCCCGCGAGGAACAGGGTGCCGGGGATGTCCTTCAGGTTCGGGGCCTGCTCCAGTCGCTCGGCCAGCTGGGAGGTGGGGGCGTTCCAGGAGACCGCGGTGTACGCCTTGCGCTCGGCGGACTCGTAGGACTGCGGGCCGGCGCCGTCGCCGCGCAGGGTGACGAGGGTGTTGCCGTTGCGGTCGACGACGGCGACGGTGACGCGCTGGTTCTCCTTCTCGGCGGCGTCCAGCGCGGCCCGGGCGGCCTCGGTCGCGGCGTCGACCGTCAGGTGCGTGGTGGTCGTGGTGTCTCCGGCGGAGACTGCGGCGGGAGCGGCGGCCGGGGCAGCGGCGGAGGCCGCGGCGGGCGCGGCGGCCGGGGCAGCGGCGGAGGCCGCGGCGGGCGCGGAGGCGTTCGCGGAGACGGCGCCGAGCCCCGTGACGGCGACGGCGGCCGTGAGGGCGGCACCGGCGGCGGCGACGCGGGCGCGGCGGGAGAGCTTCGTGCGGGCCATGGGGAACTCCTGTCGGCGGACGGCGGCGCTGTTCGCCGCCTGGTCGGTGTCCCGGTCCCGGCTGTCGCGCCGGGACCGGCTTCCGCATCCACCTTGGGGCCGGAAACGGGCCCGGACCGTCGGCGTTCCGGCTGCTCGGCGGGCGCGGAACGGCCGACGCCCGGGTCATCCGATCGGCTGACCCGGCGGGCCGCGGGAGCCGTCACCATGGGAGGGTCTGCCCAGTTCACGGGCGGCGCGGAGGCGGAAGGAGGCGCGTCGGCATGCGCGAGCCGCACGAGGTGCGCGAGGTGCGCGAGCCGTACGACCCGGACGCCCGGTGGCTGGGCGCGGTGCTGCACACGGCGTTCTTCCTGCTGCTCGGCGGCGCCCTCGCGCGGTTCCTGCTGCGGCACCCCGGCGAGCCGCGCACTCCGTGGATCGTGGCCCTGTCCGTGACGCTCGCCCTGCTGCACGTGCTCGGCCCGCTGCTCGACGGCCGCCCCGGCACACCGGGGACGCGCCGGGCGGGACCGACGGGACCGACGGAGGCGAGTGGGCCGGCGGGGCCGGTGTCCCGGCGGCTGGTCCGGCTGGGGCTGGTCGTCGTGGTGTGGATGGTGCTCGTGGTGCTCGCGCCGAGCTTCTCCTGGTGCGCGGTGCCCCTCTTCTACACCGGGCTGCGCACCCTGCCGCCGCGCGCCGCGCTCGTCCTGGTCGCCGTGCTGACCCTGTTCGTCGTCGCCGCGCAACTGCGCCTCGCCGGCCGCTTCGACCCGAACCTGCTGCTCGCGCCGCCCGCCGTCGCCGCCATCGCCACGGCCGTCTTCCTCCGGGCACAGCGGCAGACCGCCCGCCAGCGCGCCCTCATCGACGACCTGATCCGCACCCGCCGCGAACTCGCCGCGTCCGAACGCCGCGAGGGCACCCTCGCCGAACGCGAGCGGCTGTCCATGGAGATCCACGACTCCCTCGCCCAGGGCCTGTCCAGCCAGCGCATGCTGCTCCAGGCCGCCGAGCGGATCTGGGAGTCCGACCCGGGCAAGGCCCGCGCCCACGTCCGGACCGCCGCGTCCGTCGCCGAGCACAACCTCGCGGAGGCCCGGCGCTTCGTGCACGACCTGGCCCCCGCCGACCTCGCCCGCGGCGGCGGCCTCGGCGCCGCGCTGCACGCCCTCGCCGCTCGGGAGTCCGGCGACCGGCTCGCCGTACGCGTCCACGTCGACGCCGGGGGACGCGAACCGATGCTGCCCGACCGCGTGCAGTCGGCCCTGCTGCGCATCGCCCAGGGCGCGCTGGCCAACGTCCGCGAGCACGCGGGCGCCCGCAGCGCCGCGCTGACCCTCACGGTCCTGGACGACCAGGTCGTCCTGGACGTCGCCGACGACGGCCACGGCTTCGACCCGGCCGCGCTGCCCGACTCCCCCGCCGGGATGCGCGGGCACGGGCTGCCCGCGATGCGCGCCCGGCTGCGCCAGCTCGGCGGCACGCTCACCGTCGAGTCGGCGCCCGGCGAAGGCACCGTCCTGTCCGCCGCCGTCCCCCTGGAGGCTCCCCGATGACCGACACCGGACGCCCCGTGCGCATCCTGGTCTGCGACGACCACGTCGTCGTGCGCGCCGGGCTGCTCGCCCTGCTCGACAGCGCCCCCGGCATCGAGGTCGTCGGGGAGGCCGGCACCGGCGAGGAGGCGATCGCCCTCGCCGGGAAGCTCACGCCGGACGTGGTGCTGATGGACCTCCAGCTCGGCGCCGGCATCGACGGCGTGGAGACCACCCGGCGCCTCACCGCCGGGCCGGGACCGGCGCCGCACGTCCTCGTGCTGACCACGTACGACACGGACGCCGACATCACCCGCGCGATCGAGGCCGGCGCGACCGGATACCTGCTGAAGGCCGAACGCCCCGAGGAACTGTTCGCCGCGATCCACGCCGCCGCCCAGGGACGTACGGCGCTGTCGCCGCCGGTCGCCAGCCGGGTGATGGCCAACATGCGCCGGCCGCGGCCCTCCCTCACCGACCGCGAGCGCGACATCCTCACGCAGCTCGCCCGCGGCCTCGGCAACCGGGAGATCGCCCGCGCCCTGTTCATCAGCGAGGCCACGGTGAAGACCCACCTCAGCCGCATCTACGACAAGCTGGGCGTCGACACCCGCGCGGGCGCGGTGGCGGTCGCGAAGGAGCAGCGGCTCCTGCCGTGACACGGGCGCCCGGCCGGGGCGGCACCGACGACCGGCCAGTGCGGCACCGACGACCGACCGGTGCCGCGCGCGTGACACCATCGCCCTCGTGCTCGACATCGGCTATGCCCTCTCCAACCGGTTCCCGGACCCCCCGCAGACGGACTACCGGCGCGCGGACGTCCGTGCCCTGCGCCACGACCTGTTCTGCGGCGACGTGTATCTCGCCGACACCGAGTCGGACCGGGAGCTGTCCACAGCCTGGGGATGGGTGCCGGTGCTGGACTTCGCGTGGGCGCTGTGCGACATCGTCGAGCGCATCGACCAGGACCCGGCGGGCTCCCGCGCCTCCCGCCCGCAGCGCGCGGAGCTGGACTTCACCGAGTCCACCGACCGCATGCTGTTCGAGCGCCGCTTCGGCTGGGTGGACGTCGAGGCCGACTGGATGCCGGCCGAGGAACCCCCGCTGACGTTCTCCCACGCCGAACTGCGCCGCGAGGCACGGGACTTCCTGCACGACCTGATCGCCGACCTGTGCGATCTGCACGACGACCTGGCCGAGAACCCCGCGGTCTGGACCCTTCAGGCCCGCTTCCCCCGGCTGCCCTGAGCCGCGCCGCCGGACCGGCCGGGCCCCTGCCCGCCGCCTCCCCTGCTCGACCCGCCTCCTCTGCCCCCACCCGATTCACCTCCCCCCGGAACTGCACCACCCGGACTCCCCACCCCCCAGAGCCCCTACTCCACCCGGATCCCCAGCGTCGCCGCCAACTCCGGCGCCAGATCCACCAGTTGCCCCGCGCTGATCACCGCCCCCGCCAGCCGGTCCACCCCGCGCGCGATCTCCAGCGAGGCGACCCCGCGCAGGTCGACGTCCGTCAGTGTCGCCGCGTGGAGGTCGACGCCCTTCAGCGCGCAGTCCACGAACTCGACGCGGTCGAGGCGGGCGCCCCCGAAGTCCGGCTCGACCAGGACGCAGCTCTCGAACACGACGTCCTTCAGGCGGGCCGTGCGCAGATTCAGGAAGTCGAGCTTGCCGCCCCGGACCACCACCCGCTCCAGCACGGCGGCGTGCAGCTGCGTGCCCCCGAGACGGGCGTCGACGAGCTCCACGTCCCGCAGGGTCGCCTCGGCGAGGTCCGTGCCGACGCCCCGTATGCCGGTCAGGCGGGAGTCGAGGAAGCGGGCGTGCGGCAGCCGCGTCCCGTCCAGCGCGCAGCCCGTCAGCGCGCAGTCCATGAAGCGGGCGCCCGCGCCGTCCTGCCCGGTCAGGTCCCGCTCCGCGAACTCCAGCCCGTCGTAGTCCCCGTCCGGCTCCAGGCCGCCGCCCGTCCAGGCCTCCAGCGGCGGCAGCCGCAGCTCGGGGCGGCGCGCCGCCCGCACCGCCGTACCGCCCCCGGGGCGCCCGCCCGTCGCTCTCCTCGCCATGCCCCCATGCTGCACCCGACCACTGACAATCACCCTGACCTGCGAAAACCAGCCGGCTCCCGCGCCCGTGTCACATTCCGGGCCGCTCCCGGTGTCTAAGGGGCAGACCAGTGCCGACCGACCAGAGGGAGACCCCCGACATGCACCGCATCACCGTCATCGGCGGCGGCTTCGCCGGGCTCACCGCGGCCATCACCGCCGCCGAGGCGGGCGCCAAGGTCACCGTGTACGAAGCCCACCACACCCTGGGCGGCCGGGCGCGCACCGCCGAGGGCCCGTACCGCACCAACGAGGGCCCGCACGCCCTCTACAACGGCGGCCCGCACTGGGCCTGGCTCAAGCAGCGCGACCTGATCGGCCCGCTCGCCCCGCTCCCGCCGCTGGAGGCCGCCCGGCTGCGGCTGCGGCACCGGGGCGCCCTGCGCCGCACGCCGCCGTTCGCCATGCTGAAGCTGCTGCGCCGGGGGCTGCCGCCCGCGCCCGTGGACACCGACTTCCTCACCTGGGCCACCCGCGTCGCCGGCGAGGAGGGCGCCCGGGCCGCCGCGCACTACTCGGCGGTCGCCCTGTTCCACCACGACCCGGGCGCGCTGTCGGCGGCGTTCGTGCAGGAGCGGCTGCGCCGCGCCACCAAGCTGCCGCCCGAGGCGCACTATCCCCGCGGCGGCTGGGGCAGTGTCATCGACCGCATGGCCAATCACGCCTGGAACCTGGGCGTCCGGATGGAGACCCTGGCCCGCGTCGACACGCTCCCGACGGACACCCCGGTCGTCGTCGCCACCTCGCTCGACGCCGCCCGCCGCCTGCTCAAGGACGACTCCCTGAGCTGGCCCAGCGGGCGTACGGCGCTGATCGACCTGGCGGTGCGCACGCGGCGCGGTGACGCCTTCGCCGTGTCCGACCTGGACGCGCCGGGCTGGATCGAGCGGTTCACCGCGCAGGACCGCACGCTCGCGCCCGCCGGCGAGCAGCTGATCCAGGGCCAGATCCCGATCGGGCCGCGCGAGACGAAGGCCGACGGCATCGCCCGCGCCGAGCAGTTGCTCGACCTCGGCTTCGCGGGCTGGCGCGAGCGCGTGACCTGGCGCCGGGAGGCCGTGGCGGGCGGCCGTACGGGCGCGGTGGACCTGCCGGGCACGAGCTGGCGGGACCGGCCGGCCGTGGCCCGCGGCGACGGCGTGTACCTGGCCGGCGACCAGGTCGCGGCACCCGGCGTCCTGTCCGAGGTCTGCTTCAACAGCGCCCTGACGGCGGTGTCCCTCGCCCTCGGCACCCAGGGCCGCCGCCCCCTCGACCTCAAGCACGCGTGAGACGCCGCCCCCGCCGCCTTCTCGCTCGCCGGCACACACGAGACGCCGGCCCCACACCCTTGACCTCAAGCGCGCTTGAGGTCGAAGAGTGGGTCCCGTGCCGACCACGGGCGGCACCGCCAGCGACCACAGCGTCTCCCAGGGGGCCCACATGCACGCCATCCGCCTGCACGCCTACGGACCGGCCGAGAACCTCACCTTCGAGCGGGTCGAGGACCCCCGGCCGGGCCCCGGCCAGGTCAGGATCGCCGTCGCCGCGGCCGGCGTCCACCTGCTCGACACGGCCCTGCGCGAGGGCGAGCGGGGCCCGGTGCCGGAGTTGCCCCCGCTGCCCACGATCCCCGGCCGCGAGGTCGCCGGCGTGGTCGACACGCTCGGCGACGGCACCGACGCCCACTGGCTCGGCAGGCGCGTCGTCGCCCACCTCGGCTTCGCGCCCGGCGGCTACGCCGAACTGGCCGTCACCGACGCCGACCGCCTGCACGAGATCCCCGAGCGGCTCGACCACGCCGCCGCCGTCGCCATGATCGGCACCGGCCGCACGGCGATGGGCATCGTGCGGTTCGCCGAGCCGGGCCCGGACTCCGCGGTCCTCGTCCCGGCCGCCGCCGGCGGCATCGGCACCCTGCTCGTGCAGTACGCCAAGAACGCCGGCGCCACCGTGATCGGACTGGCCGGCGGCCCCGAGAAGACGGCCCGCGTCGCGGCCAACGGCGCCGACCTCGCCGTCGACTACCGCGACCCCGACTGGCCCGCGAAGGTCCGCGCCCACCTCGGCGGCGCCCGCGCCACGATCGTCTTCGACGGCGTCGGCGGCGACGTGGCCCGCGAGGCCGTCGCCCTCCTCGCGCCGGGCGGCAGGCACATCGTCTTCGGCTGGTCCGCCGAGGGCATCAGGGGCGGCTCGCCCTACCTCGTCGACGGCGTCTCCGAGCAGGTCCTCGGCCCGGCGATGCTGCGCAGGGCCGGCGGCCCCAACCCCGTACGGACCCTGGAGCTGCGCGCCCTCGCCGAGGCCGCCGAGGGCCGGCTCACGCCCGCCGTGCAGCGCTTCCCGCTCGCCGAGGCGGCCGCCGCGCACCGGGCGCTGGAGACCAGGGCGACGACCGGAAAAGTGGTCCTGGAGCCATGACCAGGCGCGAGTCCCGCAAGGATGCGATACGTCACGATTCGTGGTCTTCTGGCCAGATGAGTGTCCCCCGGACAGGTGAATCAGGGCCTCCCGCGGGTGCCGACCCCCGACGCTGGTGGGGGCTCGTGTTCATCGCGCTCGCCCAGCTGATGGTCGTCCTCGACGCGACCATCGTGAACATCGCGCTCCCCTCGGCGCAGCGGGCGCTGGACATCTCCGACGGCGACCGCCAGTGGGTCATCACCGCGTACACCCTGGCCTTCGGCGGGCTGCTGCTGCTCGGCGGGCGCGTCGCCGACCTCGTGGGGCGCAAACGCACCTTCGTCATCGGGCTCGTCGGATTCGCCGTCGCCTCCGCGCTCGGCGGCGCCGCCACCACCTCCGGCATGCTGTTCGGCGCCCGCGCCCTCCAGGGCGTGTTCGCCGCGCTCCTCGCGCCCTCCGCGCTGTCCCTGCTGACGACGACCTTCACCGACCCCAGGGAACGCGGCAAGGCCTTCGGCATCTACGGCGCCCTCGCCGGCAGCGGCTCCGCGATCGGCTTCGTCGTCGGCGGCCTGCTCACCGAGTACCTGAACTGGCGCTGGTGCCTGTACGTCAACGTGCCCATCGCGATCGTCGCCGTCGTCGGCGCCCTCGCCCTGCTCCACGACCGCCCGGGCCACGCCGGAGCCCGCCTCGACGTGCCCGGCGTCCTGCTCGGCTGCGGCGGACTCGTCGCCCTCGTCCACGGCTTCAGCGAGGCCGAGCCCCGCGGCTGGAGCGACCCGTACGTCCTGGGCCTGTTCGCCGTCGGCGTCGTCCTCCTCGCGGTCTTCGTGTGGTGGCAGAACCGCGCGCCCGGACCGCTGCTGCCGCTGCACGTCGTCAAGGACCGCGACCGCGCCGGCTGCTTCCTCACCATGGCGCTCGCCGTCATCGGCATGTTCGGCCTGTTCCTGTTCATGACCTACTACCTCCAGGTCGTCCTCGGCTACTCGCCGGTGCGCACGGGCCTCGCCTTCCTGCCGCTCACGGCCGCGATCATCGTCGGCTCCACGCAGATCTCCGCCCGGCTGATGCAGCGCGTCCCGCCCCGCATGCTGCTGACCCCCGGCATGCTCCTCGCCGCGGGCGGCATGCTGCTCCTGACCCGCATGACCACGCACTCGTCGTACGCCTCCGAGATCATGCCCGCGCTGATCCTCATGGGCCTCGGCATGGGCCTCACCTTCATGCCGGTCTTCGCCACCGCCACCGCGGGCGTCGCCCCGCAGGACTCCGGCGTCACCTCCGCCACCGTCAACACCGCGCAGCAGGTGGGCGGTTCCATCGGCACGGCACTGCTCAACACCATCGCCACGACCAGCAGCGCCGGCTACATCACCGCCCACCTCACGAACCCCGCGCAGCGCGCGACGGTCGTGCGGGAGGGCGTCGTCCACGGCTACACCGTCGCCATCTGGTGGGCCGCCGGCATCATGGTGCTGGCCGGCCTGGTCGCGGGCCTGATGGTGACCGCCGAGGCCCCGAAACACGGCAGTCCGGCCGATGCGCCGATGCCGGAATCGGTGGCCTGAGGGGGACGCGGGGAGGGGCCATCGATCCGATCCGTGCGGCCCCTCCCCGCCTCGCCCGGCCCGGAAAACCCCGTGCCCGGCACCACGGCCTGCCACTAGCGTCCGTACCGTGATCGACGTCCCGGAGCAGCTCGCGGCCACGCAGGCCACGTTCAACGGCCGGGCCGGGCCGGACTTCGTCGCCCGCCTGCCGGACCTCGCCGCCGCGTTCCTCGACCGCTGGCGGCTGCGGCTGGACGGGCCCTCCATGCACGGCGTGTGCGCCCTGGTCCTGCCCGTCGTACGCCGCGCCGACGGCACGCCCGCCGTCCTCAAGCTGCAACTCGTCGACGCCGAGAGCGCGGGCGAACCGACCGCGCTGCGGCTGTGGGACGGCGACGGCGCGGTCCGCCTCCTCGACCACGACGAGCCCACCGGCACCATGCTGCTGGAGCGCCTCGACCCGGCCCGCAGCCTCGCCCACGTCGCCGACAGCCGGGAAGCCGTCCGCGTCATCGCCGGACTGCTGGCCCGCCTCACCACCACCCCGGCGCCCCCGTCCCTGCGCCGCCTCGGCGACCTGGCGCGCGGGATGCTCGACCGGACGCCCGCGGCCCTGGCCCGCGTCCCCGACCCGGCGGACCGGCGCCTGCTCGCGGACTGCGCCGCCGCCCTGCGCGAGGTCGCCGCCGAACCCGGCGACCGTCTCCTGCACTGGGACCTGCACTACGCCAACGTCCTGGCCGCCGACCGCGTCCCCTGGCTGGCCATCGACCCCAAGCCGCTGTCCGGCGACCCGGGCTTCGACCTCCTCCCGGCCCTCTTCAACCGCTACGACCCCGCCGAGACCCCCTGGCGCTTCGACGCCCTGACCGCCGCCGTGGGCCTCGACCGCGCCCGGGCCCGCGCCTGGACCCTCGCCCGCGTCCTCCAGACCTGCCTCTGGGACATCGAGGGCGACCGCCCCCCGCCCCCCGGCCACCTGGCGATCGCCCGCACCCTGCGCGACCGACGCGGCGATTAGCCCGCCTTCATGATCCGCACCGCGACCCCCGCCGACGTCCCGTCCGTTCTCCGTCCCGCACCCGCGCGGGTACGCGCACTACCGGCTGGTGTTCGATCGTGAAGTGACCTTGTCGGAGGTGGAGTTGCCGGCCTGAGCGGTCCCGCGGGCGGCGCGGCCCAGGGCCTGGAGGGCGCGGGCCCGGGCCGGCACGTCGGGGAGGCGGCGGGCGGCGCACTCCAGCAGGAGCGTGGCGACGGTGAGCCGCATCCGGGAGGCCGGGGCGGGCCCGCCGGAGGCGCGGTTCAGGCCCGGCGGAGCGAACGGCGGGACGGGCTGGGCTTGCGGGAACAGTGTGCGGGCCCATTCGAGCAGGGTGCGGCAGGCCCGGTCGGGGTCCGGGTGGCCGGTCGCCGCCAGCGCGTGGGGAAGCTCGTCGGCCAAGTCGTCCAGGATCTCCTCACGGTGCACGCGCAGTAAGGCGGCGTGGGGTTCGGGCGGGGCTGGACGGGGTGCTCGGGGACCGGCTCCGCGGGTCGCCCACGAGGGCGCGACCGCGGCGAGGCCTTCGTGCAGTGCGACCGCGAAGGCGCGGCCGATGAGTGCCGTGGTGTCCTCGAATGGGCCCACGGGCGCGGAGGTGCTCACCGTTGTTCTCCCTTGGTCACCTGCGTGGGCAAAAGTCGCGCTCGGACGTACGCGCGTTCCCGGCCGCGTTGCATTCGGCCAACCGCACCCGACGGTAACCGCGCCGCTTCCCCTCCCGCCCATGCCGCGATCACGCCCGGCTCTCCGAGCGTGCGGGGCGGGAAATGGGCCTGGGATTACCCGACCGTGAACGCCGCTCCCGGCGGCCGACCGAGCGGACGGTGGCTGCTATTCGACGGTCGCGGCCCTCCTTCCGCGTGAGATGGCCGACATTGACTCTGCCGTTCTGACCTGCGAGTTACTGTGGCGACATGCGATTCGGGGTGCTGGGCCCACTTGAAGTACGCACGGTGACGGGGAGGCCGGTTCGGGTACCGGAGGTCAAGGTCCGCACCCTGTTGGCCTGTCTGATCGCCGACCACGGGCGGGTGGTTCCCACGGCCCGTCTGATCGACGCGCTCTGGGCGGGCGCACCCCCCGCCAATCCCACGGCCTCGCTCCAGGCGAAGGTCTCGCAACTGCGCCGCGTCCTGGAGGACGCCGAGGAGGGGGCCCGCGACCTGGTCGTGCACCGGGCACCCGGCTATGTGCTTCAGGCCGCGCCCGACACCGTCGACGTGGGGCGGTTCCGGACCCTGGTGGCGCACTCCCGCACGCTGGAGGACCCGCGGGCCAGGGCCACGGCCCTGTCGAAGGCGCTGGCGCTGTGGCGGGGGCCGGCGTTCGCCGACTTCGCCGACGAGCCCTTCGTCCTGACGGCCTTCGCCGGACTGGAGGAGGAGCGGCTCACCGCGGTCGAGGAGCACATGGAGGCGCGGCTCGACCTAGGTGAGCACAGTCTACTCATGGGCGAACTGACCGCGCTGGTCACCGGGCACCCGCTGCGCGAGCGGATGAGGATGGCGCACATGCGGGCGCTTTACCACGTGGGCCGGTCGTCGGAGGCGCTGGACAGCTACACCGATCTGCGCCAGCACCTCGCCGAGGAACTGGGGCTGACTCCGGGTCAGGCCATCGAGTCGCTCCAACAGGCCATTCTGCGCCAGGACCCGGCCCTGAACCGGGTGACCCCGGAGGCCGGCACCGCGCCCTCGGCGCGGGCCCGTACCAATCTGCCCGACGCCGCCAACGACCTGGTGGGGCGGGAGGGCGCGGTGACCGAGGGCCGGCGGCTGCTCGCCCGGCACCGGCTGGTCACGTTCACCGGGCCAGGCGGAGTCGGCAAGACCCGGCTGGCCGTCGCGGCCGCCGCCGGTCTCGCCGAGGAGTTCCCGGACGGGATCTGGCTGGTGGAACTGGCCGGACTCGGGCTCGTCGACGGGCCGGAAGTGCTGTCGTGCGTGTCCCAACAGGTGCTGGCGGCGCTCGACATCCGGGAGAGCACGGACGGCACCACGGCGGAGGCGGACCTGGGCGACACCTGCCGGTCCGTACGGCGGCTGGTGGAGTTCGCGGAGTCCCGCCGGATGCTGCTCGTTCTGGACAACTGCGAGCACATGGTCGACGACGTGGCCATGCTGGTGGGCCGGCTCCTCGAACAGGCGCCCGGTGTGCGGGTGCTGTCGACCAGTCAGGAACCGTTACGGGTGCAGGGCGAGGCGGTGTGGCCGGTACCGCCGCTGGAACTGCCCGAGTCCACCGAGCTGGAGGCGCTGGAGCGGTCCAGTGCCGTACGGCTGTTCGTCGAGCGGGCACGGTCCGCGGATCCCTCCTTCGTCGTGGACGCGCGGACGGCCGAGGCCATCGCCGCCGTCTGCCGCCGCCTGGACGGCATCCCGCTGGCCCTGGAACTGGCCGCCACCCGGGTCAGGGCGCTCGGCATCCACCAGCTGCTGGAACGGCTCGACGACCGGTTCCGGGTGCTGAAGTCGGGCTACCGGGGCGCACCGCACCGCCAGCAGACACTTCAGGCGACCATCGAGTGGAGCTGGAGCCTGCTCACGCCCGAGGAACAGACAGTGCTGCGACGGCTGTCGGCGCATGTCGACGGGTGCACGCTGGAGGCGGCGGAGCAGGTGTGCGCCGGCGGCGAGGTGGCGGCCGACGACGTGGTCGACATCCTGGCCCGGCTGGTGGACCGCTCGCTCGTGGTCCGCAGCGACGCCCCGCACGGCGCGCGCTACCAGTTGCTGGAGTCGGTGGCGGTGTACGCGCAGGCCCGGCTCGTGGACTCGGGCGAGGCGGTCGAGGTGGCCCGGTGGCACGCTGTCCACTACGTGCGGCTGGCCGAGGCGGCCCGGCCGCACCTCGGCGGACCCGAGCAGCACCACTGGCTGCGGCGGCTGTCGGCGGAGACCGGCAACTTCCGGCGGACGCTCCAAGAGCTGCGCGGGGCGCGGTCGGCCGAGCCGGCCCTGCGGCTGGTGAACGCGCTGGCCTGGTTCTGGGTCCTGATGGGACGGCTCACCGAGGCGCACCGCTCGCTGTGCTCGGCCCTGGAGCTGGTGGCCGTCCCGCCCGGCCCGGAGACCGTGGCAGAGCCGCCGGGCGGGCCCGCGCAGCCGGCGGTGGCCGAGGCCGCCGCCTGGTGCCAGGGCATCGGGCTGCTGCTCGGCGAGGTCAGGCCGGAGGAGCACTGCCGGGTGAGCGGCCATACCGCTCCGGGTGTCCGCACGGAGGGGCTGGCCCGCGCCAAGTGGTTCACCGGGAACGCGCTGTGGGACGTGGGCGCGCTGGCGGCCGCGGAGGCGGAGGTCAGCGCGGCGCTGACGGACTTCCGGGCGCTGCGCGACGAGTGGGGTGTGGCGGCGGCACTGAGCAGCCGGGCCGCGCTGGCGATGACCCGCGGTGACCTGGAGAGCCTGCACGACGACGCGCTGGAGGCCCGGTCCCAGTTCATCCGGCTCGGCGACGCCTGGGGCGAGCTGAAGACGGCGCAGGTGCTGGCCGTGCACGCCGAGATCACCGCCTCGTACGAGCAGGCGGCGCAGCTGCATCGCGAAGGGCTGCGGATGGCGGAGTCTCTGGAGCTGTGGCCGGAGGCGTCACGCCAGTTGTCCGGTCTGGGCCGGATCGCGCTGCTGTCGGGGCGCTTCGAGGAGGCGGACGAGTTCCATCGCAGGGCCATGCGGCTGGCGGTGGAGCAGGGCAATCGGCCGGCCGAGCAGATGGCGGAGCTGGGGCTCGCGCTCGGCGCCCGGCGCCGGGGCGACCTGGACGCGGCGGAGCGGCACCTGCGGCCGTGGCTGGCCTGGAACCGCAGCCGGGAGGCGAACAACGGCCTCGCTCTCGTCCTGGCGGAGCTGGGGTTCTGCGCGGAGCTGCGCGGAGACGTCGAGGGGAGCCTGGTCCGGCACCGGGACGGTCTGAGCGCCGCGCTGGTCACCGAGGACCCGCGGGCGGTGGCGCTCGCCCTGGAGGGCCTGGCCTGCGCGTACGCGCTGAGCGGCCGTCCGGCGCGGGCGGCACGGGCGGCGCGGCTGCTCGGCACAGCGGAGGCGACCCGTGAGCAGTCCGGCGCCCCGCTCCCCCCCACGGAACAGGCCGACGTACGGCGGGCGGCGGCGCGGGCCGTGGAGACGCTCGGCGCGGAGGTGTTCGCGGTGGAGCACGCGGCGGGGCGCTCGGTGGACCATCGCCTCGCGGCCGACTCCGAGCTGAGCGGGTCCGCGGCGCCGGTGGACGCGGGCGGCTTCGAGGAGCCGGACGGTGAGCGCAGGCCGCGGCGGGCCGTTGAGTCCCGCTCCGACGGGGCGGCCGGCGGTCTGCCGGCCGACGCGGTGGCGGAGGAGGCCGCCGGGGCCCGGTCGCTGCGGGCCCGTGCGCCGCGGTGGCTCGGCACCGGCGCGACGGGCAGGGACTACGGGAGCGAGGACGACGCCTGGCCCGACCGGGACATCCCGGCCTGACCACCCGCGGCCGGAGCGCCGGCGGGCCGGCCGGCGCTCTCAGCGGTGCGACTCCTCCGTCCAGTTCCGGCTGCTCAGGTCGGATCCGCGCAGCACCTGCACCCGCCAGGGCTCGATCCGCAGCACGTGGCCGGGCTGCCCTCGGCGTACAGGTCCCACGCGTACTTCTTGGTCTCCGGGTCGTCCATCCAGCGGGAGACGCTGTCGATGAAGACGGCGTTGCCGGGGATTCCAATAGGAGTACGTGGTGTGGGGATTGTTCCGAGAACGAATCCACCTTCACAGCAGCCATCACGGCACCTCGGAAAATTCATCGCAGAAACGGGGTGAATTCAGCACGCGTCGATCTCAGCGTGCCCCATGCCCCACCTGGGGAGAAGAAGGCACCAGTGGTGGGCCGGAATCCCCCGGGAATCCAGCCAACTTTCGTTTCCGATGGCCGGAGGATTACCCGCCGATGACCGCATGGTGATCCACCAGGGAAAACGGCTCGTTACCTTCCGACGGAATGCCCGTCTTGCCTTTTCGGGCGTACCAGGTTCGGAGGAACGAGTGTCTATTCAGGATTCGGCCGGGGTGTCGGATGCAGTCCGCGAGGCCGTACCCGTGATCCGGGAACACGGCATCGAGGCGGAGGAGCAGGGGCGGGTGCCACGGGAGACGCTGAGGCTCCTGGACCGGGCCGGAGTGTTCCGCATGGCCGTGCCCGAACGGTTCGGCGGTCTGGACCTTCCGCTCGCGCGGCAGGCGGACGTGGTGGGTGAGATCGCCGGGGCCTGTCCGGCCACCGGCTGGAACATGACGGTGTGGCTCACCGGGGCGCTGATCGCCGGCCTGTACCCGGACGAGGCGCAGAAGGAGGTCTTCGACGGGGGCTCGGTGCGGGTGTCGCTGGGCTTCGCGACGACCGGCCGGCTGACCCCGGTCGAGGGCGGCTACCGGCTCAGTGGGCGCTGGAGCTACAACTCCGGCTGCCATGCCGCCGACTGGGACGTGCTCGGCGCGGTGCTGGAGCGGCCGGACGGGACCGAGGAGGAGTTCTTCGCCCTCGTGCCGCTGGCGGAGCTGTCGATCATCGACGACTGGGACGTCTCGGCCGGCAGCGGTACGGGGAGCGCTACCGCGGTCGCCACGGACGTCTTCGTGCCCGCCCACCGGCTCATCGGCTACGACGCCTCGCTGACCGGGGACACCGGTGAGCGGTGGAACCAGCAGGTCTCGGGACGCGGGTACGGCGCCGTCTCGTTCATCATGTCGCTGTACGCGAGCATGGCCCTCGGCCTCGCGCGTGGTGCCCTGGAGCTGTTCTTCGAGCGGCTGCCGGGACGCGGTATCACCTACACCGACTGGGACGACCAGCGCCAGCACCCGCTGGTCCAGCAGCAGGTGGCGGCCGCGGCCAACCGGATCGAGGCCGGCGCGGCGCTGACCGACCGGGTGATCGCGCTGCTCCAGGAGCGCGCCGATGCCGGGGAGCAGCCCACCGACGCGGAGAAGGCCCAGGTCCGCGGGCGGACCGCGTTCGCCGGCGACCTGGCGAAGGAGGCCGTCCAGCTGCTGTACTCGCTCAGCGGTGCCTCGGTCCTCAAGCGCAGCGTGCCCATCCAGCGTTACCACCGGGACATCCTGGGCTTCACCCAGCACGCCCTGGCGCATCCGCTGCCCAACCTGGAGATGCAGGGCCGCGTCCTGATGGGGCTCGACCCGGGCTCGTACATCCTCTGAGCCCCCGGCTCCCGAACGGCGCGGGCCGCCGGCCGCCGCTCCCGGTGCGGAGCGGCGGCCGGCGGCCCGTTCGCGTCGGATCGGTCAGTCGGCCTTGGCCGGCGCGGGCGGGAAGTGGCCCTCCTGGACGAAGAACTCCACGTACGTGGCGAAGAGTTCCTCCGTCAGCGGCGGGCAGCTGATCCCGGTGCCGTCCAGAGCCGCCTCCGTCTCCCCGGTGTCGAGGGCCGGGTAGAAGGCGTCGGTGTCGGACGTCATCATCTCGAACGCGTGCAGCAGGGGCTGGAGCGCGTTGTCCCGGTCGGCGCGCACCGCCTCGCGCCACCGGTCGGCGTCGGTCTCTTCGAGCCGGTACCCGAGGCGGCGCAGGTAGGTGACGCAGTCGGTGAGGCTGAGCGAGCTGCGGTTGAACAGGTGGTAGGTGCCGCCGGCGCCCTCCGGCCGGGTGGAGATGCCGAGGATGGCGGCGCTGACGTAGTCCACCGGCAGCAGGTGGAAGCGGCCGCCGGTGCCGGCGGGCACCAGGCCCGCCTGGAGCAGGCCCTTGAGGCCGAGCCAGACGAAGTCGCGGGTCTGGCAGGCGCCGTTGTCCCGGTCGCCGGAGATCACGTCCACCCGGTAGACGGTGACGGGCAGGCCCCTGTCGCGGGCCAGCTCGACGACCTGTTCGGCGACCCACTTGCTGCGCAGGTAGCCGCTGGGCAGCACCTCGGCGGGGCCGGTCGGGTCAGTGACCTTCAGCGGCACGCCCGGGGTGACCGGACCGTCGAACACCCCGACCGTGGAGACGTGGTGGACGGGGACCGTGCGGTGGCGGGCGGCCAGCCGCAGCACTTCGCGGGTGCCGCCGACGTTGGCGGTGCGCAGCGCCTGGTAGGGCTGGAGCCAGTGCACGGAGGCGCCGGCGTGGTAGACGACGTCGACCGTGCGGGCCAGTTCGTCGAAGCGTGCCTCGGTCAGCCCGAGCCGTTCCTCGGCGAGGTCTCCGACGAGCACGTGGAGCCGGTCCTCGTCGATGTCGTCCCAGACGCGGTACCACTGGAGGCCGGAGCGCAGCCGTTCGCGTGCGGTGCGCTCGTCGGTGCCGCGGACCAGACAGTGGATCCGGGCGGTGGTGGTGCGCATCAGGTCGCGCAGCAGGAATGCGCCGAGGAAGCCGCTGGCGCCGGTGAGCAGGATCTCGTCCGGGTCGGTGACGGTGCGGACGACCTCGGCGGCGGGCCGGATGTCGTCGGGCAGGGTGATGTCGGCCGCGTAGTCGACGGTGTCGGCCGCGGGGTCGGGCGCTGTGCCGTCGGCGCCGGGTGCCAGCTCGGCGAGCAGGTGGCCGGCCAGGTCCCGCGGGGTCGGATGGTCGAAGACGACGGTGGCGGGCAGGGTCAGTCCGGTGAGCCGGGACACCCGGTTGCGCAGTTCCACGGAGGTCAGCGAGTCGAGGCCGAGCTGCGGGAAGGAGCGGTCGGGAGTGATGCCGTCCGCGCCCGAGCGGCCCAGGATGCGGGCGATCTCGGTGGTCAGCGCCTCCAGGACGGCGGCGTACCGGGCCTCTTCGTCGTCGAGGGCGGCGAGCCGGTCGGCGAGCGAGGAGCCGTCCTCGGCCCGGCTGTGGGCGGTGGCCCGGCGCGGCGTCCGCACCAGGGCGCCCAGCACGGCCGGGGTCCGCGGCTGTTCCCGCAAGGCGCCGAGGTCGAGCGGGGTGGCCACCGGGTCGGGCCCGAGCCGCAGGGCCAGGTCGAACAGACCCGGCCCCTGTTCGGTGGCGACCGGGAGGAAACCGCTGCGGGCGATCCGCTTGAGGTCGGTCTCGGTGAGGTTTCCGGTCAGTTCGGAGGCCTGGGCCCACAGGCCCCAGGAGATGGAGGTGGCGGCGAGGCCCCGCGCCGCCCGGTGCCGGGCCAGCGCGTCGAGGAACAGGTTGGCGGCGGCGTACGTCGACTGGCCGGGGCCGCCGACGACGGAGGCGACGGACGAGAAGGTCACGAACGCCGTCAGCCCGAGGTCGCGGGTCAGTTCGTGCAGGTGCCAGGCCGCGTCGACCTTGGGGCGCAGCACCGCGGCGAGCCGCTCGGCGGTCTGCGCGCCGATCACCCCGTCGTCCAGCACGCCCGCGGTGTGCACGACGCCGCGCAGCGGGTGCTCGGCGGGGACGGCGGCCAGCAGCGCGGCAAGGGCGTCCGGGTCGGAGACGTCGCAGCCGGCAACGGTCACCGAGGCGCCGAGACCGGTCAGTTCGGCCCGCAGCCGGTCCGCGCCGGGGGCCTCGCCGCCGCGTCGGCTGACCAGCAGCAGGTGCCGCACTCCGTGCCGGGTGACCAGGTGGCGGGCGAAGAGCCCGCCCAGGGAGCCGGTGCCACCGGTGATGAGGACGGTGCCGTCCGGGTCCCAGACCGGGTCGCCGCCGGCCTGGTCCACCCGCGGGGCCCGCTCCAGCCGGGGCACGAGCACGCGCGGACCGGCCGCGGGGCCGTCGCCGTCCTCCCGGACGGCCGCCTGCGGTTCGCCCGAGGCGACCAGCGCGGACAGCACGGCTTCCAGGCCGGGCGCCTCCGGGTCGGGGACGTCGGCGAGGACGATCCGGCCGGGCGCCTCGGACTGCGCCGAGCGCAGCAGACCCCACGCGGCGGCGGCGCCGAGGTCGTGGACATCCTCGCCGTCGGCGGCGGACACCGCGCCGCTGGTCACCACGACCAGCGGAACGCCGGTGAGGGCGTCCTCGGCGAGCCATGCCCGGGCCAGTTCCAGGGCGCGGCCGACCGTGGCGTGCACGGCGTGCGGCGGTGTGGTGCCGGGCGGCGTGGTGAGGCGGACGCGCACGGCGTCGACCGGCGTGCCGGCGACGGCGGCGGCCCGCGGGTCCGGCTCGCCGCCGTCCGCGGCGAGTTCCGCCCAGTGCAGCGTGGCGGGCGCGAGCGGGCGGGGCGTCCAGGCGAGCCGGAACAGCGCGTCGTGGTCGCGGGTCCGCGCGGCGCTCAGCGCCGCCGGGTCATGGGCTCCCAGGGTGACGGCGTCGGCCTCGGCGACGGGGGCGCCGGACGGGTCGGCGAGGTGCAGGGCGTAGGTGTCGTCGGTGTCGAGGCGCGGGACGAGGCGCACGCGCAATTCGCGGGCGCCGGTCGCGTGCAGCCGCACGCCCTGCCAGCGGACGGCCGCGCCGAGCGGGCCGAGCACGGGTTGGAGGGCGGCGTCGAGGAGGGCGGGGTGGATGCCGAACCCTTCTGCCTGCTCGGCGAGTTCGTCGTCGAGCCGCAGCTCCGCGAAGTACGCCCCGTCCTGCTGCCACAGCCCGGTCAGAGCGCGCAGGCGCGGGCCGTACGACACACCGGCGGCGGTGAGCCGGGCGTAGTGGTCGTCCGGGTCGACGGCGGTGGCGCCGGCCGGGGGCCACGGGGCCGGGTCTTCCGCGGCGGGCGCGGCGGGCGGGGTGGTGCCGAGGACTCCGCGGGCGTTGCGGGCCCAGGTCGCGCCGGGGTCGCCGGTCCGGGTGTGCACGGTGACGGCACGCCGGCCGTCGGTGTCGGCCGCGCCCACCCGGATCTGGAGACGCAGCGCGCCCTCACCGGGCAGGACGAGGGGTTCGTCGAGGGCCAGTTCCTCCAGCACGGTGGCACCGCTCTCGTCACCCGCGCGGACGGCGAGTTCCGCGAGGGCCGCACCGGTCACGACGGCCTCGCCGGCCACCGTGCGCGCGGCGAGCGAGGGGTGGCTGCGGGCCGACAGGCTGCCGGTGAACACGGTCTCGTCGCTGTCGCCGAGGGTCAGGGCGGTGCCCAGCAGCGGGTGGTCGGCCCGGTCGAGACCGAGGCCGCCCGCGTCGGCCGAGGCGGCGGAGGCGTCGACCCAGTACCTGCGGTGCTGGAAGGCGTAGGTGGGCAGGGCGACGCGCCGGGCGCCGGACCCGGCGAAGAACGCCTCCCAGTCGACGCGGGCGCCGGTGAGGTGCAGTTCGGCCAGCCCGCCGACCAGGCCGGCCGGCTCGGGCCGGTCGCGCCGTTGCAGGGCGAGGGCCCGGGTGCCGGTGCGGTCGGCGAGAACGCCCCGGTTGAGGGCGGTCAGGACGCCGTCGGGGCCGATCTCGACGTAGGTGCGGACGCCCTGTTCCTCCATGGCGGTGACCGCGTCGGCGTAGCGGACGGCCTCGCGCACCTGCCGCACCCAGTAGTCCGCGTCACGCAGATCGTCACCGGATGCCGGACGACCGGTCAGCGTCGACACCACCGGAATGCGCGGAACCCCGAACTCGACCTCCTTGAGGACCATGCGGAACTCCTCCAGCATCCCCTCCATACGCGGCGAGTGGAACGCGTGCGACACCAGCAGCCGCCGCACCCGCCGGCCCCACGCCACGAAGTGCGCGACGACGTCCTCCACCGCAGCCTCGTCACCCGAGACAACCACCGCCGCCGGCCCGTTGACGGCGGCGATCCCGACCACCGCCTCACGACCCGCCAGCAACGGCACGACCTCCGCCTCCGACGCCTCCACCGCCACCATCACGCCACCCTCCGGCAGCACCTCCATCAACCCCGCACGAGCGGCCACCACCCGGCACGCGTCCACCAACGACAGCACACCCGACACATGCGCCGCCGCCAACTCCCCCACCGAATGACCCGCCACCACCGACGGAACCACACCCCACGACTCCACCAGCCGGAACAACGCCACCTCGAACGCGAACAACGCAGGCTGCGTCCACCCCGTCCGATCCAAACGCCCCGACCCGGCCTCCTCCCACATCACCTCACGCAACGACCCATCCAACAACGGATCCAGCACCCCGCACACCTCGTCCAACGCGGCAGCGAACACCGGATACGAAACAGCCAGCTCACGCCCCATCCCCACCCGCTGCGCACCCTGACCCGAAAACACGAAACCCAGGGCGCTGGTGGTCGGCGCGGGTGAGCCGGCCGCGCGGGACGGGTCGGCGGCCAGCTCCCGCAGGGCGGCCTCCAGTTCGTCGCGGCCGGTGCCGGTCAGGGCGATCCGGTGGTCGTGCAGGGTGCGGGTGGTCGCCAGGGAGTAGCCGAGGTCGGCGGCGGTCAGAGCGGGGTTTTCGGACAGGTGGTCGAGCAGCCGTTCCGCCTGGGCGGCGAGAGCCTGTTCGTCGCGGGCGGAGACGAACCACGGCACGGCGGGCGGCGGCGTTCCCGGCTCGTCCGGGGCGGCCGGCTCGTCCTCGGGCGCTTCGAGGATGACGTGGGCGTTGGTGCCGCTGACGCCGAACGCGGAGACCGCCGCCCGGCGCGGCCGGCCCCGGTCGGGCCACCGCCGCTGCTCGGTGAGCAGTTCGACGGCGCCCGCCTCCCAGTCGACCATCGGCGTCGGCTCGTCCACGTGCAGGGTGCGGGGCAGCAGCCCGTGCCGCATCGCCTGCACCATCTTGATCACGCCGCCGACGCCGGCGGCGGCAACGGTGTGGCCGATGTTCGACTTCAACGAGCCGAGGTACAGCGGGTCTTCACGGTTCTGGCCATAGGTGGCAAGCAGCGCCTGGGCCTCGATCGGGTCGCCGAGCCGCGTACCCGTGCCGTGCGCCTCGACCGCGTCCACGTCCGCCGGCGCCAGCCGCGCGTCGGCCAGCGCCTGCCGGATCACCCGCTCCTGCGAAGGACCGTTCGGCGCGGTCAGACCGTTGCTCGCACCGTCCTGATTCACCGCGCTGCCACGGACCACGGCGAGGACGCGGTGCCCGTTGCGCCGCGCGTCCGACAACCGCTCCACCACCAGCAGACCGACGCCCTCCGACCAGGAGGTGCCGTCGGCGGCGGCGGCGAAGGACTTGATCCGGCCGTCGGGGGCCAGGCCCCGCTGGCGGCTGAAGTCGACGAAGCCGCCCGGTGTGGCGGTGATGGTGGCACCGCCGGCCAGGGCGAGCGCGGACTCGCCGGTGCGGACGGACTCGACGGCCAGGTGCAGGGCGACCAGGGAGGAGGAGCAGGCGGTGTCGACGGACAGCGCGGGCCCCTCCAGGCCGAGGGCGTAGGCGATCCGGCCGGAGGCGACGCTGCTGAGCTTCCCGGTCATCAGGTAGCCCTCCAGCTCGGCGGGGCCCTCCAGACCGAGGTAGCTCTGCTCGACCACGCCGGCGAACACACCGGTGCGCGAGCCGCGCAGCGAGGCCGGGTCGATGCCGGCGTCCTCCAGGGCCTCCCAGGCGGTCTCCAGCAGCACCCGCTGCTGGGGGTCCATCGCCAGCGCCTCCCGCGGGGAGATCCCGAAGAAGTCGGCGTCGAAGAGCGCGGCCCCGTCGAGGAACCCGGCCTCCCGGGTGTACGAGGTCCCGAGGTCGTCCGCGTCGGGGCTGTACAGGGCGTCCAGGTCCCAGCCGCGGTCAGCGGGGAACGGACTGATCGCGTCCCGGCCGTCGGCGACCAGGCGCCACAGGTCGTCGGGGCTGCTCACACCGCCCGGGAACCGGCAGGCCATGCCGATGATGGCGATGGGCTCCTCGGCGGCGGACTCCAGTTCGGCGATGCGCTCGCGTGCCTTCTGCAGGTCCGCGGTCACCCACTTCAGGTAGTCGACGAGCTTCTGTTCCTTGGTCTGCGCGGACGGGGCGGGCTGGGCGGGCTGCTGTGCGGACATGCGAGGGAAAGCCTCTCCTTGAACGCCGGGCCAGGACAGGTGCGACGGCGGTGCGGGGCCGCCCACGGCGGGCGGCCCCGCACCGGGTCAGTCCGCCGCCCGGCCGAGCTGGGTGTCGATGAAGTCGAAGATCTCGTCGGCGGAGGCGGACGCGATCAGCTCCGGCACGGCCGGGTCGCCGGACGCCGGGTCGGCGGCGGGCGTGCCGCCGGACAGCCGCTCCAGCAGCCCGCGCAGCCGGGCCTCGGCCTCGGCGCGGGCCTCACCGTCGGCGGGCAGCGCGTCGAGCGAGGCCTCCAGCCGGTCCAGCCCGTCCCGTACGGCGCGGGACGGCGCGTCGGGCGCGAGGCCGGCCGCGTTCAGCACGAAGGCGGCGAGGGCGCCCGGGTTGGGGTGGTCGAAGACCACGGTGGCGGGCAGGGTCAGACCGGTCGCCTTGGCCAGCCGGTTGCGGAGTTCGACGCCGGTGAGGGAGTCGAACCCGAGCTCCTGGAAGGGCCGGTCGGGGACGATGCCGGACGGGTCGCCGTGCTTGAGGACGGTCGCGACGAGGTTGGTGACGATCTGGAGCACGTACTGTTCGCGCTGGGCGACCGCCAGTTCGGCGAGCCGCTCGGGCAGCGGCACCACCTCGGGCTCCGCCGCCTCCGGTTCCGCCGTCCGCTGGACGGGCTGCCGGGCCGGGTCGCCGTCGGCGGGCGGGAGCTGGTCCAGCCAGTAGCGGCGGTGCTGGAAGGCGTAGGTGGGCAGGGCGACGCGCCGGGCGCCGGACCCGGCGAAGAACGTCTCCCAGTCCACGCGCGTGCCACGGGCGTGCAGCAGGCCGAGGGCACGGACCAGCGACTGCGGTTCGGGGGTGCCGGTGCGGACGGAGGCCGTGGCGACGGTGGCGTCGGCGTCGCGGACGGACTGCGCGGCGAGCGCGGCCAGCGCCCCGCCGGGGCCGATCTCGACGTAGGTGCGGACGCCCTGTTCCTCCATGGCGGTGACCGCGTCGGCGTAGCGGACGGCCTCGCGCACCTGCCGCACCCAGTAGTCCGCGTCACGCAGATCGTCACCGGATGCCGGACGACCGGTCAGCGTCGACACCACCGGAATGCGCGGAACCCCGAACTCGACCTCCTTGAGGACCGTGCGGAACTCCTCCAGCATCCCCTCCATACGCGGCGAGTGGAACGCGTGCGACACCAGCAGCCGCCGCACCCGCCGGCCCCACGCCACGAAGTGCGCGACGACGTCCTCCACCGCAGCCTCGTCACCCGAGACAACCACCGCCGCCGGCCCGTTGACGGCGGCGATCCCGACCACCGCCTCACGACCCGCCAGCAACGGCACGACCTCCGCCTCCGACGCCTCCACCGCCACCATCACGCCACCCTCCGGCAGCACCTCCATCAACCCCGCACGAGCAGCCACCACCCGGCACGCGTCCACCAACGACAGCACACCCGACACATGCGCCGCCGCCAACTCCCCCACCGAATGACCCGCCACCACCGACGGAACCACACCCCACGACTCCACCAGCCGGAACAACGCCACCTCGAACGCGAACAACGCAGGCTGCGTCCACCCCGTCCGATCCAAACGCCCCGACCCGGCCTCCTCCCACATCACCTCACGCAACGACCCACCCAACAACGGATCCAGCACCCCGCACACCTCGTCCAACGCGGCAGCGAACACCGGATACGAAACAGCCAGCTCACGCCCCATCCCCACCCGCTGCGCACCCTGACCCGAAAACACGAAACCCAGGGAGGCGTCGGAGGCCGTGGAGGTGTCGAGGGTGCGCAGGTCGGCGAGGAGGGCCTCGCGGTCGCCGCCGACGGCCACCGCGCGGTGGTCGAGGGCGGCACGGGCGGTGGCGAGGGTGTACGCCACGTCCTTCGGGTCCAGGCCGGGGTGCCGCTCGACGTGGTCGAGCAGCCGCTCCGCCTGCGCGGTGACGGCCTGGGGCGTACGGCCGGACAGCAGCCACGGCAGGACGGGGACCCGGACGGGCGCCGGCACGGGCTCGGTGCCGTCGGCGTCCTCGGCGGCCGGGGCGGGCGCCTCCTCGATGATGACGTGGGCGTTGGTGCCGCCGAAGCCGAACGACGAGACGGCGGCCCGGCGCGGCCGGTCGCCGCGCGTCCACTGCCGCTCCTCGGTGAGCAGTTCGACCGCGCCGGCCGTCCAGTCGACGTGCGGCGAGGGCTCGTCGACGTGCAGGGTGCGCGGCAGCAGGTCGTTGCGCATCGCCTGCACCATCTTGATGACACCGCCGACACCGGCGGCGGCCTGCGCGTGCCCGATGTTCGACTTCAACGACCCCAGGTACAGCGGGCCTTCACGGTTCTGGCCATAGGTGGCAAGCAGCGCCTGGGCCTCGATCGGGTCGCCGAGCCGCGTACCCGTGCCGTGCGCCTCGACCGCGTCCACGTCCGCCGGCGCCAGCCGCGCGTCGGCCAGCGCCTGCCGGATCACCCGCTCCTGCGAAGGACCGTTCGGCGCGGTCAGACCGTTGCTCGCACCGTCCTGATTCACCGCGCTGCCACGGACCACGGCGAGGACGCGGTGCCCGTTGCGGCGGGCGTCCGACAACCGCTCCACCACCAGCAGTCCGACGCCCTCCGACCAGCCGACGCCGTCCGCGCCCGCGCCGAAGGACTTGCAGCGGCCGTCGGGGGCCAGGCCCCGCAGGCGGGAGAACTCCACGAACGCGACCGGCGTGGACATCACGGTGACGCCGCCGGCCACCGCCAGGTCGCACTCGCCGTTGCGCAGCGCGTTCGCCGCCAGGTGCAGGGCGACCAGGGAGGACGAGCAGGCGGTGTCGACGGAGACGGCCGGCCCCTCGAAGCCGTACGTGTACGACAGCCGGCCGGCGGCGATGCTGCCCGCGCTGCCGCTGAACAGGTAGCCCTCGAAGTCCTCCGGCGGCAGGTGCGGCCGGGAGCCGTAGTCGCTGTACATGAGGCCGGTGAACACACCGGTGCGGGAGCCGCGCAGGGCGGTGGGGTCGATGCCCGCGTCCTCGAAGCCCTCCCAAGCCGTCTCCAGCAACAGGCGCTGCTGGGGGTCGATGGCCACCGCTTCGCGCGGGGACATGCCGAAGAACTCCGGGTCGAACCGGTCGGCGTCGTGCAGGAAGCCGCCCTCGCGGCCGTACGAGGTGCCGGTGCGGTCGGGGTCCGGGTCGTAGAGGCTCTCCAGGTCCCAGCCGCGGTTCTCCGGGAACGCGGTGACCGCGTCCGTGCCGTCGACGACCAGCCGCCACAGGTCCTCCGGCGAGCCGATCCCGCCCGGGTAGCGGCAGGCCATGCCGACGATCGCGATCGGCTCGTGGCGCCGTTCCTCGATCTCTCGCAGCTGCCGGCGCGCCTCGCGGGCGTCGGCGACGGCCTTCTTGAGATAGTCGCGGAGCTTGTCCTCGCCCGCCATGGTCTGTCAACTCCCGGGTGTCGTGGGGTGGTGTGCCTCGGGTTCCTGGGGTCCTCGGATGCGCGGGGTGCGATGTGGCGCCCCGCGCACCCGAGGGCTCGTCGGCGGCCGGCTCAGTCGAACTCGTCGACGAGGGCGAACAGTTCCTCGTCGGTGGCCGAGTCCAGGTCGTCGTCGCCGCTGTCGGCGGGAGCGGAAACCTGGGCCGCCGTGTCGGCGGCGGCGAGGAGTTCCCGCAGCCGCGCGGTGATCCGGTCGTGGGCGTCGCGGTCTCCGGCGACGGACTCGATGACGGTCCGCAGCCTGGCCAGTTCGGTCAGCACCGGCTCGTCGGGTGTGGTCTCCTCGACCGCCAGCTGCCCGGCCAGGTAGCCGGCCACGGCCCTGGGCGTCGGATGGTCGAAGACCAGGCTGGCGGGCAGGCGCAGGCCGGTCTCGGCACCCAGCCGGTTGCGCAGTTCGACGGCGGTCAGCGAGTCGAAGCCGAGTTCCTGCACCGGGCGGTCGGCGTCGATCGCCGCGTGGTCGGAGTGGCCGAGCACGGCGGCCACGCGGGCCCGCACCAGGTCGGTGAGGAGCCGGTCGCGTTCGGCGGCGGACAGCGGCGCGAGCCGGTCGGCGAGCGTGGGACCGCCGTCCGCGGCGGGCCCGGCGGACGCGGCGGACGCGGCGGGCTTCCTGACCCGGGTGCGTACGAGTCCGCGCAGCACCGCCGGGATCTCGTCGGCGGCCCGGTCGCGCAGCGCGCGCAGATCCAGCCGGGTGACGCCGAGTACGCTCTCGCCCGCCGCGGGCGCGGCGTCGAGGAGGGCCATGGCGTCGTCGGTGGCCAGCGGCAGCAGCCCGGAGCGGGCGAGGCGGCGCAGGTCGGTGTCGGCGAGGTGCCCGGTGATGGTGCTGGACTGGTCCCACAGGCCCCAGGCGAGGGACAGCGCGGGCAGGCCGTGGGCGCGGCGGTGGGCGGCGAGGGCGTCCAGGAAGGTGTTGCCGGCGGCGTAGTTGGCCTGGCCGGCAGTGCCGAGGAGGCCCGCGATCGAGGAGTAGAGCACGAAGGCGTCGAGGCCGAGGTGGCGGGTGAGGTCGTGCAGGTGCCAGGCGGCGTCCGCCTTGGGCCGCAGCACGGCGTCCAGCCGCTCCCCGGTCAGGCCTTCGAGGGTGGCGTCGTCGAGGACGCCGGCAGTGTGGATGACGCCGGTCAGCCGCGGGCCGACGCGGTCGATCAGCTCGGCGAGCTGGGCCCGGTCGGCGACGTCGCACGCCTCGACCGCCACCTCGGCGCCCAGTGCACGCAGCTCGTCGGACAGTCCGGCGGCGCCCGGCGCCTGCGGACCGCGCCGGCTGACCAGCACCAGCTCGCGCACCCCGTGCTCGGTCACCAGGTGCCGGGCCAGGACGGCGCCCAGGGTGCCGGTGGCGCCGGTTACCAGGACCGCGCCCCGGTCCCAGCGCGGCAGCGGCTCCTCGGAGCGGCGGACCCGGGCCAGCCGGGGCACCAGGAGGTCCGTTCCGCGCAGCGCGCTCTGCGGTTCGCCGCCGGCGGCCACGCGGGCCAGCGCGGCGCCGAGTCCGGCGGGGTCGGTGTCGGGGCCGGCGTCCAGCAGCTGGACGCGGCCGGGGTGTTCGGACTGCGCCGAGCGCAGCAGACCCCACAGCGGGGCGTGCGCCAGGTCGGTCACGTCCTCGCCGGGCGCGGTCGCGACGGCGCCGCGGGTCACCGCGAGGAGGCGGGTGGCGGTGAGCCGGTCGTCCGCGAGCCAGGCCTGGACGTCCGTCAGCGCGCTCCGCAGCGCCGCGCGCGCGGCCTCCGGCAGTTCGTCGGCCGTTTCGCCGGTGCACGGCAGGACCAGCACGGCGGGCGCCGGTGTGCCCGCGTCCAGCGCGCCGCGCAGCGCGGCGAGGTCCGGGTACGCGGTGGCGCCGGTCAGGCCCAGGGCGGCGGAGCCCGGCTCGCCGACCACGGCCCATCCATCGGTGGTCGCTTCCGGCGCGTCGCCGGTCAGCGGTGTCCAGTCGACCCGGAGCAGGCCGTCGGGCTGCGCGGACGCGGCGGACAGGGCCTCGGCGGACAGCGGGCGCAGCGTGAGGTCGTCGACGGTGACGAGCGGGATGCCCGTCTCGTCGGCGACGGTCAGCGCGGCGACCGGGGAGTCGGTGCCGGTGACGGCGAGCCGCACCCGCAGCGCCGAGGCGCCGGTGGCGTGCACGGTGACGCCGGACCAGGAGAAGGGCAGCAGCGGCTGTCCGCCCTCCCGGGCGACGCCTGGCAGCAGGGTGTGCAGGGCGGCGTCAAGGAGCGCCGGGTGGACGGTGAACCGGGCGGCGTGCCGGTGCTGGTCCGCGTCGAGCGCCACCTCGGCGTAGAGGTCGGTGCCCGCCGTCCAGACGCGGCGCAGGTTGCGGAAGGCGGGCCCGTAGGCGTAGCTCTGGGCCGCGAGCCGGTCGTAGGCGCCGGTCAGGTCGGTCTCGGCGGCGCCGGGCGGCGGCCAGGCGGCGAGCGTGGCGGCCGGGGCGGGGGTGTCCTGGGGGTGCAGCGTGCCGTGGGCGTGCAGGGTCCAGTCGTCCGCCGGTCCGTCCTCGGGCCGGGAGTGGATCCGCACCGGCCGGTTGCCGTCGGCGTCGGCTGCGCCCACCGTCACCTGGAGCCGTACCGCGCCGCGTTCGGGCAGTGTCAGCGGGGTGGCGAGGGTGAGGTCGCCGACGGCCGGGGTGCCGGTGCGCTCGCCGGCGGCGAGGGCCATCTCCAGCAGGCCCGTGCCGGGCACCAGGACGCTGCCGGCGACGGCGTGGTCGGTCAGCCAGGCGTGGGTGTGGCGGGAGAGGCGTCCGGTGTAGACGTGCTCGTCGCGGTCGGCGAGGGACACCCCGGCGCCGAGCAGCGGGTGGTCGGCGGCGGCCAGCCCGAACCCGGCGGCGTCGCCGACGGTGGCGGGCGCGTCGAGCCAGTACCGCTGCCGTTGGAAGGCGTAGCCGGGCAGTGCGGTGCGCCGTGCGCCGGGGAACACGGTGTCCCAGCGCGGCCGGACGCCGCGCGCGGCGAGCAGGCCGAGTGCCGTGGTGAAGGTGCGGTGCTCGGGCCGGCCGCGGCGCAGCGCGGCGGTGACGGTGCCCGCCTCGGCGGTGAGCGACTGCTGGACCAGGGCGGTCAGCACGCCGTCCGGGCCGAGTTCCAGCCATTCGGTGACGCCGTGCTCCTCCAGCAGCCGTACGCCGTCATAGAAGCGGACGGCCTCCCGGATGTGCCGCGCCCAGTACTCGGGTGAGGCGAGCTGCTCGGGGGTGGCGAACTCGCCGGTGACGTTGGAGACGACCGGGATGCGCGGGGCGTGGAAGGTGAGTCCGGCCGCGACGGCGCGGAACTCGTCCAGCACCTCTTCCATGTGCGGCGAGTGGAAGGCGTGGCTGACGGGGAGGCGCTTGGTGCGGCTGCCGCGGGCGCGGAACTCCTCCGCGAGGGCGTCGACGGCGTCGGCGTCCCCGGAGATCACCGTGGCGCGGGGCCCGTTGACGGCGGCGACGGACACCCGGCCGGCGTACGGCGCGAGGAGCTCGCGCACCTCCTCCTCGGTGGCCTCGACGGCGGCCATGGCACCGCCTTCGCGGGCCGTCTGCATCAGTCGGCCGCGTTCGGCGACGAGGACCGCGGCGTCCGCGAGGTCCAGCACCCCGGCCAGGTGGGCGGCGGTGACCTCGCCGATGGAGTGGCCGAGCAGGTGGTCGGCGGTGATGCCGTGGTGCTCGGCGAGCCGGTACAGCGCGGTCTCCACGGCGAACAGCGCGACCTGGGTGAACGCGGTCTGGTCGAGCAGCGCGGAGTCGGCGGAGTCCTCGGGGGCGAACAGCACGGTCTTCAGCGGCCGGACCAGCGTGCGGTCGAGGTGGCCGCAGATCTCGTCGAACGCGGCGGCGAACACGGTTGAGGACGCGTACAGTTCGCGGCCCATGCCGAGGCGCTGGGAGCCCTGCCCGGTGAGCAGCACGGCGGTCTTGCCCGGCCGTCCGGAGGGGACGGTCAGCGCGTTCGGGCCGCTCTCGCCGCGCGCCAGGGCGGCGAGTCCGTCGAGCAGTTCGCCGCGGTCGGCGGCGACGACGACGGCCCGCCGGTCGTGCAGGGCGCGGGTGGTGGCCAGGGAGTGGCCGAGGTCGGCGAGGGGCACCTCGGGGTGCGCGGTGACGTGCTCGTGCAGCCGTGCCGCCTGGGCACGCAGGGCGTCCGGGAGGTGCGCGGAGAGCAGGTAGGGCGCGGTCCCGGGGGCCTGCGGCTCGCCCGCGGGGGCGGGGCCGTCCGGCTCCTCGATGATGACGTGGGCGTTGGTGCCGCTGATGCCGAACGACGAGACGGCGGCCCGGCGCGGGCGCTCGCCGCGCGGCCACTGCCGCTCCTCGGTGAGCAGTTCGACGGCGCCCGCCTCCCAGTCGACCATCGGTGTGGGCTCGTCCACGTGCAGGGTGCGCGGCAGCAGGTCGTTGCGCATCGCCTGGATCATCTTGATGACACCGCCGACGCCGGCGGCGGCCTGGGAGTGCCCGATGTTCGACTTCAGCGAGCCGAGGTACAGCGGCTCCCCGCGCTCCTGGCCGTAGGTGGCCAGCAGTGCCTGGGCCTCGATCGGGTCGCCGAGCCGGGTGCCGGTGCCGTGCGCCTCGACGACGTCCACGTCCGCCGGGGCGAGGCCCGCGCTGTGCAGGGCCTGCTGGATGACCCGCTCCTGGGAGGGGCCGTTCGGGGCGGTGAGGCCGTTGCTCGCGCCGTCCTGGTTGACGGCGCTGCCGCGCAGTACCGCAAGCACCTGGTGGCCGTTGCGGCGGGCGTCGGACAGCCGCTCGACGAGGAGCAGGCCGACGCCTTCCGACCAGCCGGTGCCGTCCGCGCCGGCGGCGAAGGACTTGGAGCGCCCGTCGGGGGCCAGGCCGCGCTGGCGGGAGAACTCGATGAAGACGTGCGGTCCGGCCATGACGGTCACACCGCCGGCGAGGGCGAGGTCGCACTCGCCGTTGCGCAGGGCGTTCGCCGCCAGGTGCAAGGCGACCAGGGAGGACGAGCAGGCGGTGTCGACGGTGACGGCGGGACCCTCGAAGCCGTAGGTGTACGACAGCCGGCCGGAGACGACGCTGGACAGGTTGCCGGCGAGCAGGAAGCCCTCGTACTCCTCGGGGCTCGCCGCGAGCCGGGAGACGTAGTCGTCGTACATGGCGCCGGCGAACACGCCGGTGCGGGAGCCGCGCAGGCCGGCGGGGTCGAGGCCGGCGCTCTCGAAGGTCTCCCACGCGGTCTCCAGCAGCAGCCGGTGCTGCGGGTCCATCGCGGTCGCCTCGCGCGGGGAGATGCCGAAGAACTCGCGGTCGAAGAGGTCGGCCTCGTGCAGGAAGCCGCCGTGGCGGACGTACGAGGTGCCGGTGCGCTCGGGGTCCGGGTCGTAGAGGGTCTCCAGGTCCCAGCCGCGGTTCTCCGGGAAGGTGCTGATGGCGTCCCGGCCCTCGGCGACCAGCCGCCACAGGTCCTCCGGCGAGCCGATGCCACCGGGATAGCGGCAGGCCATGCCGACGATGGCGATCGGTTCGTCGGCCGCGGCCCGCCGGGCCGGGCGGGCCGGGACGGCGGCGGCGACGCCGGTCAGCCGGGACAGCAGGTATTCGGCGACGGCCTGCGGGGACGGGTGGTCGAAGACCACGGTGGCGGGCAGCCGCAGCCCGGTGGCCGCGTTCAGGCGGTTGCGCAGCTCCACCCCGGCGAGCGAGTCGAAGCCGATCTCCTTGAAGGCCCGCTGCGGGTCCAGGCGCCGCGGGTCGGAGTGTCCGAGGACGCCGGCGACCGTTCCGCGCACCAGGTCGAGGACGGTCTCGCGGCGCTCGTCCTCGGGCAGCGCGGCGGTGCGCGTCGACCAGTCGGAGCCGCCGCCCGCCGAGGCCGCGGCGGCGGCGCGCCGGGGCCGGGTGCGGACCAGGGCCCGCAGCAGGGCGGCGGGTTCGGTGCCGGCGGCGCGCAGGGCGGCCAGGTCGAAGGCGGCGGGCACGCGCAGGGCCCGGCCGCCCGCGAGCGCCGCGTCGAACAGGGCGAGGCCCTGCTCCGGGGTGAGCGGCCGGATGCCGGCCCGGCTCCAGCGGGCCAGGTCGGCCTCGCCGAGGGTGCCGCCCATGCCGTGCGTGGCGTCCCACAGTCCCCAGGCGAGCGACAGCGCGGCCAGGCCGTGGGCGCGGCGGTGGGCGGCGAGGGCGTCCAGGAAGGCGTTGGCGGCGGCGTAGTTGGCCTGGCCGGCGGTGCCGAGCAGACCGGAGACGGAGGAGAACACCACGAATGCGGCGAGGTCCAGGTCGCGGGTGAGGTCGTGCAGGTGCCAGGCGGCGTCGGCCTTGGGCCGCAGGACCCGCTCCAGCTGTTCGTCCGTCAGGCTCTCCACGGTGGCGTCGTCGAGGACGCCGGCGGTGTGGACGACTCCGGTCAGCCGCGGGCCGACACGGTCGATCAGCTCGGCGAGCTGGGCGCGATCGGCGACGTCGCACGCCTCGACCGCCACCTCGGTGCCCAGTGCACGCAGCTCGTCGGACAGTCCGGCGGCGCCCGGCGCCTGCGGACCGCGCCGGCTGACCAGCACCAGCTCGCGCACCCCGTGCTCGGTCACCAGGTGCCGGGCGAAGAGGGCGCCGAGTCCGCCGGTGCCACCGGTGATCAGCACCGCTCCGTCGGCGAGCCGGTCGGGCAGCTGTCCGCCGGCCGCCGCCCGGACGAGCCGCGGGGCGAGGAACGAGCCGTCGCGCACCGCCAGTTGCGGCTCTCCGGCCGCGAGGGCGGCACGCAGCAGCGGGGCGTCGTGGCCCGGTCCGCAGGCGCGTACGCCGTCGGTGCCTGCGTCGGTGTCCGCGTCGGTGTCGACGAGCACGATGCGGTCCGGGTGCTCCGACTGGATCGTGCGGGCGAGGCCCCACACGGGGGCGGCGGCCAGGGACCGGATGTCCTCGCCGGGTGCCGCGGCGACCGCGCCGCGGGTGACGACGACGAGCCGCGTGTTCTCGTGTCGGGGGTCGGCGAGGAAGCGCTGGACGAGGCCGAGGAAGGCGCTCGCCGTGCGGCGCGCGGCAGCGGCGCGGTTCGCGCCGGGCTCGGTCGCGAGCAGGTCGGGGCGTACCACCAGGGCGTCGGCCTCGGGGAGTTCGCCGTCCGCCGCCTCCGCGAGAGTGAGGTCCGGTGCGTCGGGCACGGTGACCGGCTGCCACTCGATGTCGTGAAGCGCGTCGGTCGGGCGGGTGATGGCAGCGGCAAGCTGGTCGCGGGCGATGGGCCGCAGGGTCAGCCGCTCCAGGGAGAGCACGGGCGCGCCGGCCGGATCGGCGGCGGTGAGGGCGTAGCCGTCGGCGCCGGCGGGGGTGATGCGCACGCGGAGCGTGGTGGCGCCGCCCGCGTGCAGGGTGAGGCCGGACCAGGCGAAGGGCAGCCGGATGGAGTCGGCGCCGCTCTCCGTGCCGGCGGCGTGCAGGACCAGCGGGTGCAGCAGCGCGTCGAACAGCGCCGGGTGCAGGGCGTACCGGTCGGCGCCGGCGTGCTGGTCGGCGGGCAGCGCGACCTCGGCGTACAGCTCGTCGCCGGACCGCCACAGCGCGGTCAGCCCCTGGAAGACGGGTCCGTAGCCGTAGCCGAGGCGGGCCAGCCGGTCGTAGACGCCGTCCAGCGGTTCGGCGGTGGAGTGCGCGGGCGGCCACTCGGCCGGTACGCCGGCGGGGGCGGCGCCGGCCGGGCCGGCGCCGAGGACGCCGGAGGCGTGCCGGGTCCAGGTCTCCGGTTCGCCGGACCCGGCGTCGGGGCGGGCGTACACGCCGAAGGTGCGGGCGCCGGAGGGGTCCGGGCCTCCGACAGCGACCTGGACGCGCACCGGGGTGTGCTCGGGCAGCACCAGCGGGGCCTCCAGGGTCAGCTCGTCGACCCGGTCGGCGCCGAGGCGCCCGCCCGCCGCGAGGGCGAGTTCGAGGAAGGCGGTGGCGGGCACCAGGACGGTGCCGCCGATGGCGTGGTCGGCGAGCCAGGGGTGGGTGTCCGTGGAGAGCCGGCCGGTCAGGAGCAGGTCGTCCTGGCCCGCGACGTCCACCGCGGTGTGCAGCAGCGGGTGGTCGGCGGGGTCCAGGCCGAGGCCGCGGGCGTCGGTGGGGCTGTCCGGGGCGAGCCAGTAGCGGCTGCGCTGGAAGGCGTAGGTGGGCAGGTCGACGCGGCGGCCGCCGGGGTGGAAGGTGGTGGCGTCCAGGGGCGCGCCGTGCGCCCAGGCGAGGGCGAGCCCGCCGGTGAACGCGTCCGCTTCGGGCCGTCCGGTCCGCATCAGCGGGACAGCGGTCACGGTGTCGCCGAGCGCGGCGCGGGTGAGGGAGGTCAGGACCGGGTCGGGACCGGCCTCGGCGAAGACGTTCACGCCGTGCCGGGCGAGGGTGCGCACCGCGTCGAGGAAGCGGACGGGGCGGCGGATCTGCTCGGCCCAGTAGTCCGGTGAGGTGAGCTGCTCGGCGGTGGCCACGTCGCCGGTGACCGTGGAGACGACCGGGATGCGCGGCGGGCGGAGGGCGAGGCCGGCGGCGACCGCGCGGAACTCGTCGAGGACGTCGTCCATGTGCGGCGAGTGGAAGGCGTGGCTCACCTGGAGCCTGCGGGTCCGCCGGCCGCGGGCCTCCCAGCGCGCGGCGAGTTCCGCGGCGGCGTCCTCGTCGCCGGAGACCACCACGGAGGTGGGGCCGTTGACGGCGGCGAGGGCGAGCCGGCCGGTCAGTTCCGCCAGCTCCGGGGCGAGTTCCGCCTCTTCGGCCTCGATGGCGACCATGGCGCCGCCGGGCCGCGCGGACTGCATCAGCCGGCCGCGCGCGGCGACCAGCTTCGCGGCGTCCTCCAGGGTGAGCACCCCGGCCACGTGCGCGGCGGTGACCTCGCCGATCGAATGCCCGGCCAGCAGGTCGGGCACCGTCCCGTGGTGCTCGGCGAGCCGGAACAGGGCGGTCTCCACGGCGAACAGGGCGGGCTGCGTGTAGGCGGTGCGGTGCAGCGGTTCCGCCTCGGGGCTGCCCTCGGCGGCGAACATCACCTCGCGCAGCGGGCGGTCGAGGTGTGGGTCGATCGCGGTGAACACCGCGTCCAGGGCGGCGGCGAACACCGGTGAGGACGCGTGCAGTTCGCGGCCCATGCCGAGGCGCTGGGCGCCCTGGCCGGTGAAGAGGAACGCGGTGCGGCCCGCTCCGGCGGCGCTGCCGGTGACCACGTCCGGCGTGCTGCCGCCGTCGGCCAGGGTGGCGAGGGCGGCGGTCAGCGCGTCCGGGGTCGCGCCGGTCAGGACGGCGCGCTCCGGCAGGGCGGTCCGGGTGGCGGCGAGGGACCAGCCGATGTCGGCGGGGTCGGCGCCGGTGATGGACTCGCGCAGGCGGGCCGCCTGGGCGCGCAGTGCCTCGGGGCTGTGCGCGGAGAGAAGCCACGGGCCGGCGGGAGCCTCGCCCGCGTCGGCGGCGGGGGGCTCGGTGGTGGCCGGTGCCGTGGGCTCGGGGTCCGCTTCCTCGATGATGACGTGGGCGTTGGTGCCGCTGATGCCGAACGACGAGACGGCGGCCCGGCGCGGCCGGTCGCCGCGCGTCCACGGACGTTCCTCGGTGAGCAGTTCGACCGCGCCGGCGGTCCAGTCGACGTGCGGCGAGGGCTCGTCGACGTGCAGGGTGCGCGGCAGCAGGTCGTTGCGCATCGCCTGCACCATCTTGATGACACCGCCGACACCGGCGGCGGCCTGCGCGTGCCCGATGTTCGACTTCAACGACCCCAGGTACAGCGGCTGTTCACGCTCCTGCCCGTAAGTCGCCAGCAGCGCCTGGGCCTCGATCGGGTCGCCGAGCCGCGTACCCGTGCCGTGCGCCTCGACCGCGTCCACGTCCGCCGGCGCCAGCCGCGCATCGGCCAGCGCCTGCCGGATCACCCGCTCCTGCGAAGGACCGTTCGGCGCGGTCAGACCGTTGCTCGCACCGTCCTGATTCACCGCGCTGCCACGGACCACGGCGAGGACGCGGTGCCCGTTGCGCCGCGCGTCCGACAACCGCTCCACCACGAGCAGTCCGACGCCCTCCGACCAGGAGGTGCCGTCGGCGGCGGCGGCGAAGGACTTGGAGCGGCCGTCGGGGGCCAGGCCCCGCAGGCGGGAGAACTCCACGAACATGCCCGGCGAGGACATCACGGTCGCGCCGCCCACGATGGCGAGGGTGGTCTCTCCCGAGCGCAGTGAGCGCACGGCCAGGTGCAGGGCGACCAGGGAGGAGGAGCAGGCGGTGTCGACGGTGACGGCCGGGCCGACCAGACCGAGCTGGTAGGCGATCCGGCCGGACAGCACGCTCGGCGTGGTGCCGGTCAGCACGTGGCCCTCGACGCTTTCCGGGGCATCGTGCATGCGCGGCCCGTACTCCAGGGCGGTCGCGCCGACGAACACGCCGGTTCGGGTGCCCTTGAGCGCGGCGGCGTCCAGGCCGGCCCGCTCGACGGCCTCCCACGCGGTCTCCAGCAGCAGGCGCTGCTGCGGGTCCATGGCCAGGGCCTCACGCAGCGAGATGCCGAAGAACTCGTTGTCGAACAGGGCGGCGTCGTGCAGGAAGCCGCCGTCGCGGACGGTGCTGTGGCCGCCGGCGGCCGGGTCGTTGTCGTAGAGGCCGGGGTCCCAGCCGCGGTCGACGGGGAAGCCGGATATGGCGTCGCCGCCCTCGGCGAGCAGCCGCCACAGGTCCTCCGGCGAGCCGACGCCGCCCGGGTAGCGGCAGGCCATGCCGACGATCGCGATGGGCTCGTCCGCGCCGGCGGCCGGGGCGGTGACGTCGTCCGCCTCGGCGGCGCCGGTCTCGGCGAGCCGGGAGTCGAGGTGGGCGATCAGGGCGGCGGGGGTCGGGTGGTCGAAGAGGAGGCCGCCGGGCAGGCGCAGGCCGGTGGCGGCGGACAGCGCGTCGCGCAGCTCGACCGACATCAGCGAGTCCAGGCCGAGGTCCTTGAACGTGGTGTGCAGCTCGACGCGGCGGTCCGGGCCGTACTCCAGGACGGCCGCGACGCTGTCGAGGACGACGGCGGTGGTGTCGGTGCCGGCGGCGGGGGCCGGCTGCTCGGCGGTCTGCGGCAACACGGCGGCGGCACGCGCGGGGCCGCCGATCCAGTGGCGCTCCCGCTGGAAGGCGTAGGTGGGCAGCGGGACGCGTCGGCCGCCCGCCTGGGCGTGGACGGCGGCCCAGTCCACGTCGGTGCCGCGGGTGAAGGCCTGGGCCAGCGCGGTGAGCAGGGTGCGCGGCTCGGGCCGGCCGGAGCGCAGCGCGGCGATCGGCGCGACGGCGTCGGTGCCCTGGAGGCAGTCGGCGGCCATCGTGGCGCAGACGGCGTCGGGGCCCAGCTCCAGCAGGGTGGTGGCGCCCGCGGACTCCAGCGCCCGCACGGCGTCCAGGAACCGCACGGGGCGGCGTACCTGCTCGACCCAGTAGCCGGGCGAGCTCCACTCGCCGGGGGCGACGGGGCGGCCGGTGACGGTGGAGACGGCGGCGACGCGCGGCTCGTGGAAGGTCAGCTGTTCGGCGAAGCGACGGAACTCGTCGAGCATGGGCGCCATCAGCGGCGAGTGGAAGGCGTGCGAGACGGTCAGCCGGCGGGTGCGGCGGCCGTCGGCGGCGAGCCGGTCCGCGATCCGGGCGACCTGCTCGGCGGCGCCGGAGATCACCACCGAGCGGGGCCCGTTGACAGCGGCGACCGCGACCTCGTCCTCCAGGCCCGCGAGCAGCGGCAGCACCTCGGCCTCGGCGGCCTGGACCGCGACCATGGCGCCGCCCGCGGGCAGCGCCTGCATGAGCCGGCCGCGCGCGGCGACCAGCTTGGCGGCGTCCTCCAGGGAGAACACCCCGGCGATGTGCGCGGCGGCGATCTCGCCGATGGAGTGCCCGGCGACCAGGTCGGCGCGCACGCCCCAGCCGGCCACCAGCCGGTGCAGGGCCACCTCGACGGCGAACAGCGCGGGCTGGGTGTAGCCGGTGTCGTCCAGGCCCTCGCCGGAGTCGACGACCTCGGCGAGCGGGCGGTCCAGCAGCGGTGCGAAGTGCGCGCACACCTCGTCGAAGGCGGCGGCGAACGCCGGGAAGGCGGCGCGCAGTTCGCGGCCCATGGCGATGCGCTGCGCGCCCTGCCCGGTGAACAGCAGGGCGGTGCGGCCGGGGCCGGCGGCGCCGGTGACGACGTTCCGGGCGGGCGTGTCGGCGGCCAGCGCGTCCAGCCCGGTCAGCATGCCGTCCCGGTCGTCGGCGAGGACGACGGCGCGGTGGGTGAACACGGTGCGGGTGGCGGCGAGGGAGAAGCCGAGGTCGGTGGCGTCCGCGTCGCGGTCGGCGGCGAACTCGCGCAGCCGGCCGGCCTGCGCGCGCAGCGCGTTCTCGCCGCGGGCGCTGACGACCCAGGGCAGCAGGGCGGCGCCGCCCACCAAGGTTCCGTCCCGCTCCGGGACGCCGTCCTCCTGCCGGGCACCGGACGCCGCGGGCGTGTCCGGCGCCTCCTCCAGCACCACGTGGGCGTTGGTGCCGCCCATGCCGAAGGAGGAGACGCCCGCGATCAGCGGCTGGTCGGGCGCGGGCCAGCCGGTCAGCTCGCGCTGCACCCGCAGGCCCAGCTCGGCGAGCGGGATGGCCGGGTTCTCGGTGCCGAAGTTCAGGCTCGGGGGCAGCTCGCGGTGCGAGAGCGCGAGCACGGTCTTCACCAGGCCCGTGATGCCGGCCGCGCCCTCCAGGTGGCCGACGTTGGTCTTGACGGAGCCGACGTGCAGCGGCCGGTCGCCGGTGCGGGCGGCGCCGAGCACCGCGCCGAGCGCGGCGGCCTCGATGGGGTCGCCGACCGGGGTGCCGGTGCCGTGGAGTTCGACGTACTGCACGGTGGCGGGGTCGATGCCGGCCCGCTCGTACGCCTCGCGCAGCACCCGCTCCTGCGAGTCCTGGCCGGGGACGGTGAGGCCGGGTGTGGCGCCGTCGTTGTTCACGGCGCTGCTGCGGATCACGCCGAGCACGGTGTCGCCGTCGGCGAGTGCGCGGGACAGCGGCTTGAGGACGACGGCGGCGCCGCCCTCGCCGCGGACGAACCCGTTGGCGCGGGCGTCGAAGGTGTAGGTCGTGCCGTCCGGCGACAGGCCGCCGAAGCGCTCCTCGGTGACGGCGCCCTCGGCGAGGATGTTCAGGTTGACACCGGCGACGATCGCCGCGTCGGACTCGCCGGAGCGCAGCGACTCGCAGGCGAGGTGCACGGCGACCAGGGACGACGACTGGGCGGAGTCGACGGTGAGGCTCGGGCCGTTCAGGCCGAGGTGGTAGGAGACCCGGTTGGCGATGACGCCCCGGTTGACACCGGCCATGGTGTGCTGGGTGACCGCGGCGGCGCCGTGCTGGTAGAGCAGGGCCGCGTAGTCGTCGCGCAGAGTGCCGACGAACACGGCGGTGCGGCTGCCGCGCAGGGCGGCGGGCACGATACCGGCGTGCTCCAGTGCCTCCCAGGCGAGTTCCAGCACCAGCCGCTGCTGCGGGTCCATGGTGACGGCCTCGCGCGGCGCGATGCCGAAGAACGCGGCGTCGAAGGTGTCGATCCGGTCGAGGAAGCCGCCGCGGCGCATCCCGGGGACGGTGCCCTCGGGGGTGTCCTCGCCGATCGCGGAGCGCCAACGGCCCGCGGGGACCGGGGTGATGACGTCCGAGCCGGTGCGCAGCAGCTCCCAGAACGCCTCGGGCCCGTCCGCGCCCGGCAGGCGGCAGGACAGGCCGACGACCGCTATCGCCTCGCCCTCGCCGCCACCCGGCACGGCTGTTTCCACGTTCCGCTGATTCGTCATCGTGCCCGACTGCCTTTCCGGCCGAATTACCGAGACTTCCGATCTGGTGCCGAAACCTGGGGCCGATCGTAGGCCGGGCATTCTCTCCCGCCCCTCAGCAGGAAATCTCGATCGGGTAATTCCGCGATGCGAGATCACTTGATTACCGCCCGATGAGCGGCCCGCAGAACGGCCTCGAATATCTTCCGTATCGGAAATTACCCGAGCGCCGACAACGAGAAGGCAGGTCGACAGTTCTCATGTCACAGCTGCACGAGACCGTGGAAAAGCACACCTCGCAATATGTCGATGCGTTCAACGCGGCGACTTCGAAGCCATGGACTTCTTTTACACGGACGAGGCCGTCGCCGTCTGGGAGCCGGGCCAGCCGCTGACCGGTGACGCGCGCCGGGAGTACCAGCGGGCGTTCCTGGCCCGTGGCCCGAAGATCAGCACCAAGACGCGGCAGATCTTCGTGACCGGTGACACGGCGCTGCTGATCGTCGACTGGGAGATCGACACGGTCGACGACGACGGCAAGCCGGAGCACCTGACGGGCACCGGCGTGGACGTGCTGCGCCTCGGCGAGGACGGCATCTGGCGGTACGCCGTCGACGACCCGTACGGCCAGGAGCAGTCCGGCCCGGACGGTCCCCCCGCCTCTCGCCGTCCTCCCGTTCCCCCCGCTTCCCGCCCCCGCATCCCATCCGTCGGGCCGTCGTCAGACGCGCACCCAACATCCTTGTGGAAGACATGAGACACCTAAACGACACCACCGCCAAGGCCGCGACGTCGCGGCGCCCCTCGCGTCGGACCCTGCTCAAGGCGATCGGCGGTTCGGCTGCTCTGGCGGCGGCCCCCGTGCTCGCCGCCGCCCCGGCGCGGGCGGCCGAGGAGGGGCCGTACGACGTCATCGTGATCGGAGCGGGGTTCGCGGGGATCACGGCCACCCGTGAACTGCGGGCTCGCGGCAAGCGGGTGCTGCTCCTGGAGGCGCGTGGCCGCATCGGCGGCCGCACCTACGTCGACACCTTCGGGGGTCACCAGGTGGAGATGGGCGGCACCTGGGTGGAGACCACCCAGCCGCACATCGCCGCCGAACTGAAGCGGTACAACATCGCCCTGGCGGAGGAGCACCCGGTGGACCGGGTCCTCCTGCCGACGCCCTCCGGTCCGAAGGAGTTCACCCCGGAGGACGCCTTCAACCGCACGGGCGCGGTGCTGGAGCGGCTCTTCGACGGGTCGCGCCAGTACTTCGAGCGGCCCTTCGAGCCGCTGTACCGGTCGGACCTCCTGGCGAGCCTGGACCGGCTGTCGCTGCGCGACCGGCTCAACCAGCTCGGCCTCACCGCCGAGGAGGAGCTGCTGGTCAACGGGCAGACGGCGATCTACTCGGGCGGGTCCAGCACGCAGGGCGCGCTCACCATGCTGTCGCACTGGTGGTCGCTGGCGGGCTGGAGCAACCAGGGCTGGGCCGACACCCAGCGCTGGCGCATGGCAAACGGCACGTCCGGGCTGCTCAACGCCATGCTGGCCGAGGCCAAGCCGGTGCTGCGGCTGAACTCCCCGGTCGCGTCGGTCACCGACACCGGTTCGCTGGTGTACGTGACGCTGAAGTCGGGGGTGCGCTACAGCGCGACCAACGCGGTCGTGGCCGTACCGGTCAACGTCTGGCCCACCATCAAGTTCTCCCCGTCGCTGCCGGCGGCACACACCACGGCCGGCTCCCAGGGCATCGCGGTGCCGAACGCGTACAAGATGTTCATCCACGCGAAGGCCGGCGCCGGGAAGTTCTCCGCGCAGGGCGCCGAGGGCGGTTCGCCGATCCCCATGCTCATGCCCTTCAAGGAGACGAGCCAGGGCCTGCTGTACGTGGCCTTCAGCACCGACCCGACCCTCAACCCCGCCGACAAGGCCCAGGTCACCAGTGCTGTCCGGCAGCTGGGCGCCGAGCTGGACATCATCGAGGTGCGGGCGCACGACTGGGGCCGTGACCCCTACGCGCGCGGCGGCTGGGCCTTCCGCAAGCCGGGCCAGCTCACCTCGCTGTACCCGTCCATCCACAACACCAGCGGCCGTGTCGCCTTCGCGAGCGGTGACGTGGCGAACGGCTGGTCGGGCTTCCTGGACGGGGCGGTCGAGTCGGGTCTGCGCGCCGCCCGGCAGACCCTCGGCCTGGAGTGACCGAGCGTTTCGAGTCCCACGACCCTGCACGTCCCAGTCATCCTTCACAGAGAGGCGGGCCGGTACACCATGGCCTACGACTTCAGCACCGACTTCGACCCGAACAACCCTGACCTCACCGACGACCCGGACACCCAGAACGAGGTCTTCCTCCAGGCGTTCAACACCGGCGACGGGGCGATATTCGACAGCCTCTACCGCGAGGACGCCATCTCCAACTTCTCCGGCGAACCCCTCACCGGGGCGGCGCGGCTGGCGTGGTTCAAGGAGTTCCTGGCCGCGAAGCCCTCGCTGAAGGCGGAGCTGACACACTCGTACGTGGCCGGCGACGTGGCCCTGGTCGGCGTCCGGTACAGCATCGACACCGTGGGCAAGGACGGCGAGCCGGTCCACCTGGAGGGCATCTGCACCGATGTGCTGCGCCGTGTCGAGGACGGCCGCTGGATGATGGCCATCGACCGGCCGGTGGCCTCGACGGGCCTGGTGGCCGCCGAGTGACCACGCCGAACGCGGCATGCGAACGCCCCCCGGCCCGGGGGGCGTTCGCATGTCCGGCGGCGGCCGGTCAGCGCGTCTCGCCGTACCAGCGCCAGTCCGTCCGCCGGGGCAGTCCGGGCAGCGCGATCCGGCCCGCGCACCACAGGAGGGTGTCGGCGGGCCGGTGGCCGCTCGGCGCTCCGGGGAACAGGCGGTCGACGACGGGCGCGCACAGTTCGTCGTCCGGGGCGGTGGCCTCGATGCCGAAGCCCAGGGCGATGTCCCGGCTGTGCACGAGGAGTTCCAGGACGCCGGCGGCGGCGAACGCGCTGGCGTCGCCCGGACCCCAGGGGTGCCACGCCCGGGCCGCGGGGTCCGTGGTGCGCACGGTCTGGGCGAGCAGGGTGGCGCCGATCCGGACGCTCTCCGCGATCTCGTCGGCGGGTGCCGAGGGGTCCATGGCGACCCGCAGCGCCACATAGCGGTCGGTCGGCCGGGCGATGAGCAGCGCCGCGTAGCCGTACACCGCCTGGGAGAGGTGGTCGACGGTCTGCGTACAGCTCCAGGTCAGTTCACCGGCGGGCCGGGACCAGTCCCCGGCACATTTCTCGATAAGTGCCGCGCTGTCCTCGGCGGCGGCGGAAACAAGGGCGTCCCAAGGCTCATTCATGCGCTCATAGTGCCAGACGGAACCGGGCCGCCGAAAAGCCCGCCCACCGCCCGTCAATCCGGCAGCAATCGATCGGTAATCGACGGGTAATCGGCTGTCCTCGCCTCGGTCCCGGCAGGCTCCCGTCGGGTTCCGCACGCATTACCGGGATGAGATCACGGGTTTTCCGTTCCGCGAATCATCCGGCATAGCGTGAACGCACAGCGTGACCCGCGCCGTTTTGAATCCCGTGCGACGAGGAGAAGTCCCATGGCCACCGAAGAAGAACTCGCCTCCGTGCTCGACGGCGTGCGTGCCGCCGTGCCGACGCTGCGTCGCAACGGGCAGGAGAGCGAGCAGCGGCGCTGGATCGTCGAGGAGAACATCCAGCTCCTGGAGAAGGCCGGGGTCTTCCGCTCCTCGGTGCCGAGGACGTACGGCGGTCTCGACCTGGACGCCGCGCAGCAGGCGCGGATCATCTCCGAGGTCGCCCGCGGCTGCCCGTCGACCGGCTGGCTGACGATGGTGTGGCTGACCAGCGCCTGGGCGGTCAGCCTCTACCCCGACCGGGCGCAGGAGGAGGTCTTCACCTCCGGTTCGACGCGGGTGTCGATCGTGTTCGCGCCGAGCGGCACGCTCAAGCCGGTCGACGGCGGGTACCGGCTGGACGGCACCTGGCGGTACAACTCCGGTGTCCGCGGGGCCGACTGGGACCTGCTGGCCGCGCTGGTGGAGCAGCCGGACGGGACGCACCAGGAGCTGGTCGCGCTGGTGCCGACGGCCGAGCTGGCCCTGGAGGACGACTGGCACGCCACGTCCGGCGCGGGCACCGGCAGCGGCACGGTGAAGGCCGCCGGCCTGTTCGTGCCGGCGCACCGCACCGTGCCGCTGGAGGAGGCCATGGTCAGCGCGACCGGTGACCGCTCCAACACCGGGGCGACCGGCCGCAACTACGGGCTGCTCGGCTACATCCTGTCCAGCGTGGCCGCGACCCTCGTCGGCATCGCCGAGGGCGCGTACGAGCTGTTCCTGGAGCGGGTGCCGGGCCGCGGCATCACCTACACGGACTGGACGGACCAGCGCGAGCACCCGCCCACCCAGCAGCAGCTGGCGATCGCCGCCAACAAGATCGAGGCGGCGCGTGCCCTGTCGGAGCGCTGGCTGGAGGTGCTCCAGCGGGCGGCCGACGCGGGCGAGCAGCCGACCGACGCGGAGAAGGCCGTCATCCGCGGCCAGACGGCCTACGCGGGCCAGCTGGCCAAGGAGGCGGTCGAGACGCTGTACGCGGCCAGCGGCGGTTCGGTGATCCGCTCCGACGTGGACCTCCAGCGCTTCCACCGCGACATCCAGGGCTTCTCGCTGCACGCCCTGGTGCAGCTGGGCGCCAACCTGGAGGTGCAGGGCCGGGTGCTGATGGGTCTGGAACCCGGCACGTACTTCCTGTGAGGCCCGCTCGCACCCCACCGACCTCTGTGTGAGGGGGCCGGTGCGGCGGCCCCCGGCCGGCGGCGGCCCGCGCGACCGACGAGGTCGTGCGGGCCGCCGCCGCCGTCTCCGGACGGAGGCGAAGGTGCAGGTGGATGCACAGGACCCGCGAGCGACACGCACGAAGGGCCCGGAGCGGTGGGGGAAACCGGTCCGGGCCCTTCGGTATTCGGGTGGCTCGTCTACTTCACTACTTCTCCGGAGTGCGGAAGAGCTCGATCATGCCGGCGTAGCTGTTCTTGCCGAAGCCCGCGGCGATGGTGCGCTGCATCAACCCGTCGACGAACCGCGGCAGTTCGGCGTTGACGCCCTGCGACTCGCTCTCGTGCAGCAGGTGCTTCAGCGCGCCGGCGTGCACCTCCATGGTCGCGTCCCGGGCGGGGTAGGCGCCGTCACCGGCGTCGATCTGCCCGGCGTAGTCCGTGGCGAACATCTTGACGGTGTCCACCCACTTGGTCGCCCAGGGCAGGAACTCCGACGCCTTGACGTCCGCCGTGGCGAGCAGCGCGGCACCGTGCAGGAAGCTGTTGAGCGTCCCCCACATCATGCCGAGCAGCGCCACGTCGTACAGCGGCGCCAGGGCGTGGTCCTCACCGAGGTAGGTGGTGCCGCCGCCGAGCAGGGCCAGCGCTTCGGCGTTGCGGTCGTAGGCCTCCTTGGGGCCGGCGTAGAAGAACACCGACTCCGGGGCCCCGACGCCGGCCGGTACGGTCATGATGGCGCCGTCGAGGTACCTGAAACCCCGGTCCGCGGACCACGCGGCGTTGGCCCGCGCCTGGTCCGAGGAGCCGGAGCTCAGGTTGACCACCACGCGGCCGCGCAGCTTCTCGGCCACCGGGTCCAGTACGGCGTGCAGCACGTCGTCGTCGGACACGCAGACCACGATCAGCTCGGCGGCCGTGACCGCCTCGTCCGGGCTGCCGGCGAGCACGGCTCCCCCGGCGACCAGGTCCGCCGCCTTGTCGGCGGACCTGTTCCAGACGGTGGTCGGGTGACCGCCCTTCAGGAAGGCGGAGGCCAGCGCCTGGCCCATCAGCCCGAGGCCGATGACGGTCACCGGTGAACGGTCATCTCTGGTCATGTACAACTCCAATTCCCACTCCGTGGTGCCTTTACAGACGTGCCATGAAAGCAGGGGCGGGGAACGAACAGTTCACGGTCACGGCATTCGCTGATCTCATCGCGGTCATGAACGGGTCATCGGATCGCCTTGCCGCCTTTTCCCGGCCTCCGGCAGGCGGCGGATCAGCGCGCGGACAATTCGGGGCGACCGAATCGGCCGTCGACGAACAGCAGTCCACGGCCCTCGGTGAACTGGCCCGCTCCGATCACGGTGCCGATGAAGATGGTGTGGTCACCGAACTCGTGCGCGGCGGTGAGTTCGCATTCCAGCCAGGCCAGCGAGCCGCCCAGCAGCGGGGCGCCCGTCCGCTCGCCCGGCGTCCACGGGACGCCGTCGAACTGGGCGGCGCCCAGGGTGCGGTTCTTGTCGGCGAAGTGCCGGGCCAGCGGTTCCTGTCCGACGTCGAGTATGTTGACGGCGAACCGGCCCGCCGAGGTCAGGGCCCCGTGCATCACCGCATTGTGTCCCACACTGCACAGCACCGACGGCGGTTCCAGGGACACCGAACTGAAGGCGTTGGCGGTCATCGCGTGCAGGTGCTCGCCGCCCACGGTGATCACGGTGACTCCGGTGGCGAACCGCGACATCACGGATCTTAGAACCGCGGGGGTCACCGCGTCGTGGGCTGGCGGGCTGGGGAGCGCGGTGACTGCGTCGACGTCCGCGGGCGCGGAATTCATTCCGTATTCTCCGATCCTTTTCGCGGGGCACGCTCAGGCCCTGCCGTTGGCGAACCAGGGCCCGCGTTCGTCAACGTACCGCCACGTTTTCGAAGGCTCCTCATCGGCCGGTAATCGCCTGCTCCCGCCCGCCTGTGCGGTGCTTATGAGCTGGCAATGACCGGCCGTTGACCCGAATGGCGCAATCTGTGCTCATGAACACCAACAATTCCGCGGCCGAAGGGCCGGAACTCGCCGAACCGTATCTCCGCGAAGTGCTGGGCATGGCCGGTCTGGCCGTCGAGTACGTGCGCTCCAACGGGAACACGCTGTACCAGCGCGGTGCGGACGGTGACGAGATCGCGATCACCGATTTCGCCGGCGGCTACGGGTCGGTGCTGCTCGGCCACAACCATCCGGAGATCGTCCGGTGCGCCCGGGAGCTGCTGGAGGCCGGGACCCCCGTGCACGCCCAGTTCTCCCGCCACCCCTACGCCAACCGCCTCGCGTCCGAGCTGAACCGCATCGTCCACCGCGAACTCGGCACCGACGAGCCGTACTTCGCCATCTTCGCCAACACCGGCGCCGAGGCCGTCGAGGCGGCCGTCAAGCACGCCGAGATGGACCGGGGTATGCGCATCGCCGCGCTCGGCGAGGAGCTGGAGCGGTCCGCGCGCTCGGCGCGGGACGCCGTCGCCGGCGGCGCCGTCGTCGCCGACCGGGTGCTGCGAGGGTTCGGCGTCGGCGCCGCGGAGGGACCGGCCGCGGCGCTCGCCGAGCTGGAGCGCCGCCTCGCGGAGCACAACACCGCTCAGCTGGAGCGCCCGCCGCTGTTCCTCGCCCTGGAGGGCGGCTTCCACGGCAAGCTCGGCACGAGTGTGCAGCTGACCCACAACGAGGCCTACCGCATCCCGTTCCGGTCACTGGCCGCGCAGGCGCGCTTCGTGCCGTGGGACCGGCCCGAGGCGCTGAAGGAGATCCACGAGCGCGACCGCGGTGTCGTCTTCGAACTCATCGTCGCCGACGGGCAGGTGGACGTCGTGGAGCGGGAGTTCCCGGTGTTCTGCGCCTTCCTGCTGGAGCCCGTCCAGGGCGAGGGCGGCATCCACGTGCTGACCGCGGAGTTCGCCGAGGCGATCCAGCGCTTCTGCGAGGAGATCGACTGCCCGGTCCTCGTCGACGAGATCCAGAGCGGCATGGGCCGCACCGGCACCCTGCTGGCCTCGTCGCAGGTGGGCCTGCGCGGCGACTACTACACGCTGGCCAAGACGCTCGGCGGCGGCATCGCCAAGACCTCGGTGATGCTGGTGCGCGAGGCCCGCTACCGGCGGGAGTTCGAGATCGTGCACAGCTCGACCTTCGCCAAGGACAGCTTCTCCTGCACGATCGCGCTGAAGGTCCTGGAGCTGCTGGAGGCCGACGGCGGGGCCGCCTACCGCCGGGCCGAGGAACGCGGCGCGGCCCTGCGGGCCATGCTGGAGTCGGTCCGCGACGACTTCCCCGAGCAGGTCAAGGAGGTCCGCGGCAAGGGGCTGATGCTGGGCCTGGAGTTCCACGACCAGTCGGACGCGGCGTCGGAGGCGGTGCGCGGGCTGGCCGGATCCGGCCTGTTCGGATACTTCCTGGCCGGTCATCTGCTGCGCGAGCACCGGGTGCGGACCTTCCCGACGGCCAGCGCGGTCAACACCCTGCGGTTCGAGCCGTCGATCGAGCTGGCCGACGAGGAGATCGCCCGGCTGGGGGCCGGCCTGCGGGACATCTGCGAGCTGCTGCGCGACGGTGACGGCGCGCGTCTGGCGGGAGCGGCCACCGGCTGACCCGGCGAGAACAAACATGCGCGGCCGGACGTTGTCCCACCTGGGGCCATCCGGCCCGCACAGCACCGCCGGCGCGCGTTGGCCGCCGGCGCGGACGACGGGGGAGACACATGGAGTTCCGACTGCTGGGACCACTCGAAGTGGGAAGTACGGCCGGACCGGTCCGGCTCGGCGGCACACGGCAGCGCGCGGCCCTGGCCTATCTGCTGCTGCACGCCAACCAGGTGGTGTCCGCGCGGCAGCTGACGGCGGCGCTGTGGCCGGCCGACCAGGTGCCCGGCACCGCGCGCAAGATCCTTCAGAACGCGGTGTGGCGGCTGCGCCGGTCGCTGACCGTGCCGAACGACGAACCGGACACGGCGCAGCTGCTGACCCGGGCGCCGGGATACATGGTGCGGGTGCCCGCCGAACACGTGGACCTGCTGCGGTTCCAGCGGCTGGCGGCGCAGGGCCGGGCGGCCCTGTCGGCCGGTGACGCGGAGCGGGCCCGGAGCGCGCTGCGCAAGTCGCTGGCCCTGTAGCGCGGGCCGGCGCTCGCGGATCTGGCCGAGGTGGGGCTGGAGTGGCCGGAGCTGTTAGCTCTTGAGCAGAAGCGGCTCGACGTGATGGAGGACTGCTTCGAAGTCGAACTCCAATGTGGCGAACACCAGTCCATACTGCGGGACCTGGACGGGTTCGTCCGCGCCGAACCGCTCCGTGAGCGCGCCGCGCAGCAGCTGATGCTGGCGCTGTACCGGTGCGGGCGCCAGGCCGACGCGCTCGGCGTGTACACCCGTATCCACGCCGCCCTCGTCGAGGGCCTCGGGCTCGAACCCTGCCGGGGCATCCAGCAGCTCCAGCGCTCCATCCTCGCCCAGGACCCCCGGCTGGACCTCCTCGCCCGGCCGCGCACCGACCGCCCCCTGCCCCCCGCCACCACCCCGGCCGTGCCGGGCCGCGCCGACGGCCGCCCGACGCGGCCCGTGCCACGCGCCGCCGGGCCCGGAGGCCCCGCCGACGAGCACCACGACCGGGCGAGACCCGCGGCCCGGATTCGGTCCGGACACGACGCCCACGCCCCGGCCGGGCCGGCTGCCGCCCCGGACACCGCCGGCACCCGGCCCCGCCCGGTGGCCGCACCCACCGCACCGTCCACGCCCTCCGGCATCGCCGCGCGCGCCGAGGCCGAGAGGGGCGGGCACATCGAGCAGACCGGCACGGAGAGCCAACGGCCCGGCAGTGTGCTGATGCTGCGGATCGGCTTCTGCACCGGCTCGTACGACGGCATGTCAGCCGACGACGTCGACCGCGCCCTCGACAGCGTGTGCGAGTTCGCGCGGGAGGAGGTCACCGAGGCGGGCGGCATGGTGGCGACCTCGATCGGCTCCGTGCTGCTCGGGCTGTTCGTGGGAGACCGGCATGTGCCGGAGGGCGGCGCCGAGCGCGCCATCCGGGCCGCGGTGGCCGTCCGGGACTTCCTCACCACCCCCGGTTCCCCGCTCGGCCCGCCCACCGCGCTGGTCCAGGGCCTGTCCGTGCACGCCGCGGTCGCCACCGGCACGGCCCTGGTGTACCGATCGCCCGCACCGGCACCGGGCACCGGCCGGCCGTGGACCGGCGGCGACCTCGTCGACCAGTGCGAGGCGATGCTGGGCCGCACCCCGGCGGGCGAGGTCCACGTGTGCGACGTCACGCGACGCGCGACCCAGCACCGCTTCGACTACCGCCGGGTGGCCACCTCCCCCGCCCGCTGGCAGGTCCTCGCCACCGAACCGGGCCCGGGCGGCGACCCCACCCGCTTCGGCGCACTCCCCCCACTCCCCCCGCTGAGCGATCACCGCGCGGCCGTTGGCACCGGCAGCACCTCACACCGGTAAGACCGAGTCGGACCGGGCGGCGTGGTGCTCCCGCCCGGAAGAACCCACCGGCCGGGAGCACCATGCCGCCCGGATGGGCCCATCGGACGGGAGCAGCACGCCGTGTGACCAAGCCGGCACGCCCGGCGCCGCGCCCGGGGTACCCGTGCAGGCCACTCACCGCCCGCCCGGCGCCCCACCCACGGTGCCGGCGCTCACCGCCCCGACGTATGCCCGCCCGACGGCTGATGGACGGTGGGTTCGCGTACCCAGCCCGCGCCGAGCGCGTGGTTGGTCGGGCCGGGCATGCCCTCCAGGGTGAGGGTTCCGGTGTGGCGCAGTCCGGCGCCCCAGAAGGGCCGCCGTTCCAGCAGGGCCGGCCGGGCGCATGCGACCATGAACAGGGGCGCGTCCTGCGGTTCGGAGGCCAGCCACTCCAGCAGGTCCAGCACGGCGTCCTCGGCGAGGTGGGCGTCGTCGACGCACAGCACCAGCGGCTGTTCCCGGGCGAGCAGCACCAGAAGTTCGCGCCAGCTCTCCAGCGCCTCGCGCTCCTTGCGGTCCGTGTCGCCGTCCTCGGCGCCGCACTCCTGAACCGCGCGGATCTGCCGCAGCAGCCGTTCGGCGGTCGTGCCGCGGCCGGCGACCCTGCGGACGACCTCGGCGAGCCGGTCGCTCTCCGCGTCGGCGGCGCCCAGACCGCAGCACAGCCGCAGCAGGTCGGGCACGGTCCACCAGGCGCCCCGGTCGGCCCGTACCCGTACCACGCGCGCCGCCTCGCCCTGGATGTCGCGGACGAAATCGGTGAGGAAGCGCGTCTTGCCGGTGCCCTGTTCGCCCAGGATGGTCACCAGGTGCGGCACGTCATGCCGGCGGGTGCGGTCCATCAGGCCCTTCAGCACCGCGCGTTCGGCACCGTGACCGCCGGGCGGGGCGGGCAGCGCGGCGTCGTCGTCGGACCGCAGTCCGGCCACCACGCGCACGCCGGGCCGCTCGTGCGGGGCCTGCCGGACGAGTCCGGCGGTGTCGCGCACGGCGTCGCCGGTGAGCTGGATCTCCCCGGCGGGGACGCCGGCGAGCAGCGAGCGCGCCTCGTCGACCAGCCGCCCGACGACGGACACGGACGTGAGTTCGCCCTGCGTGTCCCGGCGGACCAGCACCTCGCCGGCGGAGACGACCGCGTGCCAGGTCGGTCCGGGCACCTGGCTCAGCCGGGCGCGCAGCTCGATGGCCGCCAGCACCGCGTCGCAGGAGGCGTCGCTCCCGTCGTCGTCCAGCCCGAACACCGCCATCGAGACGTAGCCGAGCGATCCGGCGAGGGTGCCGCCGAGTTCGACGACGCTCTCGGCGACGGCGGTGACGGCGTCGTGCAGGGTGACGGACGAGCGCAGTTCGGCGAAGGCCGTGGCCTGGTCGGGGAAGCGGGTGCGCACCAGCAGCAGCGCGACCGTCCTGCGCTCGGTGCGCAGGACCGGCTCGGCCGCCCGTCCGCGTGGGGCGCCCGCCTGCGGCGTATCGGTCGTCAGGCGGTGCGCGGGAAGGCCGGCGGGCCGCTGCTGCGGCGCCCGCTCGAACACACCGGACCGGTCGCCCGGCCGCCGCTCCGGCTCCCGCTCGAACGCGGCCGGCCGGTCGGCGGGCCGCGGGACCGGGCTGTGCCGGGGCGCTTCGCGTTCCGGCGCGGCGGCGGCCCTGGGCGTCAGGGACAGGTCGTGGGTGAGGATGTTCTGCTGGAGCGACTGGAGTTCGCGCGACGGTTCCAGTCCGTGCTCGTCGACGAGGGACCGGCGGACCCGGCTGAAGACGTCCAGCGCCTCGGCCTGCCGGCCGCACCGGTACAGCGCGAGCATGAGCTGGCCGCAGAGCCGTTCGCGCAGCGGCTCCTCCTCGGCGAGGGAGACCAGTTCGCCGAGGATCTCGTGGTGCCGGCCGCTGCGCAGCTCGGCCTCGAAGCGGTCCTCCATGACGTCGAGGCGCAGCTGGCTCAGGGCGGTCAGCTCGGGCCAGTCGGTGCCCGTCTCGGCGAGGTCGGCGAGCGCGGTGCCGTGCCATTCGTCGAGGGCGGCGCGCAGTAGACCGGCGGCCTCCTCGTGGCGGCCGACGGAGAGGCAGGCCCGGCCTTCCGCCACCCGCTGGTTGAAGCGGTGCAGATCGACGTGCTCGGGGTCCACGCGCAGGACGTAGCCGGGGGCCTGGGTGACGAGGGTGGGTGCGGCCGGGTGCTGGCCCCTGGTGTCCTCGGCGAACAGCGCGCGCAGACCCCACACCGCGTTCTGCACGATCTTGCGGGCCGTCGTGGGCCGGTTGTCGTCGGGCCACAGCGCTGCCAGCAGTTCGCTGGTCGCGACGACCCGGTTCGCGCGCAGCAGCAGCATCCCCAGCACCGCTCGCTGCTTGTGTCCGCCCAGCGCCAGCTTCCGTCCGCCCGCCGACGCTTCCAACGGGCCCAAGATCCGGAATTCCACTGCTTCCCCCACTCAGTGTCGTCAAGCGGCTGGTGACGATCGCGTGCACCTCGTCCAGCCGCTCGCTCAGATAGAAGTGCCCCCGGCGAGGACCAGGACTTCGTTGTCCTGTCGCGTCTGTCGTGCCCAGCCGTCCACCGACGCGACCGGTACGACCGGGTTGGAGTCGCCCACGAGCACGTGAGGGGGCTGTTCAGCGCGGGGCCTGCGGTCCAGCGGTACCCGGCCAGTGCTCCGTAGTCGGCGCGCAGCGTCGGGAGCACCATGTCCCGCAGCTCGGGATCGTTCAGGAACGAGGCGTCGGTGCCTCCGAGGTTCCGGACCGCGGCGAGGATGGTCGCGTCGTCCACGAGCCGGTCGTGCGGGTTGTGGTCGGGTCCGGGCGCCCCGCGGATGGACAGGAAGAGACGGACGGGAGCCTGGGCGGACCGGCTGTGCAGGACGCGCGCGGTCTCGAAGGCGACGAGGGCTCCCATGCTGTGGCCGAAGGAGGCGAAGGGCCTCGGGTCGTCGAGGTCCATCCCGTCGGCTATCCGGGTGGCGAGGTCGAGGATGCCGTCGGCCGGCGGCCCGGATACCGGACGGCTACCACGTCGACCTTCAGGGACAGTCGGCGGGCCATCGGCGCGTAGGCGCCGGCCGCTCCGTCGGCGTGCGGGAAACAGAGCAGCCGGGGCGCCTGGGCCGGCGGCTCACCGAACCGCCGGAACCACCTGGTGTCCATGTGCTGTCACTCCTCCGCATACACGTGGGCCGGGTCCTCGTAGGGCTCGATGGCGCGGGCGCGCCGCAGGGCCCGGGCCCACCAGCCGAGCCGTCCGAGCATGGCGGTGGCCTGCGCCTGGCAGACCGCCGAGTCGAGCAGTTGGCCCGCGGGGCCCCAGCGCTTCTCGTGGTGGTGGAAACTGACGGTCTCGGTGACCGTCATGGCGTGGATCTCGGCGAAGGCCTGCCGCAGCTGGACGATGGCGCCCAGTCCGCCCGACGCCTCGCCGTAGCTGAGGAAGCCGACGGGCTTGGCGTGCCATTCGCGGTCGTACCAGTCGATGGCGTTCCTGAGGGAAGCCGGACAGCCCAGGCGGTAGTCCTGGGTCACCACGGCGAAGGCGTCGGCGGTGGCGAGCCACGGCGAGAGGTCTCGCACCGCGGAGGGCCGCGGCACGACGGGGTCGGCGGTCATCAGGTCCGGCAGCCAGGCGGTGGCGAGGTCGATGACGTCGACCTCGAAGTCCTTCTGGAGCCGGGCCTGGACTGCGAGCCATTCGGCCGCCGCCAGTCCGAAGCGGCTCTCCCGCGCCGCGCCGACCAGGATCACCAGCCGCAGCCGGTCCTCGCCATTCATCACAAGCCCCCTCGGCCCCACCCCGCCGTTCCCACGCACGCTTCCCACTGTGCGGCACGCACCTTCGGATCCCCCTCGGGTCTCCTTACGGTTCCGCTTACGGTTGCGTGCTCGGTGATGTCCGCGAGCCACAGCCGGTTCGGCCCTCGCCTGCGGCGCCGACCGCGGCCTCGCGTGGGCGCCTGCGCCGGACGCCTTCTCCCACCCCGGCCTCCACCCCTGGACCGAGGCCCTGCACCTCCGTCCTGCCGCAGTTCGACAAGGCCGAAGCAGACGCCCCCATCGCCCTCGTACCGCGCGCTGCCCGAGCATGAGGAAGGCCCTCCGTGATCTCCACGGAGGGCCTTCCTCATGCTCACACAGGCTCTGACCTGGTGTTTCCCTGAGCCCCCTGTCGGACTCGAACCGACGACCTTCGCTTTACAAGAGCGGTGCTCTACCAGCTGAGCTAAGGAGGCGCCGTGCGGGCGTCGCGGCCCGGCACGGAGGCTGCTCCACTGTACACAGAGCCCGTTTCGCCGGGCCACGAAGTTCCCCGGCCGGGAGCCCCGCGCGGGGCGGGAGCACGGGGCGCGAGGAGCGGGGGCAGGGCGCGCGGGGCGCGGGGACCGCGGCGGGCGAAAAATTTCGGGGAAAGTTCACACACCACGAACTACTGACAGACCAGGTGAACGCCAGGTACCGTCCTGAGCCAGTTCACGCACGTGGACTGCACCACAACGGAATCACCCGTCGTGGCACCACCTTCCTACAACGGATCGTCCGGCACGTTCCTGCCGGTAGAAGGGGGCCCATTCACCATGGCCACAGTCACGTTCGACAAGGCGACCCGGATCTACCCGGGTTCCACCAAGCCCGCCGTCGACGCCCTGGACATCGAGATCGCGGACGGCGAGTTCCTCGTCCTGGTCGGCCCGTCCGGTTGCGGCAAGTCCACCTCCCTGCGCATGCTCGCCGGCCTCGAGGACGTCAACGGCGGCGCCATCCGCATCGGTGAGCGCGACGTCACGCACCTGCCGCCGAAGGACCGGGACATCGCCATGGTGTTCCAGAACTACGCCCTCTACCCGCACATGTCGGTCGCCGACAACATGGGCTTCGCGCTCAAGATCGCCGGCGTCAACAAGGCGGAGATCCGGCAGAAGGTCGAGGAGGCCGCGAAGATCCTCGACCTCACCGAGTACCTCGACCGCAAGCCGAAGGCGCTCTCCGGCGGTCAGCGCCAGCGTGTCGCGATGGGCCGCGCCATCGTGCGTGAGCCGCAGGTCTTCCTCATGGACGAGCCGCTGTCCAACCTGGACGCCAAGCTCCGTGTCTCGACGCGTACGCAGATCGCCTCGCTGCAGCGCCGCCTGGGCATCACGACCGTCTACGTCACCCACGACCAGGTCGAGGCCCTGACGATGGGCGACCGCGTGGCGGTCCTCAAGGACGGTCTGCTCCAGCAGGTCGACACCCCGCGCAACATGTACGACCGGCCCGCGAACCTCTTCGTCGCCGGCTTCATCGGCTCCCCCGCGATGAACCTCGTCGAGGTGCCAATCACCGACGGCGGCGTGAAGTTCGGCAACTCGGTCGTGCCGGTGCAGCGTGACGCGCTCGCCGCCACCTCCGACAAGACGGTCACCGTCGGCGTCCGCCCCGAGCACTTCGACGTCGCCGGCGCCGACTCCGACCAGGGCGTCGCGGTCGTCGTGAACGTGGTCGAGGAGCTCGGCTCCGACGCCTTCGTCTACGGCACCGCCAGCGTCGGCGGCGAGACGAAGGACCTCGTCGTCCGCGTCGGCGGCCGTGACGTCCCGGAGAAGGGCAGCACGCTGCACGTCGTCCCGCGCGCCGGCGAGACCCACGTGTTCTCCACCTCCACGGGTGCGCGCCTGTCCGACTGACGCGGCGCACGGCGCGCGCAAGGCGCCGGACAACTCGGAAGAAGGGCCCCGCAGGCTGCTGCGGGGCCCTTCTCGTTCGACGAATACCCCGGCACAACGGGTGATTTCGAGCAGTGTGCGTCAACCCACTACCCACATCGGGGCGGCCCCTCATCCCCCGAACCGGTGACTAAATGTCTCCAAATCATTACTGGACGCTACCCTCACACGCGTGAAGCACTCCACTACCCAACAGACGCGACGCGGCCGGGGCCCCGCCCGACGGATCGGCCGCACCCTCGCCCTCGTTCTGCCCGTCGTCCTGGTGCTCTCCGGGACCCTCGCGGTCACCCGAGTCAACTGGTCGGGGAATTCCTCGAGCCCGGTGCTCACCGCCGCGGACGCCTCCGTGGCCGGGACCACCCGCGCCGTGAGCCGCGCCCCGCAGGACGTGCTGCGCGACAAGCTGCTCGCCGAACTGCAGGAGGAGAACCCGGGCGTCGCCCTCACCCACCTCCAGCAGGCCGTCAACGGCCGCCCGTCGCTGGCCCGGCACTGCTCGTCGATCGCCCGCGCGCTGGGCAAGGCCGCGGTCCGCGTCTACGGCCCGGCCCGCGCCCAGTCGTACGCCCGCCCGGTCTGCGACACCTCCTTCGCCACGGGGGTCGCCGCGGCACACCGCTGAGCCGCACGGCACCTTCCCCCTCCCCGAGGGCCTGTCCCGCGGCGGCCGGCGGGACGCCACGTAAAGTTCGGTCATGACCGATCCGAGCGCTGCGTCCCGCCCCGTCCAAGCCGTCGTCCTGGCCGGTGGTCAGGGTTCCCGGCTGCGTCCCTACACCGACGACCGGCCCAAGCCGATGGTCGAGATCCCCGGCACGGGGACGCCGATCATCGGCCATCAGCTCAACTGGCTCGCCGAGGAAGGCGTGACCGACGTGGTGGTCTCCTGCGGCCACCTCGCCGAAGTCCTCCAGAAGTGGCTGGACTCCACCGACCTGCCGGTCTCCGTCACCACCGTCGTGGAGACCGAGCCCCTCGGCCGCGGCGGCGGCCTCAAGTACGCCGCCGCGCACCTCCCCCACCCGGACAAGCCGTGGTACGCCACCAACGGCGACATCTGGACGCGCTTCTCGCTGCGCGACATGGCCGACTTCCACACCGAGCGGGACGCCGTCGCCACGCTCGCGCTGGCCCGCCCGCGGCTGCCGTGGGGCGCCGTGCAGACGGACGGCTTCGGCCACATCACGGACTTCATCGAGGCGCCGCCGTCCACGTTCGAGATCAACGCGGGCGTGTACGTCTTCTCCCCGGGCTTCGCCGACCTGCTCCCGGCGCGCGGCGACCACGAGCGCACCACGTTCCCGCGGCTGGCCCGCGAGCGCCGGCTGTCCGGGTTCCCGATCCCGCAGGGCTCCTACTGGCGGGCGATCGACACCGCGAAGGACCTGACGGAGGCGGCGAAGGAGCTTGCGGCCCAGGGCCGTTGACGCCGACCCCCCGCACGCACGGATCAGGTCCCGCACACCGGGTGTGCGGGACCTGATCCGTGTCCGGGTGCCGTGAGCCGGTGAACCTTCCCGGTCGCAGCACTAGCCCAACAGGCCTCCCACGAGGCCGGGCTGGGAGGTGGAGCCCTCGCTGTCGTCGCCGCCGCTCGAATCGCCGCCGCCGGTCGTGCCTCCGGTGGTGCCGCCCGCGGTCGGCCCGGAGCTGGTACTGGGCGCCTGCCCGCCCGGGGAGGACTGCTGCGGCGGTGCCTGCCCCGTCGTGCCCTGCGTCTGGGTGGGCTGCGTGCCAGCGGTGCTGCCGCTGGGGGCGCCGGTCGTCGCGCCCTGCGTGGGCGTGGCACCGGCGCTCGGGCCGGCGGGACCGGACGTGGCGCCCTGCGACGGCGAGGTGGACGCCGACGGGGTGCCCTCTTCCCGCGCGCGGGGCTCCGACGGCAGCGGGGAGCCCGGCAGTTCGTTGCGCGGCGCCTCGCCGGGGCCGGGCACGACCACCCGGCCGGCGTCCCGCACGGCACCGCCGATGACCGAGCCGAGGAGCAGCGTGAGCCCGGTGACGACGGCGGTGACGAGGGCGCCGCGGCGCAGCACGTAGCGGCGCAGGTCCCAGATCGGGGCGCGGGGGCCGAGGCGCCGCCAGGCACCCGCGGCGAGGCGTCCGTCGACCGAGTAGACCGGGGCGCCCGCGATGATCAGCGGGGACCAGGCGGCGAGGTAGATGATGTCGGGCGCGTCGTAGGCGGGGACGCTCTTCCAGCTGACGGTGACGAGCAGCGCCGCCGACAGGAGCGCGCCGACGACGGCGGCCACGCGCTGCCAGCAGCCGAGGACCGTCAGGACGCCCACGATGACCTGGAGGAAGGCGATGACGAGGCCGGAGCCGACGGGGTGTTCGAGGGCGAACTGGCGCAGCGGCTCGGCGACTTCCCAGGGGTGCAGGGTGTTGAGCCACTTCACCATGGAGCCGCGCTCGCCGCCGTCGAAGTAGTGCGGGTCGCTGAGCTTGCCCATGCCTGCGTAGATGGAGATGAACCCGAGGAAGACGCGCAGCGGGAGCAGCACGACGCCGAGGTTCATGCGGCGGCCGGGGTAGTAGGCGTGCCGCGCGGGGTCGTCGGCGTGACGCCGGCCGTGCCGCCCCGTGCCGCCGTCGGCCCGCACCGCCTCGTGGGCGCCGGTGTCGTCGAACTCGTCGTCCGCGTAGGGCGGGTAGTCGGGTTCGCCGTAGCCGGGCTCGTCGTAGGCGCTGCCCGCGGTGCGCATGTGGGGCAGCAGGCGGGTGCCGCCGGTGTCCTGCGGGTCGTGGCCGTCGTGGCTGCGCTGGGCGCCGACGAGGGGCGTCTCGACGGTCCGCTCGGTCAGGTCGTCGTCGTAGCCGCCGTACCCGTCGTAACCGCCGTCGGCCGGGGGGCCGTCGACGCCGATGCGCGGGATGACCTGGGTGGCCCCGGCGTCGGAGAGCGGCGAGAGCGGCTCGTCGGCGTAGCGGAGGCCACCGTTCCGCACGGCCTGGAGGAGTCGGTGGGCGCCGGTGTCGTCGGGGGCGGACCGGCCGCTCCACACGACGGGGCGACGACGGCCGCCGGCGGTGCCGCCCGCGCCGGCGACGGGCATCGAGGCGGTGTCCTGGGTGGCGCTCAAGTGCCGTGCGATGCGCGGGGATTGGGCGTGCCGCGCCGAGCCGCCCAGCTGCACGCGGAAGCTCGCGTGACTGACGATGACCTGCGCCGGATCGCTCGGCACCTTCACCATGCTCAGCGCGGGAGCGTCGTCGAATCCCGACGAGCGGTCCCCCGTGGGTGTGCGGGGTGTTCTGGTGTCCACACTCATCTAACCGAGTGACGTGTGGTTAGGACACTGCTTTGACCCGTCGGATCTGTCCGGACCGCGTCAAGCTTGTCCTGCTCGCCGGGATTGCCCCGAGTGGGTGACGACATGGACGCCCGTTCGAGCGCCCGTGCCGGTGGGTCAGGCGCGCCTGCGGGCCGCCTCGTACAGCACGATGCCCGCCGCCACACCGGCGTTGAGCGACTCGGCGCCGCCGGGCATCGGGATCCGCACGCGGTGGTCGCAGGTCTCGCCGACCAGCCGGGACAGGCCCTTGCCCTCGCTGCCGACCACCACGACGACGGGCCCGCCGAGGGCCTGAAGCTCGTCGAGCTCGACCTCTCCGTCGGCGGCGAGGCCGACGACCAGGATGCCCGCCTTCTTGTACGCCTCCAGGGCGCGCGTCAGGTTCGTCGCGCGCGCCACCGGCGTACGCGCGGCGGTTCCCGCGGACGTCTTCCAGGCGCCGGCCGTCATGCCGGCGGCCCGGCGCTCGGGCACGACCACGCCGTGCCCGCCGAAGGCGGAGACGGACCGGACGACGGCACCGAGGTTGCGCGGGTCGGTCACGCCGTCGAGCGCCACGATCAGCGGGTCCTCGTCCTCGTCGTGCGCGGCGGCCACGAGGTCCTCGGGGTGCGCGTACTCGTAGGGCGGGACCTGGAGGACGAGGCCCTGGTGGTTCAGGCCGTTCGTCATCCGGTCGAGCTCGGGACGCGGGGCCTCCATGAGGTTGATGCCGCCGCGGTCCGCCGCGAGCTGGAGCGCCTCGCGCACCCGCTCGTCGTTGTCGATGAACTGCTGCACGTACAGCGTGGACGCCGGGACGCCGCCGCGCAGCGCCTCGACGACCGGGTTGCGGCCGACGACCAGTTCGGAGGCGGACTTGCCGCCCCGCCCGCGCGCCGCGGGCCGCCGCGCGGCCTGCTTGGCCTGCGCGCTGGCGATCCGGTTCTTCTTGTGTCCCTTGCGCATCTCGGCGGGGGGCGTCGGGCCCTTGCCCTCGAGGCCCCGGCGTCGCTTGCCGCCACTGCCGACCTGCGCGCCCTTCTTGCCGGACATGCGGCGGTTGTTCGCGGCCATGAGCTACCCGTCTCCGTGAAGTTGCGTGCGTACGTATTCATGCAGTGTGCCGCCCGGGAGGCCGGGCGGCACAGTCGATCTTCGGGACCGTCGGGCGCGTCAGCGCCGGCCGACGCTCCAGCGCGGTCCCTGCGGGCTGTCCTCGATCACGAGACCGGACGCGTTCAGCCGGTCGCGGATGGCGTCCGCGGTCGGCCAGTCCTTGCGCGCCCGCGCGGCCTCGCGCTGCTCCAGGACGAGTCGTACGAGGTTGTCGACGACGTCGTGCAGGTCCTCGCCGCCCTCGGACTCGCCGGCCCACTGCGGGTCGAGCGGGTCCATGCCGAGGACGCCGAGCATGGCGCGGACCTCGGCGAGGCGCGCGACGGCGGCCTCCTTGTCGTCGGCGGCCAGCGCGCTGTTGCCCTGCCGGACGGTGGTGTGCACGACGGCGAGGGCGCCGGGGACGCCCAGGTCGTCGTCCATCGCCTCGGCGAAGGCGGGCGGCACCTCGGCGGACGGCTCGACGGGACCGCCGGCGAGCTCCACCGCGCGCTGCACGAAGCCCTCGATGCGCTCGAACGCCGACTCGGCCTCGCGCAGCGACTCCTCGCTGTACTCGATCATCGAGCGGTAGTGCGGGGTGCCCAGGTAGTAGCGCAGCACGATGGGCCGCCAGCGCTTGACCATCTCGCTGACGAGCACCGAGTTGCCGAGCGACTTCGACATCTTCTCGCCGCTCATGGTGACCCAGGCGTTGTGCACCCAGTACCGCGCGAACTCGTCGCCGTAGGCCTTGGCCTGGGCGATCTCGTTCTCGTGGTGCGGGAAGATCAGGTCGAGTCCGCCGCCGTGGATGTCGAAGGCGGTGCCGAGGTACTTGTGCGCCATCGCGGAGCACTCCAGGTGCCAGCCGGGGCGGCCCCGGCCCCACGGCGTCTCCCAGCTCGGCTCGCCCGGCTTGGCCGCCTTCCACAGGGCGAAGTCGCGCGGGTCCCGCTTGCCGGTCTCGCCGGTGCCCGAGGGCTGCTGGAGGTTCTCCAGTTCCTGGTTCGACAGCCGCAGGTACTCCGGGTACGACTTCACGTCGAAGTAGACGTTGCCGTCGGCCTCGTAGGCGTGCCCGCGCTCGATGAGCCCGCGCATCATCTCCACCATCTCGGTCACGTGCCCGGTGGCGCGCGGCTCGTAGGTGGGCGGCAGGCAGCCGAGCGCGCGGTAGCCGTCGGTGAAGGCGCGCTCGTTCTCGTATCCGATGGACCACCAGGGGCGGCCCTGCTCGGCCGACTTGGTGATGATCTTGTCGTCGATGTCCGTGACGTTGCGGACGAACGTGACCTCGTAGCCGCGGTGGGCGAACCAGCGGCGCATGATGTCGAAGTTCAGCCCCGAGCGGATGTGCCCGATGTGCGGTGCGGCCTGCACGGTGGCGCCACACAGGTAGATCGAGACGCAGCCCGGGACGAGCGGGGCGAAGTCACGGATCTGCCGGGCGCTGGTGTCGTACAGCCGAATAGTCACGCCTCCAGGGTAGTGGGCGCGGACCGGTGCCTCGCGCCCTTCCCCCACGATCACGTCAGGCCCGCGGCCCTGTCCTCATCACGAGGGCCGTGGCGATCGCCATGAGGCCCTCGTTCCGGCCGGGGAAGCCCAGGCCGTCGGTCGTCGCGCCCGAGACCGTCACCGGGGCGCCGGCCGCCTCGGACAGGATCTTCTGCGCCTCGTCGCGGCGCCTGCCGATCTTCGGGCGGGGGCCGACGACCTGGACGGCGACGTTCCCGATCCGGAAGCCCGCCGCGCGCACGATCCGCGCGGCCTCCGTCAGCAGCGTCACGCCGGACGCGCCGGACCACTCGGGCCGCCCGGTGCCGAAGTGCTGCCCCAGGTCACCGAGGCCTGCTGCGGAGAACAGCGCGTTGCACGCGGCGTGCGCGACGACGTCCGCGTCGGAGTGCCCGGCGAGCCCCGGCCCCTCGCCCTCCCACTTCAGGCCCGCGCACCACAGTTCGCGGCCGTCCTCGAAGGCGTGGATGTCGGTGCCGATGCCGACCTGCGGCAGCGGGGTCTCGGGCGGCGTGTCAGAAGCCATCGTTGAGCCTCCTGCGCGCCAGGACGGCCTCCGCCAGGACCAGGTCCAGAGGGCGCGTCACCTTGAACGCCTCCTCGTGCCCGGGCACGGTCACGACCGTCAGCCCGAGTTGCTCCACCATGCTCGCGTCGTCGGTGACGTCGCCGGTCACGGTCTCGTGGGCGCGCACCAGCGTGGCGCGGTCGAAGCCCTGCGGGGTCTGCACGGCCCGCAGGCGCGCGCGTGCGGGCGTCGCCACCACCGGCTCCGGCGCGCCGGGCGTCGCGGCCGGCTCGACCTCCTTGACGGTGTCGGCCAGGGGCAGTGCCGGCACGACGGCGGGCGCGCCCTCGCGGACGGCCTCGATCACCGCGTCCACGGTGTCGACGGGGACCAGCGGCCGGGCCGCGTCGTGGACGAGCACGACGTCGTGGCCGGGCGGCAGCGCGTCGAGACCGAGCCGTACGGACTCCTGCCGGGACGCCCCGCCGGGCACCACGAGGAAGTCGGTGCGCTCGGGCAGCGCGTGCGCGTCGAGCATGCTCTTGACCTCGGCCGCGCCGTCGGGCGGCGCCACGACGACGACCAGGGAGACGGCCCGGGAGGCGGCCATCGCGCGCACGGCGTGGATCAGCATGGGGGTGCCGCCCAGCGCGCGCAGCGCCTTGGGGGCGCCCGGACCGAGCCGCACACCCCGTCCGGCGGCCGGAATCACGGCTGCCGTGCGGGCTTGCGCGGGGGAAGGACGCGAAACGTCAGACATCGGTTCCTGTCAGGTTTGTGTGCTCAACCTACGTGGGTATGGCCACACCGTGCCGGGCGCGAGCCTCGACGGACCCTTCCGTGACACCGATCGAGACAGCTGCCCGGGCCCGGCACCTTCAGTACCGGGGGCCACTCCCGTCGTGGGCGTACGGCACGGTCCGAGCGCGAGGTGTGCGCGTGAGCGCGCCGCGCGGCACGGGCTGCCGGGATACGAACATGCCGCAGCGCCCGGCGACAGGAGAAGTGTCATCGGGCACCGCGGCATTTCACTGCACTGTGCTGAGAGCTGAGCGGGCTGGCTGCCTGCCTTGCGTCAGGAGGCGAGAACCTCGTCGAGCAGCGCCTCGGCCTTGTCCTCGTTGGTGTTCTCCGCGAGAGCGAGCTCGCTCACCAGGATCTGGCGGGCCTTGGCGAGCATGCGCTTCTCACCGGCGGAGAGTCCGCGCTCGCGCTCACGACGCCACAGGTCACGCACGACTTCCGCGACCTTGATGACATCGCCGGAGGCGAGCTTCTCCAGGTTTGCCTTGTAACGACGCGACCAGTTCGTGGGCTCCTCGGCGTACGGCGCGCGCAGCACCTCGAAGACCCGGTCCAGCCCGTCCTGACCGACCACATCACGCACGCCGACGAACTCCGCATTGTCCGCTGGCACACGTACCGTCAGGTCACCCTGGGCGACCTTCAGCACCAAGTAGGTCTTGTCCACGCCTTTGATCTGGCGAGTTTCGATAGCCTCGATCAGCGCGGCCCCGTGATGGGGATAGACCACGGTGTCGCCAACCTTGAACGTCATGTGACAGGTACCCCTTCCGTGGCTATCCAGGGTAACACGGATACGGCGTCTTCTGAATGGCGTTTTCGCAGGTCAGGGCATATCTCGGGGCTTGACAACTGCAACAGGAACGTGCTTCGCCGGGTGAACGGAAGCAGGTATTCGCAGGTCGGAGCCGCTCTCCGGGGCGCGCGAAACACAGCCGCCACACGCCGTCGGAGACCCGGCCGAGCGACCGAACGTCCCCAAATGTCCGCTTCCAAGTGCTCGACTTCCGCTACTCCGTTCGGTTGCCCGAGCGGCCTTCCGGACGATTCCGGAATTGATCACCGGGCGGCACGGCGTGCCTCGAAGATCTCCCCGTGATCTCTCCGCGCCGGCCCCGGAGATCTCCGCGTGATCAATTCTTCGCCGGGCCGCGCATTCTTCACAGAAATGCCGTCAGACGTCCGAGTGCGTCTTATGGGAATGGCGGGCGAGCGGCGCACCGAAGTGACCTGCCGGGGGCAGCCGGAGTGACCTGCGACCCCGTGAGGGAGGGTCGGGTGCGGCCGGCCGGGAACGGCTCGGTAACCTAAGGCCGCTGTCAGACACTTAAGGGTGGCTTCCCCGGCCGCCACGCTCGCTCGAGTCAAGGAGTTGCCGCCGCCGTGAGCAGCAGCCTTCGACGCGGCGCCCTCGCCGCCGCCGCCATCGCAGTCTCGATCGCCTCGCTCGCCGCGTGCGGCGCCGGCCACAACGCAGAGACCCTGGAGATCAGGCCGGACAACGCCGCCACGTCCGTCGGGGACATCAAGGTCCAGAACGCCTTCGTCGCCACGCAGCCCGGCAAGGAGGCGACGGGCCCCGCCGCGGTCTCCGCCACCCTGTTCAACGGCGGGCGCAGCGCCGAGACGCTGGAGTCCATCACCGTGGAGGGCGTCGGCGAGGTCAAGCTGACGCCGGCCAAGGGCAAGAGCCTGAGCGTCCCGGCGGGCGGCTCGCTCGTCATCGGCGGCAAGGACAACGCCTCGGCGGTCCTGGCCGGCGGCGAGGGCCTCGGCGACGGCGACGCGCAGAAGGTCACGTTCACCTTCAGCCGGACCGGTGGCGTGACGCTGCGCGCGCTCGTCGTCCCGTCCGAGGGCTATTACGCCTCGTGGGGCCCGACCGAGGCTCCGGCCGCACCGGGCGCCTCGGCGTCCGCGTCGGAGCAGCCGGGCGAGGACGCGTCCGGCGAGCCGAGCGGTGAGGCCTCCGCTTCCGGTGAGGCCTCCGAGGGTGCCGCGGCCACGCCGAGCGACGCGGCCTCCGCGAGCGCGTCGGCCTCCGCGTCGGAGGACCACGCGTCCGCCGGCCACTGAGCCGTCGCCCGACCCACGCGTACGGCAGGGGCGGAACCTCCTCGTGAGGTTCCGCCCCTGCCGTGTGTGCGCGGTGTCCGGGCCGGCCTACGGCTCGAACTTGTAGCCCAGGCCGCGGACCGTCACCAGGTAGCGGGGCGCGCCCGGGTCCGGCTCGATCTTGGCGCGCAGCCGCTTGACGTGGACGTCGAGGGTCTTGGTGTCACCGACGTAGTCGGCGCCCCAGACGCGGTCGATCAGCTGCATGCGGGTCAGGACGCGGCCGGCGTTGCGCAGCAGCATCTCCAGCAGGTCGAACTCCTTCAGCGGCAGGTCGACCTTCGTGCCGCCGACCGTGACCACGTGCCGGTCGACGTCCATGCGGACGGGGCCGGCCTCCAGGGCGGCGGGGGCCACCTCCTCGGGCTCGCCGCGGCGGCGCAGTACGGCACGGATGCGGGCGACCAGTTCGCGGGAGGAGAAGGGCTTGGTGACGTAGTCGTCGGCTCCTATCTCCAGCCCGACAACCTTGTCGATCTCGCTGTCCTTGGCGGTCACCATGATCACGGGGACGTTGGAGCGGCCGCGCAGCTGACGGCACACCTCGGTGCCCGGCAGTCCTGGCAGCATCAGGTCGAGGAGGACGAGGTCGGCGCCGTTGCGCTCGAACTCGTCGAGTCCGTCGGGCCCCGTGGTCGCCACTGCGACCTCGAAGCCCTCCTTGCGGAGCATGTACGACAGGGCGTCGGAGAAGGACTCCTCGTCCTCGACGACGAGCACACGGGTCACGGAAGGACCTCCGGGGCGGGAAGCGTTTCGTACGGGGATGTTCGGGGGCTGTGAGAAGAAGTGGACCGTCCGGCCTCGGTGTCGAGGTCTGCGTCTCGGGCGGCCCGCTGCTGAGCGCGGTCGCGGGCCGCGCCCGCCTCCGGCAGTCGCAGGGTGAAGGTGGAGCCCTGGCCTTCGGCGCTCCACACCGTGACCTCCCCGCCGTGCGAGGCGGCCACGTGCTTGACGATCGCCAGACCCAGGCCCGTGCCACCGGTGGCACGGGAGCGGGCCGGGTCGACGCGGTAGAAGCGCTCGAAGATGCGCTCCTTGTCCTTGTCGGAGATGCCGATGCCCTGGTCGGTCACGGCGATCTCGATCATGTCGCCGCCCGGCGCGGTGACACTGCGTGCGGCGATGCCGACGCGGGTGCGGGCGGGCGAGTAGTTGACGGCGTTCTCGACGAGGTTGCCGAGGGCGGCGGCGAGCTGGCCGCGGTTTCCCCAGACCGCCAGGTCTGCGGTGCCGCCGGCGGCCATGGTGATCTGTTTGGTGCCGGCCTGGTGGCGGCAGCGGTCGATGGCCTCGGCGACCAGTTCGTCCACGCGGACGGGTTCGGCGTCCTCCAGCGGGTCGTCGTTCTGCACCCGGGAGAGGTCGATGAGTTCCTGGACCAGGTTGGTGAGCCGGGTGGCCTCGATCTGCATCCGGCCGGCGAAGCGCTCCACGGCCTCCGGGTCGTCGGAGGCGTCCATGACGGCCTCGGACAGCAGGGAGAGCGCGCCGACGGGCGTCTTCAGCTCGTGGCTCACGTTGGCGACGAAGTCGCGTCGTACCGCCTCTATGCGGCGGGCCTCGGTGAGGTCCTCCACGAGGAGGAGGACGAGCCGGGAGCCGAGCGGCGCGACGCGCGCGGACACCGCGAGGGCCTCCCCGCGTCCGGTGCCCCGACGGGGCAGGTCCAGCTCGACCTGGCGTATCTCCCCGTCGCGTCGGGTGTCCCGGGCCATCTGCAGCATGGGCTCGACGGCGAGCTTGCCGCCGCGCACCAGCCCGAGGGCGTACGCGGCGGAGCTGGCCTTGACGACGGCGTCGGCCTCGTCGAGGACGACGGCGGAGGAGCGCAGCACGGACAGGACGGTGTCCACGCCCGGCGGAAGCACCGGGTCCGTGTGCAGTGAGGTGCGCGTGGGGCGTTTCTGCTCGCGCTCGCTCCAGCGGAACGCCAGCATGGCGATGACGCCGGTGAGCACACCGGCGATCGCTGCCGCTGCGGCGACCGCCGCGTTCACGTCCATGCGTCCAGGTTAGGCATGCGATACCCCTCGTCCACAGCCGTCCGGGTCCCCCCTCGAACAGTCGTCGCCCAGAGTTCACCTTGGGGCCAGTATTGATTCATTTGGGGTGATGGAAACGGTCGCGTACGGGCCGGAACGTGGGAGCGTGGGGTTGCTGAGCCCCTGGAAGCCGCATGTACGAGCCTGGACCGTGCGGTCCGGATCCGCATGTATGAGGCTGAGCCCCCGAAGTAGACGCACGAGAGGGAAACCCTGATGCGGGACGCGTACCACGAGGAACTTGACTCGATCGGCGACGGACTGGTGGAGATGGCCCGGCTGGTCGGGTCGGCGATCGGGCGCGCCACGACCGCCATCCTCGACTCCGATCTGAAACTGGCCGAACACGTCATCGAGGCCGACCAGCGGGTCGACGAGCTCCAGCACGAGCTGGAGGCCCGTGCCATAGCCCTGCTCGCCCGGCAGCAGCCGGTGGCGACCGACCTGCGGATCGTCGTGACGTCGCTGCGCATGTCGGCGGACCTGGAGCGGTCCGGCGACCTCGCCCAGCACGTGGCGAAGGTCGCGCGGCTGCGCTACCCGGAGCGCGCGGTGCCGCAGGACCTGCACGCCACCATCCTGGAGATGGGCCAGCTCGCCCAGCGCCTGATGGCGAAGGCGGCCGAGGTCATCGTCACCAAGGACGTCGACCTCGCGCTCCAGCTGGAGCAGGAGGACGACGCGATGGACCTGCTGCACCGCACGCTGTTCCAGCACCTGATGGACGACCGCTGGAAGCACGGCATCGAGACGGCCGTCGACGTGACGCTGCTGGGCCGCTACTACGAGCGGTACGCCGACCACGCGGTGGCGGTCGCCAAGCGCGTCGTCTACCTGGTGACCGGCGAGCACGCGGACGAGCTGCAGCAGGAGAAGTCGGACATCCAGTCGGTGTCGGGGGTCGAGGGGGCGTAGAGGTCGTTTTGGTGTGGGGCGTGGGTGCGCGTGCGGCGTGGTTGCGCGGGTCGTCTTGAAGGCCGGGCCGAGCCACTGTGCGCCGTTGATGCGCCCGCCCGGCCGGGCATGCAATGGGCACAGGCATCAGCCTCTCTCCAGGAGGGACCCACCCATGGCCGAGACCCCGGGCACGACGCCGGACCCGACGCGGGAGCGCGAGACCGAGCAGCCCGCCGAGATCAGGAACCTGATGCTGATCGGCGCCTGCGGCTGCGGCTCGGGCTGCGGCTGCGGGTGCCAGTCGGGCAGTCCCTGCCAGTGCAGCTGACGACACGGAAGGGCCCCGGGGCGGGATGACCGCCCCGGGGCCCTTCGCATGCCCCCGTCCCGTGGTGGGCGCCGTTCACCCGATCGGCCGAGTCGCCGCTTCGTTCCCCGGGGCGCAGCATGGAGGGAACGGAGGCGGGCGGCGCCCTCGGTACGACGTTCGGGACGAAGGAGGCGCGGGCCATGGCCAGGTTCATGGACGTACACCACGGGATGACGGGCATCACGGCGGACCAGTTGCACCAGGCCCACCAGGCGGACCTGGCGATCGAGAAGGACGAGGGCGTCCACTTCGAACACGCGTGGGCCGACCCCGAGTCCGGCACGATCTACTGCCTCTCGGAGGCCCCGTCGGCGGACGCGGTCCAGCGCATCCACGAACGCGCGGGCCACAAGGCGGACGAGATCCACGAGGTGCCGCTGTCGGTGTGAGGCTGGGCGCGCGGCGGGACGAGGCCGGTCGGCCGGAGTCCGGGGCCAGTCGGCGAGGGCCCGGGCTCAGTCGGCGAGGGCCCGGGCTCAGTCGGCGGGATGGTGCGGTGGGGCCGCGAGATAGTCGAGCCCGGCGTCCGCCATGCGGCGTGCCGCCTCGGTCACCCCGTCCACCCCGGAGCCGAGATAGAGCCGGAGTTGAGGTCGCTGAGCGGCGCCCGGGGTGGGCATCGGCCAGGGCCAGATCGGCGCGGTGAGGACGGCGGTCCGCTCGAAGCACCGGATGCGGAACGTGCGAGCCGTGTCCTCACTGTCCGCGTAGGCGGGCGGCACGTCGACGACCATGTACGGGGTGCACTCACCGGCGTGCACGGCGCCCGCCGGATATCCGAGCTTTTTCACGAACTGCGTTTCCGCGGTGGCCCTGATCTCGGCGAGCTGACCGCGCTGACGCGCGAGAAACTCGACGCTTTCCTCCGCGGCGAGCCAATCGGCCATGGCGTGCTGAAGCATTCCGGAGGCCATGAGGGTGTGGTGCAGCCGGTACGTGTTCACGAGCGCGTCGAGAGTCTCCACGGTCGAGGTCAGCGCCCCGATCCCCCACCCATTGCTCCCGAATTGCTTCCCCATGGACTGCACGGCGAGCCAGGGCAGGCCATTTCCGATCCCGCCGCGCTCGATCACCGCCCGGAGAGCGGACGTCGGAGAAATTCCTTCATCGCACACGTTGAAGTAGGCGTCGTCAATGAGCACGGCAGCGCCGGCGCCTTCGGCGACGCCGAACATCCGGGCGACGAATTCGGCGTTCCAGTTGACCGCGGTGGGATTGTGCTGGGCGTTCACGACGACGAGGGCCAGCTCGACGCCGGGGTCGGCGCGTATCCCGTCGACGACCCGCCCGAGTTCCTCCGCGTCGGGCACGAACCCCGCCTCGGGGCTGAGCGCCAGATACCGCATCTCGTAACCGAGCGGCGCGAACACCCCGGCGTAGTCCCAGGCCGGCCCGGCAACGAGCACGACGGGGCGCGGAGCGGAGGGTTCGCGGCGGTCCTTCACCAACCGCCCGAAGTCGAACATCGCGGTCCGCGTCCCGGTCCAGGTGACGGCGACGTCCCAGTCCCGCCCGCGCTCGGCGGAATCCGGAATCCGGTGAGTGGTCCGCAGATGCTCGGCGAGGGCGGCACGCAGCCGGGGCAACCCGTACAGCGAAAGCTGATACCCGTGCGCCCCTTTCGGCACCCCGAAGAGACATTCGGCGAGCCCGGGAGCTATCCGGTCCCACGTCTCACCGAAGCTCATGCATATCGGCTCGCCGTGCGGCATGCCGGCAGCCAAATAGTCCCGTAACAGCCCGGCGTCGGGCATTCCGCCGGGAGAATCGTCAAAAGCGAGAAGATCCTGAAGGGCTTCCTCTTTAATCACGCGGCGCACAGTAGCGCGAGGTACTTCTGCGAAGGAAGCCGTCCGACGTAGATTTTCCCCTCTGCAGCCTTACAGAAAATAACTCATACACGGGCCGTTAATTCCAGCGGCATGCACCAACATACAGACGGGTGGCATGGTGGCGTTTGCCCTCCACTGAGGCTTCCCGGGCCCTCGGGGCCCGCCGGCCGGATGACGGCCGGAATGCGCACCGGGCGCTGCGGGGCGTCGGATCGTCACCCTTCCGGCACGGACGTTCCTCCGGCAGCCAGGACGGGGCACCTCGCCACGTGAACCCTCCTGGCCGCTTCGGACAACAAGGGGTGGAATGCACTCCACTCCGATGTACGAAGAAGCGAGGGCCTCGTGGGGGATCCACCCACCGACGACGACGCGCTGGTCATCCAGGAATCCCTGGAGCGGCCGGAGATATTCGCCAGGCTTTACGACAGACACGCCGCCGAGATCCACCGGTATGTGATGCGCCGGCTGGGCGACAGCCACGCCGACGACATCACGGCGCAGACTTTCCTCATCGCCTTCCGCAACCGCGCCCGCTACGACGTCACGCGCACCAGTGCCCGGCCGTGGCTCTACGGCATCGCCGGCAACCTCATCGGCAGCCACCGACGCTCCGAAGTGCGGGCGCTGCGGGCGCTGGCCCGTACCGGCGTCGACCCGGTGGCCGAGTCCTGGTCGGACCGGGCCGACGAGCGGGTGACGGCCGCGGCGTCGCAGCGGGCGCTGGCCGGGGCGATCGCGGCGCTGCCCGCGAAGGACCGGCATGTGCTGCTGCTGGTTGCCTGGGCGGACTTCACGTACCAGGAATGCGCCGACGCCCTCGGGGTGCCTGTCGGCACGGTCCGTTCCCGGCTGAACCGGGCGCGGCGCAAGATGCGTGCGGCGCTCGGCGCCGACCCCACCCTCGTAAGCGACCACAACGGGGCGGTAACCCATGGATGACCTCACCAAGGTGCACGAGCTGCGCGCCGACGTGCCGACGCCCGACCGGGTCCGGCTGCTTGCGGGCCGCGAGAAGCTGCTGGCAGCAGCGCAGCAGGGCTCCGCCCGCAGGATGCGGCTGGACTGGCGCCTGACGGCCGCGGGGGTCACCGCGACGGTCATCGCCATCGCGGTGATGGCGACCATGCTCTTCGGTGGCGATGGACCCGAGCGCGGCGTGCAGCCCGCCGGCCCCGACCTGACATCCCCCACGGCACTCCTGGAGCAGGCGGCGGAAGTGGTGTCGCAGCAGCCGGATCCGCGTCCACGCGACGGCCAGTGGGTCTACCTGAAGACCGCGCAGTGCCGAAACGGAGCGTCGGACGCGGCACCCGGTGCCGAGCCCGAGGTGCGCGAGGAGTGGGTCCAGTACGACAGCCCCGCGAGGGAGAACGACGAGGACGGCGACACCGAGCCCTCGCAGCGGCGGCTGTACCGCCTCCTCGCCTCGCTGCCGGACGACCCGGCCGAGATCCGGAAGCGGGCGGCGGACATGTTCCCCATGGGCGAGGACACCGGCCTGACGGACGAGCAACTGGAGACCTTCGCGCTCCTGGCGACGCTCGACGAGGCCTACCCCGTGCACCCGCAGGGGATGGCCAAGCTGTACCGGGCGCTGGCCGCGGACCCCGGCATCGAGGTGGTCCCGCACCTCGTGAAGGACCCCATGGGGCACGATGCCATCGCCATATACCCGGACCTGGGCAGCAAGGCCGTTCAGCGCCGGGAGTACCTCCTCGACCCCGACACCTTCCAGTACCGGGGGAACCAGTCGGTCGCGGTGCGCGACTACGAGGAGAAGCCTGAGGACGGCCCGTCGGCCGGGCTCTCGCTCGAGAAGGGCGAGGTCACCTTCTGCGAGATTAAGCTGACCCAGTCCCTCGTCGACCGGGACGGCGAGAAGCCCTGAGGGCCCGCCCTGACAGGGCCCAGGCCGTGAAAATGCCCCTGAGTCGCGCCGTATGCGCAGCTCAGGGGCGTGATCACGAAGGCTACTTCTTCTTGCCGGGCAGGCCGGCCACGACGCTCGCGCCCTCACGCGTCGAAGTCGTACTCCAGGACGTACGAAGCCGCGTCGAGTGTCATCTCGTTGACCTCGACGGCACGGCCGTCGGTGGTGAACGCGGTGCGGCAGATCAGGATGACCGGGGTGCCCGCGGACATACTCAGCTGGGCCGCTTCGTCCTGCGACGGCATGCGTGAGCGGATCTCCTCGCGGAAGTGAGCGGGCTTGTGCCCGAGTTCGGCGAGCCGGGCGTAAGTCCCACCCGGTCCCGTGTCCTCCTGGGTGATCGGCGATCCGGCAACCAGCGAGGCGGGCAGATAACTCGTGGAGAGCAGGACGGACTTGCCGTCCAGGACGAAGCGCCGGCGCCTCACCCACACCGTCTCCTCGTCGGCCAGGCCCAGCACCGCGCCGACGCGGTCGGGGGCCGCCTCTTCGAAGACGGTGACCCGGTCCACATCGAGGGCCCGGTTCTCGATGTCCGCCGACCAGATGGAACGGCCGTTGCCCCACTGCTCCTCGGACAGCCGCTGGATGCCCCGGCGCCGGAGCGGGCGGAACGCCCGGACGAACACCCCGGCGCCCTTGCGGGCCTCGGCGATGCCCTCGTCCCGCAGGACGCCCAGAGCTTGACGGGCCGTCATGCGGGCCACGCCGTACGTGGCCATGAGGTCGTTCTCGCCCGGAAGGCGATCACCGGGACCGTACCGACCCGACTGGATCGCCTCGCGCAGGGAGTCCGCGATCCGCTGGTACTTGGGCCGACGGTCGTCGTCGGTGTTGGCCATTGCACCGTCCTCCTCGCTTCTCTAGACACCTTAGGTCATAGGTCTGGCGCTCGCCGTGCTGCCGCCGCCCCCTGCCACATCTCCGTTCATCCACTAACGAGTGACTTCCCTTGATGTCTCTAGAGAGGTGCCCCAAAGTGGAGATGTCTAGAGAGGTCGACCAGCGGCCTCCACGGGTAAGAGGTGTGCCACATGCCCTCGTTCACCATCGATCCTCCGGACGCCGCGGAGGTCCCCGGCTTCGAAAGAACTGGGCTCTCGGGCCGGAAGCGGCACGGCCGCACATCCCCCGGCAGCCGTGGGGAGTGAGCCGGGATGGCCTACACGATCGACCGCCACCCCTGCGAGGAGTCACCGCGCCTCGGAGCGATGACCCTGCACCCGGAACCCGAGTCGGTGCCCCGCGCCCGGCGCTGGTTCCGGAAGTTCATCGCCCCTTACGACCCGGCCTGTTCGGTCGACGACTGCGTCCTCATGCTTTCCGAACTCGTCACCAACGCCGTCCGCTACGGGAGGTCGGCGAATCCCTGGCTGGTGCGGGTGGAGTGGTACCGCGAGGACACTTCGCTGCGCGTCGACGTGCACAACCCGGGCTTCCCGACAGACGTACGACTCCGGCACCCGGAAGCCGACGAAGCCCACGGCCGCGGTCTGCTCCTGGTCGACTCCATTGCCGACTCCTGGCACTCCGGCCCCAGCCGCTTCGGCGGAACCGTCGTGTCCTTCGTCGTCGCCGACGCCTGGCGCGAGTGAAGGGCCCGGCCCAGCACGCCAAGAAGCCCTCGCCCTGCCGGCAAGCAGCAGAGCGAGGGCTCAGTCGGTCGAAGAGGTGGGCGTTACTTCTTCTTGCCCTGGTTCTTGACCGCCTCGATCGCTGCCGCCGCCGCCTCCGGGTCGAGGTACTTGCCGCCCGGGACGACCGGCTTGAAGTCGGCGTCCAGTTCGTAGGACAGGGGGATGCCCGTCGGGATGTTCAGGCCCGCGATGTCCGCGTCCGAGATGCCGTCCAGGTGCTTGACCAGGGCGCGCAGGCTGTTGCCGTGGGCGGCGACCAGGACCGTGCGGCCGGTCAGGAGGTCGGGGACGATGCCGTCGAACCAGTAGGGGAGCATGCGGACGACGACGTCCTTCAGGCACTCCGTCTGCGGGCGCAGCTCCGGCGGGAGGGTCGCGTAGCGCGGGTCGTCGAACTGGGAGTACTCGGCGTCGCGGTCCAGCGGCGGCGGCGGGGTGTCGTAGGAGCGGCGCCACAGCATGAACTGCTCCTCGCCGAACTCCGCGAGGGTCTGCGCCTTGTCCTTGCCCTGGAGGGCGCCGTAGTGACGCTCGTTCAGGCGCCACGAGCGGTGGACGGGGATCCAGAGGCGGTCCGCGGCCTCCAGCGCGAGCTGCGCCGTGCGGATGGCGCGCTTCTGGAGGGACGTGTGGACCACGTCGGGGAGCAGGCCGGCGTCCTTGAGCAGCTCACCGCCGCGGACTGCCTCCTTCTCGCCCTTCTCGTTCAGGTTGACGTCCACCCAGCCGGTGAACAGGTTCTTCGCGTTCCATTCGCTCTCGCCGTGGCGGAGGAGGATCAGCTTGTACGGTGCGTCGGCCATGGGCCCGAGCGTAATCGAACCCCCCGATCCCTCGCGCGCCCCGCCCGCAGGGCGGACGTTTGACGGGATCTGTTAATTGAGTGGTCACCGACAGCCGCGCCCTCGTAAGTTGTGATCACCGCTTGAGCCGCTTACAGCAGCCTGATGTCCGTGGGGGACCCTCATGCCGTACGCCCGTGCCGGACGCGCCGTCCGGGAGACCGTTTCCGGGCTGCCCCGCGAGTTCTGGTGGCTGTGGACCAGCACCCTCGTGAACCGGCTCGGCGCGTTCGTCGCCACGTTCATGGCGCTGTACCTCACCCTCGACCGCGGCTACTCCGCCACCTACGCCGGTCTCGTCGCCGCCCTGCACGGGCTCGGCGGCGTCATCTCCTCCCTCGGCGCCGGCGTCATGACCGACCGGCTCGGGCGGCGGCCCACCCTGCTCGTCGCGCAGGTCTCCACCGCCCTGTCGGTCGCGCTCCTCGGGTTCATGCACCATCCGGTCGCGATCGCCGCCGTCGCCTTCCTCGTCGGCATGGCGTCCAACGCCTCCCGGCCCGCCGTGCAGGCGATGATGGCCGACATCGTCCGGCCCGAGGACCGCATCCGCGCCTTCTCGCTCAACTACTGGGCCATCAACCTCGGCTTCGCCGTGTCGTCCATGGCCGCCGGGTTCATCGCCGAGTTCAGCTACCTCGCCGGCTTCCTCATCGAGGGCGGCATGACCCTCGTCTGCGCCGTCCTGATCTTCCTCAAGCTGCCCGAGTCCCGGCCCGTCCAGGAGGACAAGGCCGAGGTCGTGGACGCCGTCGGACTCGGGACCGTCCTGCGCGACCGGCGGTTCATGAGCGTCGTCGGGCTGTCCTTCCTCATCGCGCTGATCTTCCAGCAGGGCTTCCTCGGCCTGCCGGTCGCCATGGGCGCGGCCGGGTTCACGCCCGCCGACTACGGCTTCGCCATCGCCGTCAACGGCGTGCTGATCGTCGCGCTCCAGATCCCCGTCACCCGGTTCATCGAGCACCGGGACCCGCGGCAGCTCCTCGTCGTCTCGTCCCTGCTCGCCGGGTACGGGTTCGGGCTCACCGCCTTCGCCGGGTCCGTCGCCGTGTTCGCGCTGACCGTGTGCGTGTGGACGCTGGCGGAGATCGTCAACGCCCCCATGCAGACGGCGCTCGTCGTGCGGCTCTCGCCGGCACAGGGGCGCGGCCGCTACCAGGGGATGTACACGATGTCCTGGTCCGTGGCCGCGCTCGTCGCGCCGCTGCTGTCCGGCTTCGTCATCGACCGGTACGGCGCCGAGTGGCTGTGGGGGCTGTGCGCCGTCGTCGGCACCGTGGCCGCCGTCGGCTACAGCCTCCTCATGCGGCGCCTCGCGGACGAGGAGGAGGGGAAGGGAACGCCCGCCGTCGGCTCCGGCGTCGATCCCGCCGCCGACGGCGGCCCCAGGCCCGAGGTCGTCACCGGCTGACTCTCCCGCCCACCGGGTGACTCCGCCTCGGGGGCGCCGCGGATGCTTCCACGCCCCCACCCTCCCTGCTTCGGACGCCATCCCTGCTACGGATGCATCCGCGCCCCCTTCATCACCTTGTCCACCCCGTTCCGCGGGCCGTACACCGCCAGTCCCACCAGGTCCAGCTCCCCCGTCGGGACCGCCCGTACGGCCGCGCGGTTGTCGCGGTCGTTGCCCGTCGTGAACAGGTCCGACGTGAACACGGCCCGTGGCAGGGCGCGGGACAGCGCACGCGCGTGTGCCGCGGTCAGCGTCTCCTTCGTGCCCTCCAGGACCAGCACCGGCTGGCGGAACATCGGCAGGTAGGCGACGCCGTCGGCGTCCTCGTACGGTTCGCCGATCACCTCGGGGACCTCGGTGCCGAGGCCGCTGACCAGGAAGGCGGTGACGTTGAGGCGCTGCCAGGGCTCCAGGTCCTCGCGCAGCAGCACAGTGATCTTGGTGTCGAAACGGACGGGGTCGGCGTGGACGGCGTCGGCGTGGACGGGTTCAGCGTTCATACGACGAGACTGCCGACCGCCGTACGGCACCGTCTTGTACGTTCTTTGCATGGCCGCGCAGCCCAGGGCCGACGTCTCCGCCTGGCGCCCCCGCGTCCCGGGCGTCGTGGAGGTCTTCCACGCCCACTTCACGGAGTACGCCTATCCGATGCACGTCCACGAGGCGTGGACGCTGCTGATCGTGGACGCCGGCGCCGTCCGGTACGACCTCGACCGGCACGAGCACGGCACCCCGCACGACACGGTGTCGCTGCTGCCGCCGCACGTGCCGCACAACGGCTCCCCGGTCACCTCCGACGGCTTCCGCAAGCGGGTCCTCTACCTCGACGCCACGCATCTGGGCCAGGAGCTCATCGGGTCCGCCGTCGACTCCCCCGATCTGCGGGATCCGCTGCTGCGGCGGCGCGTCCACCAGCTGCACACCTCCCTCGCCCGGCCGGGCGACGAGCTGGAGGCGGCGAGCCGGCTGGCGCTGGTCGGCGAGCGGCTGCGGGCCCATCTGGCGCCGAGGGCCACCGCGCACGCGCCCCGGCGCGAGGATCCCGCCCTCGCGCGCCGCATGCGGGAACTCCTCGACGCGCGGGTGGTGGAGGGCCTGCTGCTGGAGGAGGCCGCCGCGCTGCTGTCCGCCCATCCGGCGCATCTGGTACGGGCGTTCAGCGCCGCGTACGGCATCGCACCGCACCAGTACCTGATGTCCCGCCGGGTCGAGCGCGCCCGCCGGCTCCTGCTCGACGGGCGGTCACCGGGCGAGGTGGCACCGGAGGCGGGGTTCTACGACCAGTCCCATCTCACCCGGCACTTCCGGCGGTTGGTCGGCGTGCCACCGGGACGCTACCGGGCCGCCGCGGCACCCCCGGCCGCACGCCGCGCCGCAGCCCGCCCCGCCGCGGCCCGCCCGGTCGCACGCCCCGTCACTCGGTAGGGCCGGAGGCGGGGCGCTCAGCGGGACGGTCCGTGGGCCGCTCGATGAGGTGCGTGAACGCGTCGAGGTTCCGCGTCGACTCACCGCGCGACACGCGCCACTCGTACTCCTTGCGGATCGCCGACGCGAAGCCCAGCTCCAGAAGGGAGTTGAAGCTGCCGTCCGCCGCCTCCAGCACCTGCCCGAGCAGCCGGTCGACCTCGTCGGCGGTGACGGCGGCCAGCGGCAGGCGTCCGGTGACGTAGACGTCGCCGAGCCGGTCGACCGCGTAACTCACGCCGTACAGCTTGAGGTTGCGCTCCAGGAGCCAGCGGTGGACGGCGGCCTCGTTCTCGTCGGGGTGGCGGATCACGAAGGCGTTGAGCGACAGCGAGTGCCGGCCGACGATGAGGGAGACCGTCGTCGACAGCTTGCGCGTGCCGGGGAGCTTGACGACGTAGGTGCCGGGCGTGGGGCTCTCCCACTCGACCTCGGCGCTGTTCAGGGCGTCCTCGACGACGCCCGCCGCCTGTGCTGCCTTGTCTCCATCAGCCATGGTGGGAGCGTACGCGACGGCGGTGCGCGTGCATCGCGGCCGTGTACACGTCGGCCGTGGCGGCTGCCGCCGTGTCCCAGCCGAACGACTGGGCGTGCCGGGCCGCCGCCGCGCCCATGCGGGGCGCGAGGTCGGGCGAGTCGGCGAAGGCGCGCAGCACCCGCGCGTACGCGGCGGGGTCGTGGCCCTGGACGAGGACGCCGGTGTGCCCGTCGCGCACGGCGACCGGCAGCCCGCCGACCGCCGCGGCGAGCACCGGGGTGCCGGTGGCCTGCGCCTCTATGGCGACCAGCCCGAAGGACTCGCTGTACGACGGCATGACGAGCACGGACGCGGCGCGGAACCAGTCGGCGAGCTGGTCCTGGCCGACGGGCGGCCGGAACCGGACGACGTCCGCGATGCCGAGCCGCGCGGCGAGCTTCTGCAGGCCCTCCGGCTTGGCGAGGCCGCTGCCGCTGGGCCCGCCGACGACCGGGACGACGATCTTCGAGCGCAGGTCGGGCCGCTCGTCGAGCAGCACGGCGACCGCGCGCAGCAGCACGTCGGGGGCCTTCAGCGGCTGGATGCGGCCCGCGAACAGCGGCACCAGCGCGTCCTGCGGCAGGCCGAGCCGGGCGCGGGCGGCGGCCCGGCCGTCGGCGGGGCGGAAGCGGTCGAGGTTCACGCCGGGGTGGACGACGGCGACCTTGGCGGGGTCGGCGGCGTAGTGCCGTACGAGTTCGTCGGCCTCCTCGGCGGTGTTGGCGATGAGCCGGTCGGCGGCGCCCACGATCTGCGTCTCGCCGATGACGCGGGCGGCGGGCTCGGGGGTGTCGCCGTCGGCCAGGTTGGCGTTCTTGACCTTGGCCATGGTGTGCATGGCGTGCACCAGCGGGACGCCCCAGCGCTGGGCGGCGAGCCAGCCGACGTGGCCGGAGAGCCAGTAGTGCGAGTGGACGAGGTCGTAGTGGCCGGGGCGCTGCTCGGCCCAGGCCTGCATGACGCCGTGCGTGAAGGCGCACAGCTGCGCCGGCAGGTCCTCCTTGGCGAGCCCTTCGTAGGGGCCGGCGTCGACGTGCCGGACCAGGACGCCGGGGGTCAGCTCGACCGTGGGCGGAAGGGCCGCGGAGGTGGAGCGCGTGAAGATCTCCACCTCGATGTTGATCGCGGCGAGGCGCTGCGCGAGCTCCACGATGTAGACGTTCATGCCGCCCGCGTCGCCGGTGCCCGGCTGGTGCAGCGGGGAGGTGTGCACGGAGAGCATCGCGACGCGGCGGGCGCGGCGGTGCAGTCGCAGCCGCGACGGTGTCGCCGCGGAACGACGCCCGAGCCTGCTGACGTACTGGCTCACCTGGCGTTCCTCCTTGCTGCGGGCAGGCCGGGCGGAGGACGCACGTCACCCTCCAGGACGTCCAACACCGGAAGGGGGCCGCTCCATTTCCGGTCGGGTCCCGATCGAGGGATCTTTGCGGAATCATTACCGTCTGCCGGTCAACCGTGCGAGGCAGGTGTGCGTACCCCCGTCGCGGTGCCCGGTCGGCCGCCGCACACACCGCCGCATACCCTCGTACGCATGACATCCCGCGCCGCCGCCCGCCCCGTGGGAACGGTGACACGCGGGACGACCAACCCCAACCGGCTGCGCCGCATGGACCGCTGGATCGCCGCCGCGCACGGCGCCGAACTGCGCCGCGCCGCCGATCCGGTCGCCGTCGACCTCGGCTACGGCGCCGCTCCCTGGACCGCCGTCGAACTGCTCGCCCGGCTGCGCACGGCGGCGCCACGCGCGCGCGTGGTCGGCGTCGAGATCGACCCGGCGCGGGTCGCGGCGGCCCTGCCGTACGAGCGCGAGGGCCTGTCCTTCCGGCACGGCGGCTTCGAGATCCCCCTCCCCCGCCGCCCCGAGCTGATCCGCGCCGCGAACGTGCTGCGCCAGTACGACGAGGCCGAGGTCGCCGGCGTGTGGGAGCGGCTCTGCGCGCGGCTCGCGCCGGCCGATCCGGCGGCGGGCACGACGGGCGGGCTGCTCGTGGAGGGCACCTGCGACGAGATCGGACGCCGGCACGTGTGGGTCGCGCTCGGGCCCGAAGGGCCGCGCACGGTCACCTTCGCGACCCGGCTCGGCTCCCTCGACCACCCCTCCGACCTCGCCGAACGGCTCCCGAAGGCCCTCATCCACCGCAACGTCCCCGGCGAGCCCGTGCACGCCTTCCTGCGCGACTTCGACCGCGCCTGGGCCGCCGCCGCGCCCTACGCCTCGTACGGCGCCCGGCAGCGCTGGATCCGCGCGGTGCGGGACCTGACGGCGGACTGGCCGGTGACGGACGGTCCGGTGCGATGGCGGCAGGGTGAAGTCACCGTGCGCTGGGCGGCGTTGGCGCCGCGCCCCTGAGACGCCCCGCCGGGAACGATCCGTGTGAGTCGTTCGTCACAAAGGCGGGGAGATCGTCATGCCGGGGCGGGGATAGAGGGAAACGGTACGGAAGGGCCGCGGAGGCACGACCTCTGTCGCTTTGCGCGCCGACATGGCACGATCCCCCCGGCGACCACAAGTTACTGACGGTTAATCAGTTCGGGGCAGGGGGCAGAGGTATGGGAGCGGGCAAGCGCGGCGCGGGCAAGCGCGGCCTGATCACGGCGGCTGTGGCCGTCGTGTGCGCGGTCACCGTACTGGCGGCCCCCGGCACGGCGTTCGCGAGCGCGACCGCCCCCGAACCGTCACCCACGCCGACCGCGGCGCCGAGTACCGCCCCGGGCGGCTCCGGAAGCACCGGCAACCCAGGCGACCCCGGCAGCGCGGGCAAGGACCTGGAGGCCGTACGCAAGCGGCTGGCGACGCTGTACCACGACGCGGCCGTCGCCACCGACGTGTACAACGCCGCAGAGGAGAAGGCCCGCAGGCAGAACGACGAACTCGTCGAGCTGGCCCGGAGAATCGCGAAGGTGCGGGCCGAGCTGGACGATCTGAAGAAGCGCGCCGGCGCCGCGGCCGCCGCCCAGTACCGCGGTGGCGGACTGCCGCCCGAGGCGCACCTCATGCTGAGCGAGAACCCGTCCCAGTTCCTCGACGGCACCGGCCGCCTGATGCAGGGCCAGCGCGCGACCAAGGGCCTGATCCGCGAAACCGCCCGCGCCAAGGAGGACTTGGAGCAGTACGAGCGGGACGCCACCGCCCAGTGGAAGAAGCTGGAGGCGAACCGCAAGGCCAAGGCCTCGGCCCAGAAGCGCATCGAGAAGCAGATCGCGGCGGCCGAGAAGCTCGAGTCCGAGCTGGAGAAGGAGGAGATCGAGCGCCTCGCGGAGCTGGAGCGCGCGGCGGCCCGCAAGGCGCAGAACGCCTGGCTGGACTCGGGCATCCTCGACGAGATCCGCGGCGAGGCGTCCGAGCGGGGCCGGAAGGCCGTCGAGTTCGCCACCGAGCAGATCGGCCTGCCGTACGAGTGGGGCGCCGAGGGTCCGGGCAGCTACGACTGCTCCGGGCTGACGTCCCGGGCGTGGCAGAAGGCCGGGGTGACCATCCCGCGGACGTCGCAGGAGCAGTGGCGGCAGCTCAGGCGCGTCGCCATCGAGGACATGCGCCCCGGCGACCTCATCATCTACAACGCCGACGCGAGCCACGTGGGGATGTACGTCGGCGACGGCTCGATCGTGCACGCCCCGCGCCCGGGGCGGACGGTGACGATCGCGGGGGCCGGCTCGATGCCGATCCTCGGTGTGGTCCGGCCGGACGCGGACTGAGGGCGGCAGGCGAACCGGGCTCACCCGCCGGTGTGTCGCGGGCCACTTCCCTTGCGGTGCACACCGGTTCGAACGACACCATCCGGTGCGATCCCGGCCGATCCTGCTGATCCGTCCTGATCCGGCGTGATCTGGCGTGATCCGGCGTGATCTGGGCCACGTGACCCATCCCACGCCGAGTCGCCCGCAATCGGGGCGAGGACGTGACGTTCGTCATTGGCGGCGCACTGTCGGCCTGTCCAACTGCGGTACGTAACGCGGCATATGACAGCGGCGAACGGCCCAGCGGGGTGCCGTGCACCATTCCGTTGCGGCGCCGACAACCGCTATGGTCCCCGTCGGTGGGTCGAGGTCCCTCGTCCCCGCCGTGCCCTCGGGGGGAGGGAAGGAACCCAGGACAATGCCCGTACCCGTACCGCGGCAGAGAGCGATCCCGGCCGTGGAGAGTGGTCAGGCGCCGGCCGCGTCCTCAGGCGGCGGCCCCTCCACGAGCAACACCCCAGAGGCCCCGCGCAAGGACGAAGCCGTCGAGAACGCCGCCCACACGAATCTGACCCTGCTGCTGATCGAGGACGATCCGGCGGGCTCACCGATCGTGCCCGACCTGCTCGACCAGGCCGGCAAGCCGATCCGGATCCGCACCGCCCGCAACCTCACCGAGGCCGAGCGGCTGCTGACCGACGACGTCCACTGCATCCTGCTGGACCTGGCGCTGCCCGGGCCCGGCCGGGTCTCGGACGCGGAGGACGAGCTGGCGGTGCTCAAGCACGTGCTGGAGATCGCGCCCCGGCACGCCGTGCTGGCACTGACCGCGTCGGGCGACGCCGAGCGCGGCGCCGAGGCGGTCCGGGTGGGCGCCCAGGACTATCTCTTCCGCGACGAGCTGGACAGCCGGCTGCTGAGCCGTGCCATCCGGTACGCCGTCGAGAGGAAACGTTCCGACTCGGCCGAGCGGCGCCTCGCCGAGGGCAAGCTGCGCGCCCAGGAGAACGCCCGCCTCGAACGCGGCCTGCTGCCGACGCCGCTGCTGGAGGGCTCCTCGCTGCGGTTCGCCGCCCGCTACCGCCCCGGCCGCTCGCGCGCGCTGCTCGGCGGCGACTTCTACGACGTCGTCCGCACCCCCGACGGCACGGTGCACGCCATGATCGGTGACGTCTGCGGGCACGGCCCGGACGAGGCGGCGCTCGGTGTGGAGCTGCGCATCGCGTGGCGGGCGCTGACGCTGGCGGGACTGTGCGGGGACGAGCTGCTCAACACGTTGCAGCAGGTGCTGGAGCACGAGCGCGCCGACGACGAGATCTTCGCGACGCTGTGCACGGTGGACATCGCGCCGGACGGCCGCCGCGCCGGCCTGTGCCTGGCGGGCCACCCCTCGCCCCTGGTCACCTCACCGGGCCGGCCCGCGCGGCTGCTGCCGTACGACTTCAACGGCCCGGCGCTCGGTCTGCTGCCGGGGGCGCGCTGGCCGCGCATGCAGGTGGAGCTGGGCCCCGAGTGGAGCCTGATGCTCTACACCGACGGCCTGATCGAGGGCCGCGTCGGCGCGGGCCGGGAGCGGCTCGGGCAGGACGGCATGGTGGAGATGGTCCGCCGCCAGCTGGCCGAGGGCCTGCGCGGGGAACAGCTGCTGCAGGCCGCGGTCACGGAGGTGCGCGACCTCAACGGGGGCGAGCTGACGGACGACGTGGCGGTACTGCTGCTGGACCGGGTGCCGTAGGAAGGCCGGCGGTGAGCCGGCCCTCCGAGGACGTGCCCGAAGCGGGCGCGGGGCTCGGCGGGGCGGGGCGACACGGTCCCTCCGGGGCGTGCCCGAAGTCGGCCTGGGGCGGGGCGGCACGATCCCCCGGGGGTGGACCCGAAGCGGGCGCGCGCGGGGCAGCAGGGTCCGCCGGAGCGGGCGGGAGACGTGACTCAGCGGTTGCCGTTCCACGGGCCGTACGGGCCGTCGCTGCTGGAGCCGCGATTGCTGCGGCCACCGCCGGGCAGGCCGCGCAGGGCGGGCCGTACGTCGACCATGTACACGATCGTCGCGATGAGGCCGATGATCGGCAGGAACGACAGGATGTTGAAGATGAGGTTCACCACGAAGGCGAGCCCGAGGATGATCAGCCAGAACGGCTTGGTCTTCTTGTCCGCCGCGCGGTAGGCGTCCTCACGGCGCGTCGCGGCGTCGATCAGCGCGAAGCCGCTGAAAAGGATCAGGGCGACGCTCAGCAGCCACAAGAACCCCGCGAACCCCTGCATCAGCACAACGTCCACCACCCGATTCGGCTCGTCATTACGCGGTCACCGTACCCGCAACCGCAGCCCCGCTACCCAAGGAACGGGCCGGGCACCACGAGAGTGCCCGGCCATGTCCGATACGTGCGCCCTGGCACCCGTGGGCGCCGGGGTTGCTGCTCAGGGCCGCGCTCTACTTGGCGGGCGGCGTGGTCTTCTTCGCCGTCGTCTTGCGGGGCGCGGGCTTCTTGGCGGTGCTCGTCCTCTTCGCCGCGGCCGGGGCGGGCTTGGCGCCGGACGTGTCCTCGGTGACCGTGACCGGCTCGGGGTCCGGCTCGACGGCCACGGCGAGCTCCTCGATCTCCTCGGCGGCCTCGCCGCGCCAGGTCTTCACGGCCTGCTCGCCGTGCTCGGCGACCTTCTCGTAGGTCTCCCGGGCCTTGACGGCGTACTCGGCGGCCACGCCCACGCCGCGCAGCGCGAAGTCCTGGGCGGTCTCGCCGAGCTTCTTCAGGTCGGTGTCGAAGGAGCCGATGAGCTCGTTGACCTTGGCCTGGAGGGTCTCCTGCGTCTCCTTGACGCGGGCGGTGGCCTTCTCCTGGACGACCTTCGGGTCGGTGCCGCGGACGGCGTCGATGCGGGCCGGCGCCTCGGCGCGCAGCTGCTCGACCAGGGCCGGCACCTTCTTGGCCTGCTGCAGGGCGAGGTCGGCGGTGCCGGCCGCGAAGTAGAGGGGGGTGGGGTCGCTGAGGGTCTTGCGCAGGTCGTCGGTGATGGCCATGGGAAGTTCCTCCCGGGTCGCTTTCAGCTGAGGGTTTTCGGGTCCCGCGATCCGTCGGCCGGGCGGGTGTTCCCGGCCTGCTGCCGCGGGGCGGCGTCGCTGCCGCCGGCCGTGCGGGGGCCGCGTACGGCGCTGTCGTCGGCCGCGGTGTCCTGGTCCTGAGCAGGCTCGGCGGGGTCGGCGGTGTCGTCGGCCCCGAAGCCGTTCTCCTTGCGGAAGGACTCGTAGATCTGGAGCAGCACCTGCTTCTGCCGCTCGGTGAGCGTCGGGTCGGCCAGGAGGGCGGCGCGCGTCTCCACCTCGTCCCGGTCGCGCTCGGCGTCGAGGATGCCGGCGCGCACGTACAGCGTCTCGGCGGAGATGCGCAGGGCCTTGGCGACCTGCTGGAGCACCTCCGCGCTGGGCTTGCGCAGCCCGCGCTCGATCTGGCTCAGGTAGGGGTTGGACACCCCGGCGGCGTCGGCGAGCTGCCGCAGCGACAGCTGCGCGTTGCGCCGCTGCTCGCGCAGGTACTCACCGAGATTGCCGACGTTGAGCGATGCCATGCCTCCACCATGCCCCACCGCGCTAACTATTGCAAGCAGCCGCTTGCAATAGTGCGCCACACGGAAAGTCACTGGCCTCACGTGCGACCCGGCGATGAGACTTCCGGCGTGACGCTTCACGAGAATGAGATCCCGGTCGACGAGGCGCTGGTCCGGTCGCTGCTGGAGGCGCAGTGCCCGGAGTGGGCCGCCTTGCCGCTGGCGCCAGCGGGCGCGGGTACGGACAACACCATGTACCGGCTGGGCGACGACCTGCTCGTGCGACTTCCGCGAACCGCCGACAACGAGCGGTCCGTGCGGAAGGAACAGCAGTGGCTGCCTCGCCTGGCTCCGCACCTGTCCCGTCCGATTCCCGAGCCCGTCCACGCCGGGACGCCCACCGGCGTCTTCCCGCTGGCCTGGTCGGTCCACCGCTGGATCGACGGCGACGAGGCCGGCCCTGACACCGTCCGGGACTGGGCCGCCTTCGGAGCCGACCTGGCGGCGCTGGTGCGGGAGCTCCACCGCGTCGACCTCATGGGCGCGACGCGCACCGACGGCCTCGCCTGGTACCGCGGCGGAAGCCTGGCGCCGTGCGACGAGTGGATCAGCGGGTGCCTCGACGACTGCCGCACCACCGTGGGTTCCGAGGTCGACGTCGACGCCCTGGAAGAGTTGTGGCGAGCCGCGCTCGAACTGCCCGAGCCCTCCGGGCCTCACGTATGGCTCCACGGCGACCTGAAGCCGACCAACCTCCTGGTCCGCGAAGGCAGGCTGCACGCGGTGATCGACTTCGGCGGGCTCTCGGTCGGCCTTCCCGACGCCGAGCACGCCACGCTCTGGGACTTTCCGCCGCAGGCCCGGCAGGCCTACTGGGACGCCCTGGACCTGGACGACGCGACCTGGACCCGTGCCCGTGCCTGGGCCGTCGCGGTGGGCGTCAGCGGAATCTCGTACTACTGGCGCACCTTCCCCGCCTTCGTCACCGAGTGCCGCGCACGTCTGCGCTCGATCCTCGCCGACGCGGCGGCGCGCTGAGTGACTCCTCGGGCGCCGCGAGCCGGGGAGCGTCGCAGCACGCGTCGGCCATGCGGCCGAACCTGCGTCGTCCGCCGCGGGCGTGGTGGTCGCTTCCCCGAGGACAGGGCTCACGATGGGCCTATGCCAGAACTGATGGTCATCGGGGAGTTCGCCGCCCTCAGCCGGCTCAGCCACAAGGCGCTTCGCCTCTACGCGGACAAGGGGCTGCTGGAGCCCGCCCACGTCGATCCGCACACCCGAGTACGCCACTACCGCCCGGCCCAGCTCCGGCAGGCCCGGCTGATCACCCTGCTGCGGGCCGTCGGCATGCCGCTGGGGCTCATCGGGACCGTCCTGTCGGCCGACGGCGAGCGCGCCGCGGAGCTGGTCGGCGACTACTGGCGCACCCACGACCGCGAGCACCGGGCGCGCCGGCCGCTGGTGACGCAGGTCCAGGACGCGCTGCGGGGGCGGACGACGGACACGTACCTGATCGAGGAGCGGGAGACCGGTGAGCAGCGGGTCGTCTTCGTGGAAGGGCATGTGACGGCAGGCGGCCTGCCGGAGTTCCTCCGGGCGGCCACCGAGGAGTTGTTCGGGCATCTGCGCGCGGGCGGCGGTTCGCCCGCCGGGCCGGTGTTCGCCGTGTACCACGGGCTGGTCGACGAGGACGGCGACGGGCCGGTCCAGGTGTGCGTGCCGACGGACCGCCCCGTCGAGCCCGCCGGCCGCGTCGGGCTGCGGGTGGAGCCGGCGCACCGGCAGGCGTACACCGAACTCCGCAAGGCGCAGGGGGCGTACGCGACGGTGGCGGGCGCCTTCGACGCGCTCGCCACGTGGCTGCACGGGCGGGGGCTGCGGCCGAGCGCCTCCGCCCGCGAGATCTACTACCCGAACTGGTCCCACGCCGGGCCGGACGAGCACGTCATGGATGTCGCCGTGCCTTTCGCCGTCGTGTGAGTCCGCGCCGACGGGTTCGGGTCGATCAGTCCTCTGTGACGAGTCCCTCGATCCAGTCCGACAGCGCCGTGAGGTCCGTGTCGGTGATGCCGGTGCGGGCGTCCACGCGGTGCAGGAGCGCCGGGGCCGGGTGGTGGGCGGCGACCCAGGCGCGGTCGGCGTCGGTGATCTCGTCGTCCAGCCAGACGAAGGGGCGGCCTGCGGCCCAGTCGACGAGGGGGTGGGTCTTCCAGTGCGGGCCGCCCGGGTCGGCCACCCCGTCCGCCACGTCGTGGGCGGCCTCGGCCCACTCCATGACCGGCAGCGGCGGCAGGCCGAGCCTGGGCGCGACGAGGGCGTTCGCGTCGTCGCCCCAGGTCGTGGCCCACACGAGGGCGCAACCCAGCGCGGCGAGGCGGGGGCCGAGGGCGGGGTCGATCCGGGCCAGCAGCGGGTGGCCGTCGTCATCCGGTACGGCGCCGGGGGCGCGGGCGTCGTACCGGGGGTACGGGTGGGGCGAACCGAACGGGATGAGCGTTCCGTCGACGTCGAGGAAGAGGAGCATCAGGTACAGGATCTGTCCGGTGCGCGTCGGGCGGAAGGCTCGGCGCACCCGAAAAGGCGTGACCGAGCGATTTCCTGTACCGCTCCTCGGAATCTCGCCGACGGATCACGCAGCCAGCCGCGGCAGCCCCCGCGCCAGCACGTCGAACGCCCGCTCCGCCGCCGCCACGGCGTCCCCGTGTACGTCGGCCGCGCGCTCCCCCGTGGCGATCCGCCGCCAGTTCTCCATGGCGAGGACCCGCTGCACGGCGACGATCTGCCCGGCGGCCAGCCGGGCGTCCAGGTCGCCGCCGAGGACGTCGGCGAGCGCGGCCTCCGCGCGCTCCTGGTGGCCGTGGAGCCGGGCCACCAGCGCCGGGGTGCCGTACAGCAGGGAGTGGAAGGCGAGCACCTCCGGGTCGTCGTTCAGCCCGGTCACCGGGTCGTGGCGCTCCAGGCCGGCGAGGAAGTGCGCCCGCAGCGCGCCGAGCGGCGTCGGCCCCTCGGCCGCCACCCGCGCCGCCTCCCGCTCGTGATCGGCGATCCGGTACAGGACGAGGTCCTCCTTGGCCGGGAAGTACCGGAACAGCGTCGGCTTCGAGATCTCGGCCGCGGCGGCGATCTCGGCGACCGACACCGCGTCGAACCCCTTCTCCAGGAACAGCCGCACGGCGACGTCCGACACGACCTGGTACATCCGACGCTTCTTGCGCTCACGCAGCCCGATCTCAGCCATACGGCGAGCCTACGCACCGCGCGACGGCCGCCCGGCCCGCGCGGCGACGGCGCGAGGCGGCTACGCCAGGGCGCGGGCCAGGTACGGGTTCGCCGTGGTGCGGACCGGCAGGCCCAGCGAGCCCGTGGCGACGGCCAGGGTGACCGGGTAGGAGTCGACGGCCCGGCGGACGTTGGGGGCGTCCAGGCCGGTGCCGGTGACGATGCGGTCGAGGTCGACATACGCGGACCTGACGATCTCCAGCCGGCCGTAGACCCGCCAGTCCTCGCGCCAGCCGCGCGTGTACGCCGCCGGCAGCAGGCGTTCCCAGCGGCGGAACATGCGGTCGCGGATCTCCGGCCGGGTCGGCGTGAGGTGCATGTGGCGGACGAGGTCGTAGAGGGGGTCGCCGACCAGCGCCATCTCCCAGTCGATGACGGTGAGCGCCAGGTCGTCGTCCCGGCGCACCAGGTTCCAGGGGTTCAGGTCGCCGTGCAGCAGCGAGGGTTCCCGGTGGGTCACCCGCCGGCGGGCCAGGATCTGGCCGAGGCGGTCGGCGTCCGGCAGGCCCAGCAGCCGGGCCACCTGCTGGGACTCCTTCGGCAGTTCCCGCACCAGCGACACGAGTTGGTCGCACAGCCAGCGGTGGAAGCCGCCCTCGCCGGCCGTCGGGTCGACCTGCTTGTAGTCGACGTGCCGCAGGGCGCACAGCTGGTCGACGAGCCGGTCCGCCTCGTGCGGCAGCAGGCCGTGCACGGGGTGGTGGGGCGGGCGGTCGGCGTCCGGGCCGACGTACGTGTGGACGGCGAAACGGTCGCTCGGGCGGCTCTCGCCCAGCGCGAGCACCCGCGGCGCAGCGACCTCGACGCCGGCCTGCTCGATGGCGCGCAGCACGGCGTGCTCACTGAGGAAGCTGCGCTCGCGGCGGCACACGTCCGGGAGTTCCCGGCGTACGACCACGGGGGTCGCGAAGCCGGGCACGCGGACGACGGTGTTGAGGTGCGCCGCCCCCTTGAACACCCGGGACGCGGGCGCGGCGCCCTCCGCGACCAACGCCTCCCGCACGAGACGGGCGGGGAACTCGGGGTGCTCCGGCACGCGCCGGTCCGGCTCCCACACCAGGGTCCGCGTCACCGGGCGGCGGCCGCCGCGCTCCGCCGGGGGGCGGGAGGCCAGCCACCGGAACAGGGTCCGCTCGATCTCGCCGTCGCCCGGCACGTTCCTGAGCCGCAGCGGTTCGGCGGCCTCCTCCAGGCAGCGGCGCACCTCGGCGGTGGCGTCGTCGAGCCGCTGCTGGGTGAACGACTCCTCCAGCGACCGCGCCGCCCGCATGACCGCCGGGTACACGGACCGCGCCCGTTCGAGGGCGACGTAGTGGTCCAGGTCCCTGCCGAGCCCCGCGACCGCGGCCGGGCGGACCGCCCGTACGGCCCTCTCCCACGCCTCGACGACCTGGGTCCACTGGCCCGGCGGGTACTTCATGCGGACCAGGTGTGTGGCCAGGTCGTGCAGGGGGTCGCCGTAGCCGGCGAACTCCCAGCCGACGCAGACGAGCGGCGGGACACCGTCGTAGGACACGAACACGTTGTCCCGGCGCAGGTCGGTGTGGAGCAGGCCGTACGGTCTGCGGGTCATCGCGGGGACGCGTTCGGCCAGGCCCGGCAGTGCGTCGTCCGGGATGCCGAGGGCGGCGAACAGCCCACCGAAGGCCGCCCATTCCGGCGCGCCGACCTGCCGGGCGGCGAGGCCCGCCACGGTCCGCAGGAACTCCCGGCTGTCGGTGTCGTTGCGCGTGCGGCCGGCGGGCAGCGGGGGCAGCGCCGCCCGCCGCACCCGGGCCAGCCGCGCGAACAGGTCGGCCAGCGCGCCGACGAGCAGGGCGTCCAGGGGCCTGCCGTCGCCGCGGACGCCGGAGAGCGGGACGCCGTCCACGCAGCCGTGGACGGCGAAGTCCTCCCGGTCGGCGAGGCATTCCGGCACGTGCGGCAGGACCTCCCGGACCGCGCGCAGGACCGCCGGCTCGTCGTGCCAGGTCCTGACGCCGGCAGGCAGCACCCCGGTGCGCCGGAGCCGTACGGTCACGGCCGTCCCGGGCTCCCGGCCGAGCAGCCGGGCCACGGGTCCGGTGAGCCCGACGACGTGCAGCCGGCCGTCGTGGCCGCCGCTCGCGCCGCGCGGCAGGACGGTGTCCACGAACTCCCGGAGGGCGTCGTGCGTGGCGCGCTTCCCGCGAAAGGACCGGGGAAGAGGAGGTGCGCCCACGGGCCGCTCCGGGGTGAGTTGGGACGTATGGCAGAACGGTAGGCGCGCGGGCGGCGTCGCGCATGGCGGCGGACACGCCGTGACGGCCGCGGCGGGTGGGTGCACCCTCGCGCGTGAGATGTACGTGAGCCCGTTCGAGTGTGGCTCTCGGGCCCCTTGACATGGCGCAAACCGGGCGATCGCCCAGGTGGTGCGGGCATGCTACAGCACGGTGGGCACGGGGCTGTTGAGCCGTCGTCAGCCGCGCACCGCCCGCAGCAGCGGCTCCAGTGAGCGCACCACCCACTCGGCCCCGGCCTGTCTCAGCAGTGCGGCCTTGCGTTCGTTACGCGCGTAGCCCAGGAACGGCACCCCCGCGCGCCGTGCGGCCTCGTGGTCCGAGGGGGTGTCGCCGATCATCAGCGCGGCGGCGGGGGCTGCGCCCATCGCGTTCAGGGCGCGGCTGAGGCAGTACGGGTCGGGCTTGAGGTGGTGGAGTTCCTCGGTGCGGCCGTAGACGTGGGGGCGGAAGCAGTCGGCCAGGCCCCGGCCGTCGAGGTAGGTGCGCACCACGCGCGGCGAGTTGTTCGTGGTGACGGCCATGCGGGAGCCGACCGCCGTCCAGGTGCGGATCAGCGGGTCGGCGTAGGCGGTGGGCATCGCCGAGACCGCCGCCCGCAGTTCCTCCTGGGTGAGGCGCTCCTCCAGCTCGGCCACGAGGTCGCTGCCCGGGTGCCGGCGGTCCACGGCGCGCAGCACGACGTGCGGGTCGAGGGATTCGCGTTCGGTGTCGGTCAGCAGGCCGTGCAGGCCCCGCCCCTCCAGCCACTCCACCAGGTCGCACGCCACGCGCTCCGCCGAGTGCCCGGCGAACAGCCGGCAGATCGGCCCGTCGAAGTCCCAGAGCACGACGCGGGCCCGCAGGGCGAGGTCCCGGAGCCCGTCGGGAGCGGGTTCGGCCCGGGCCGCCCGCGCTGCCACCGGATCAGTCTGCGTCGTATCAGAAGTCACTAGGAGAGTGTCAGGTCAGTGGTGATGGTTTCCCAGAGGGCGTCGAACCACTTCTGGGATTCCGCCACGAACGACGCGTCCCGCGCCCCGGCCGCCGCCTCGAAGGAGAACAGCAGCGACTCGGTGCCCAGGACGTCGTACATGTCCAGCGTCCCGGTCTCGGAGGCCTCCTCGCGGCGGGCGACCATGTAGTACGCCATCAGCGCCTCCGTGCCGTTGAGCAGGTAGAGCTTCACCGGCGGCGTGAACGGCAGGGCGCGGAAGGTGACCCGCACGTCGATGCCGTGCGAGTGGCGCAGCGAGCGCAGGTTGTGGCGCAGGACGTGGCCCTGGGCGTTGCGCTGCTGGAGCCAGCGCTGGTGGACCGGGTCGTCGGCGCCGTGCGGCCCCACCGAGATGGGGAAGGCCAGGTTGATGTCGCGGGACGGCAGCAGGATGCGGACGTCGATCGACTCGGGGCGGATCCGGCCCTCGTGTATGAGGCGCAGCGGCTCGCCGAGCCCCAGCATCAGCGTCTCGGCCGTGAGGCAGGCCGCGTCGATGCGGACGCGCGGCACCCGGAACGCCTCGGCGAGGCGGGGCGCTATGGCCACCATGGTCGGCTGCGGGTCGTGGCGGGCCGGGCCGGGTGTGGCGACGCGCGGCGGGCTGCCCTTGCTGACGTTGCTGAGCAGGCCGTCCTCGTGGAGGGCCCGCAGCGCCTGGCGGACGGCACCGCGCTCCACGCCGAACTCCTCGGCGAGTTCCGCCTGGGTGGGCAGGCGGTCGCCCGCCCTGAGCTCACCGACGCGGATGCGCTCGCGCAGGACGCCGGCGATCTCCTGGGGCGTGAGCTTGTCGCTGCCGTTCACTGCCACGTTCTCCTGGGTCACGACCAAACGCTACAACTCCAACCCATCTCAGGGGAGTTGCTTGGAAGTTGTTTATGACTTACCACCAAGTGGGGACAACTTAATAAGAGTTGGTTACCAACTTGGCTCACTTGCCCAAAGTTGGCGGAAGTTTTGCTTCCGGAGTCCGGCCGACGCCAGAAGGGGGAACCACATGCCTGCCCTCGCCCTCCTCTCCGCCGTGTTCGTCATCGGCTTCGAGCAGCTCGTCCAGTGGAAGTTCGGCGCCACCGGCGTCGTCGGCCTTCTCCTGCTCACCGTGGGCCTCAAGGCCAACAGCCCGACCATGAGCTCCATCGGGGCCGTCCTGCTCGCCCTGCTGCTGTCGGGGCCCGCCCTGTGAACGTCAGGCCGTGGGCACCAGCTCCGAACTGATCGTCTCCCACAGCGCGTTGAACCACAGGTGGGACTGCTCCACGAACGTCGTGTCCCGCCGGCCGGCGCCCTGCTCGAAGGCGAACAGCGTCGACCGGGTGCCCTCGGCGTCGTACATCTCCAGGGGCTCGTGGTCGATCTCCTCCTCGCGGCGCCGCAGCGTGTAGTACGCGAACAGCGCCTCCGTGCCGTTGAGCAGGTAGAGCTTCACCGGCGGCGTGAACGGCAGGGCGCGCAAGGAGACGCGTGCGTCGATGCCGTGCAGGGCGCGCAGCGCCAGCAGATTGTGCCGCAGGACCCTGACCTGCGCGTTGCGGTGCGTCACCCAGCGGTCGTGGACCACGTCGTCGTCGCCCTGCCGCTCCACCGGGACCGGGAAGGCCAGGTCGATGTTCCGGCTCGGCAGCAGCACCCGTACGTCGATCTTGGCCGGATTCAGCTGTCCGGCGCGAATGCGGCGCAGCGGCTCGCCGAGGGCGAGATTGAGGGAGGCGGAGGTCAGGCAGAGGGCGTCGATCTCGACGTGCGGGGCGGCGAAGGCCTCGGCGATACGCGGGCCGAGGGCGACCATCGTCGGCAGCGGCGGCGCTTCCGGGCCGGTCGGAGCGGGTACGGGGTGGTGCGCGACCCGCGCGGGGCGGCCCCTGGAGGCGTCGGTGAGCAACCGCTCCTCCTGGAGCCGGCGCAGCGCCTGGCGCACGGCGCCGCGCTCCACACCGAACTCATCGGCCAGTTGCGCCTGAGTGGGCATGCGCTGCCCCGCGCGCAACACCCCGGACCTGATCCGGGCGCGCAGCTCCTCGGCCACTTCGAGCGAGGTGTGCTGTGACCGCTGTGACCTCTTCCGTCCAGTGACGGAGGCGTGTTCCGGGTCCACCTTTCCACGGTACAACTTCCCGCCATCTTTGGGCAGTTCGGACGAAGGTGGTTATGGGGCGGATCCCAACGGAGATAAGTACAGAGAAGTTGGCTGCCAACTCGCGCGACATGGTCACAGCTCACGGGTGTTGGCCGGTGCGCGGGGCGGCCAGGGGGACGATGTCGGGCTCCCTTCCGGAGGGGAGCCGGGAGCCCGGTCGGCCCATGGCAGGAAGGAGACTCAGAAGATGTCCGGGCACCACGGACGCCTGGACGTACGCAGCAGGGCGTCGGCCGTACGGGCGGCGCCCGCTCGTTCTTCCCGCACCCTGCCCAGCGCCGCGAGCCGCACCGCCGACTCGTCACCGAGCCAGAGCGACGCCAAGTCGGCGACGTCCAGGGTGAGTTCCGCGCTCTCGCCGGTCGGCGTGCAGGACGCCCCGTCCGGCGCCGCGTCCAGCCGCCAACGCCCGCCGGCCACGCCGCCGTCCCGGTCGTCCACGACCTCCAGCACGAGTGAGCCCTCGCTGTCGTACGTCCGCGCCTCCAGCGCCCGTACGACGTCCAGGATGCGCACCCACAGCCAGTCGGCCTGCGTGGTGATCCTGGCCGCACGCGGGTCCGGCAGGAAGAGGGGCAGCAGGTCGTCGGGGGCGCGCCAGCCGCTCTTCACGCTCGTGACCCAGTCGATCGAGCACAGGAAGTGCCACAGCGCGCGCTCCGCGTCCGTGCTCACGCCGATCAGCCAGTTCACCGACACCGTGTTCAGCGGCTGCTTGGCGTCGCCCCACTTGCCGTCCGCCTCGTACGACACCATGCCCTCGACCGTGCCGTCCGGCGCGCGGTACACGGCGTAGAAGGGGTCGGTCCACGACGAGCCGAAGCGGACGGCTCCTGTGGTGACGCGCCACCACAGGTCGTCCCGGCTCACGACACCCGGCCGCCCGCGGCGCAGCCGCTCGTGCAGCTCGGGCCCCAGCTTGCGGACGTCCTCGCCGTCCACCAGGTCGACACGGCCGCCGTCCCCCGGCCCCGCCCAGCGCGGGTCGAGGCCCGCCCGCGGCACGTCGACGGTCCACTCGGCCGCCCAGGTCGCGGGGCCGAAGCCGTACCGCCCGTAGATCGGGTACTCGGCGGCGATCAGCGTCGCGACGACGTCGCCGCGGTCCCTCGCGGCCGCGAGGTCGGCCGCCATCATGCGGCCGAGCAGGCCCCGGCGGCGGTGGGTGGGGCTGACGGTGACGTTCGAGACGGCGTCGGCCGGCACGGGCGCGCCGCCGACCGCGGTGAGCTCCTGCGCGAAGGACCGGAACGTCGCGACACAGCGCCCCCGGTCGAAGGCGCCGAGCAACCGCCCCGGCACGAACTGCTCCCGCCGGGCCGGCAGGAACTCCTCCGACGAAGTCGGCTCACGCAGGAACCCGGTGTTCAGCGCGCGATGCCAGTCCGCGAACTCGGCCTCACCGATCGGTCGTACGTCGATGTCGTCACTGCGGCTCATGCGGCCACGGTAGGTCGGCCCGGGCGGGGGTGTCGCGGGGTTTTCCACCTGGCCGAGCCCTGGCCACCGGCCGCCTCCGCACCACACGCGGAGGCGCCCGGCCCGCCGGACACTTCCGCGCCCAGCCGTGCCCGCCCGCCCGGTGCCGGGCGCCGGATCACACCAGCAGGTCGTCCACCTGTGCTTCGCCCTCCCGGTAGCGGCGGGCGATTTCCGCGCTGCATTCGTCGGTCGTGCGCTGGAGCAGGTGGCGGCGGCGGGACACCTGCTGTTCGTAGCGCACCAGGCGGCCCATCGCGGTGCGCAGTTCCGGGTCGGTGCGGGCGCCGAGGTCCGACAGTTCGACCTCGGCGAGCATCTCGGCGGCCAGCAGCCGGTACTCCTCGCTCTGCGGAGTGCCCAGCGTGACGTGCCGCGCCGACGAGCGGTGCCGGGCGGGCGCGTCGGTCAGGATCTCCGGGAGCCGCTCGACGACGGACGCCTCCGGCGGGGCCGCGACGGAGGCCGCGCCCACCGGGGTGCGGCGCGCCAGCTCGGCCCGCAGGATGTCGATCCGCCCCTGGAGCAGCCGCCGCACATAGCTGAGGTCGGCCTCGTCGCGCTGGGCGTCCCGGCGCAGGGTGCGCAGCTCGGGCAGGCTCAGCCGCGTCAGGTCGTGCTCCGGGGCGCGTCCCGGGCTCGGCGGGCCGGCCGCCGGACCGCCGCCGTCGGGCAGCCGCGGGCTGTCGGTGCGCTGTGCGGGCGCCCGCAGGCCTTCCAGGGCTCCGTCTCCCCCACGGTTCAACGGGACGATGCCCAGCGGCTGCCCCGTACTCGGTGTGCTCATGTGCCTCTACCGTCCCCTCGACCGGCGTGTGTGCAGCATCGTGCCATCCCAAGTGGCCGCAATGTGAATGAGTGCCCCCGATCGGCCCCAGATGGGGGGGTAAGTAGAAAAATCCACCGACCGAAGAGCACACTGCGCCGCCCGGCATGATGGTCGTATGCGTGCAGTGGTGCAGAGGGTGGACGGCGCGAGCGTCGTCGTGGACGGCGAGACGGTCGGGGAGATCACCGGGGAGGGACTGTGCGTCCTGGTCGGGGTCACCCACGACGACACCAAGGAGAAGGCGGCGCAGCTCGCCCGCAAGCTGTGGTCGATCCGCATGCTCACGGACGAGAAGTCGTGCGGCGACATCGACGCCCCGCTGCTGGTGATCAGCCAGTTCACGCTGTACGGCGACGCCCGCAAGGGCCGCCGCCCCACCTGGAACGCGGCGGCCCCCGGCGACGTCGCCGAGCCGCTGGTGGACGAGGTGGTGGCGCAGCTGCGGGCGCTGGGCGCGACGGTGGCGACGGGCCGGTTCGGCGCGCAAATGCGGGTGTCGCTGACGAACGACGGCCCGTTCACCGTCCTGCTGGAGATGTAGCGGCCCGCCGGTCAGGGCTCGACCACGGTCTCCTGGGCCGCCGCCGTGTCCCCGGCGACGAGGTGGGCGTCCACCGGCACGTTCCGCTTCACCAGGGCGAGGGCGACCGGGCCCAGCTCGTGGTGGCGCACGGACGTGGTGACGAAGCCGACCTTGCGGCCGTCGGGGCCGTCGTCGGCCAGCCGCAGCTCGGTGCCGGGCGTCGGCAGGTGGACCTCGCTGCCGTCCAGGTGCAGGAAGACCAGCCGGCGCGGCGGCTTGCCCAGGTTGTGGACGCGGGCGACGGTCTCCTGGCCCCGGTAGCAGCCCTTCTGCAGGTGCACCGCCGAGCCGATCCAGCCCAGCTCGTGCGGGATGGTGCGGTGGTCGGTCTCGAAGCCGAGGCGCGGCCGGTGCTGCTCGACGCGCAGCGCCTCGTACGCCAGGATCCCGGCGGGCGGTCCGGCCGACTCGGCGAAGGCCTCCAGGCCGGCGCGCGGCAGCAGGACGTCACGGCCGTGCGGCGTCTCGCGGACGACGGCGCCCTCGGGCACCTCGGCGATGGAGCCGGCCGGGAGGTGCACGACCGCGAAGTCGGCCGTGCGGTCGGCGACCTCGACCTTGTAGAAGAACTTCATCGACTCCAGGTACGCGATCAGCGCCTCCTGGGTGCCGGGCTCGACGTGCGCCCACGTCGTGGTGCCGTCGTCGACCAGGTACAGGGCGTGCTCGATGTGGCCGTTCGCGGACAGGATCAGCGCCTCGGTGGCCCGCCCCGCCGGGAGTTCGCTGACGTGCTGGGTGAGCAGCAGGTGCAGCCAGCCGAGCCGGTCCTCGCCGGAGACGGCGACGACGCCGCGGTGCGAGAGGTCCACGAAGCCGGTGCCGTCGGCGAGGGCGCGCTGCTCGCGGAACAGGTCACCGTAGTGGGCGGCGACGCCTTCGTCCACGCCTTCGGCGGGGACGGCGCCGGGCAAGGTCAGCAGGGGGCTCTTCATATGCCTAGCCTACGACTCGGTAGTTGAACCCTTCAGGGAACAGTCCCGGCAGCGGCCGAAGATCGCGAAGTGCTTCATGTCGGTGTCGAAACCGAACGTGTCGCGCAGCTTGGCGGTGAAGTCGGCGGCCACGTCCAGGTCGGCCTCGATCACGTTCGTGCAGTCGCGGCAGACGAGGTGGATGTGGTGGTGCCGGTCGGCCAGGTGGTACGTGGGGGCGCCGTGCCCGAGGTGGGCGTGCGACACGAGACCCAGCTCCTCCAGGAGCTCCAGGGTCCGGTACACCGTCGAAATGTTGACCCCCGACGCCGTCTTCCTCACTTCCACGAGGATGTCGTCGGGGGTCGCGTGCTCAAGGGTGTCCACGGCTTCGAGCACGAGTTGGCGCTGCGGCGTCAGCCGGTAGCCACGCTGCCTGAGGTCACTCTTCCAGTCGGTGCTCACCACACCGTCGAGTCTAGGGCCACTCGGAGAAGGGACGCCGTCCACTTGTCTACTTGAAGAAGGCGATGCCGTCGTCGGGCATGTCGTCCGGGAGGGCCTTGGCCCAGCGTTCGACGTCCTCCGGGGTGACGACCTTCTTCAGGTGCGCCGACATGTAGGGGCGCAGCTCGACCTCGGGGGTCTGCTTCTCGCCGACCCACATCAGGTCGCTCTTGACGTAGCCGTAGAGCCGCTTGCCCCCGGTGTACGGGCGGGACGCGGCCGTGCGGGCCACGGCGTCGGTGACCAGGTCGATCTGCGGCTTCTTGTCGGCCAGCTCGCCGTACCAGACCTCGACGACGCCGTCGTCGCGGACCATGGTGACCTCGACCTTGCGCTCGGCGTCGATCCGCCAGTAGCCGTGCTCGGACTCCAGCGGCCGCACCTTGTTGCCGTCGTTGTCCAGCACCCAGGTGTGCGAGGAGTACTCCAGGAAGTCCCGGCCGTCGTGGGAGAAGGTGACCTCCTGCCCGAAGTTGCACTTCTCGGCGCCGGGGAAGTCGTGGACACCCGCGCCGGCCCAGCTGCCGAGCAGGAAGGCGAGCGGGACGAGGTCCTTGTGAAGGTCGGACGGGATCTCGATCATGAGCTGCTTTTCGTCGGGTACGTCGGTACGGGCTTCGGTCAGCGCTGGCCCTGGTACAGCTTCTTCACGGCCAGACCGGCGAAGGCGAGGACGCCGACGGCGACCAGGACCAGCAGGATTTCGAAGAAGAGTTCCACGGGGTGCTCCTCGGATGAGCGGAGGGTGCGGTACACAGGGCCGGGCCCCAGCTTACGCGGCCGGGGCCGGGCCCTGTCGTGCGAGGTGGGTCGTGCGGATCAGCCGAGCAGCTGGCTCTGCAGCGTCACCGTCTGCTGGAACGGCACGGCCGGGGTCGTGCCCTTACGGGACTGGACGATCACGGCGATCGTGTCGCCGACGCGGACGGAGGCGTGCCGGACCTGTTCGGCGCCGTACGGCTTCGTCTCGACGTACACCGTGCGCTCGGCCCACACCAGGTCGGCCTCCAGCGGGAAGTCCTGGTCGAGTTCGCTGTCCTCCGTGCCGCGCACCGCGTACCGCGGGCTGTCCCCCGGCCAGCCGAACACGTCGTCGGCCGCCGTCTCCGTGTCGAAACGCAGCAGGTAGACGCGGGTGTGCACGCCGTCCGGCGTACGCCAGCCGCGCGCCGCGACGTGCCGCAGACCGCCCTCGGTGAGGTCGTCGGCGAACTCCTCGCGGTCCTCCTTGGCCGGCCACTCCTTCAGGAACTCCTTCGTGGGCAGCCAGCCGTCGGTGCCGCGCAGCGCCCGGTCCTCCTCGGCGCCCCCCGGGGCGGGCAGGACCAGCGCGCGCAGGTCGGCGTGGTGGGTGCCGGCCGGGTTCGCCGGGTCCCGCGGCCCGGGGCTGCCCGCCGGCCTCGGCGGGCTGGTGAGCACGGGGTAGTCCCAGCGCCCGTCGGACGCGGTGGCGAGCCCGGGCACGTCGGTGCGCTCCATCCGCGTGATGCCGTACGCCGTGGACGCGCCGACGGCGGCGAACACGACGACGGCGGCTGTCCAGCGCAGGACGGCGCGCAGGACACCTCGGTCCTTGGGCGCGGCGGCCGCCACCGGGGGCGAGGGCTCGACGGGCGTCGGGGATGCGGAGGGGGACGCGGGCGGGGGCACGGACGGGGCCGCCGGGGCCGGTCGGGCCGCCTGGGCGTCGGGCGTCTCCGGCAGGTGCTGCTGCTCGGTGGTCATACGGCCTCCCCCGGCTCGGCGATGCGGTCGAGCTGCTTGCGCAGCAGCATCGCGACGTTGTCGGTGTCGAGTGGCTCCGGGCCGTCGATCATGGCCGTGACCAGGATGTCTCCGACGTACGCCGTGCAGAACATCGTCTCCAGGCCCTCGTCGGTGCCCTTCGGCGGCAGGAAGCAGTGGGCGTTCTTGTGGCCCTTGATCGCCGGGCCGTCGCGGAGGACGTCCAGGGCGTCGAGGAACTCGCCCTGCGCCTGCGCGATGTTGCGCGCGGCCGACCTGTTCTCCATTCGGGCGAGCTGCATGCCCACGGTGACGGGGCCGCCGTAGCCACGGGGCAGGAGGTAGCTGCGCATCGCGATGCCGCTGACGCGCTGGCGGTCGATCTCCTTCTCCATCTGCCGGCGCTGCGTGCGGGGCAGGCCGCTCAGCGCCTCCTTGCGCATCGCGGTCGCCCTCCGGCCCTCCAGATGGGCGTCCGAGCCGTGCTCGGCGAGGTCGGGGCCGCGGACGAACTCGTCGGTGCCGTACGGCACGAGCATGGCCGCGAGCCCGGAGCCCTCGCCGTCGTCCGCCTTGTCGGCCTTCCCCGGCCCGGACTTCGGGAACTTCCACACGGGCGCTCCCGCGTCGCGGTCGGCGTCCCGCACGGTCACGGCGGTGTACCCGACGCCGCCGAGCACGGCGAGCGCGAGGAGCGCGCAGGTGGCGACGGTGCGGACACGGCGCCGGGGGCGCTTGCCCGGGGTCGGCTCGGGCGTCGGGTCGGGCTGGGCGGGGTGCTGGTCGCTCACAGTCGCTCCATCTGCCGCTCGGCGAGGTCCATGATCTTCGCCTTGGAGACCGGCCCGGTGCTCGTCACCCAGATCTCCATGGCGATGTCGCCGCGCCAGGCGTGCGCCTCCGCCGTGTACAGCGGCACGAAGCCGGGCTCGGAACGTGGGCGCCGGTGGACGTAGGCCCAGCCGTTCTGTGTGCCGGGCACGGCCCAGCTGTCGGTGCTGAGGGTGTTGTCGTCGCCGTTCGTCGCCCAGTACTGGTTGTCGTCGGCGAGGTTCACCGCCTGCCGCTCCTCCTCCTGCCGGAACTGGACGAGGCGGATCTGCACGAACGTCCTGCCCTCGCGCCAGCCGGTGACGGCGGCGCGCCGGAACTCCATCTTGGAGAGCCGGTCGAACATCAGGCCCGGCTTGGTGTAGACGGCGGCGTAGTCCGCCATGTCCATCCAGCCGCTCGTCGGCGCCGTGCCGGACCGCCCGGCCCCGCGCGGCTTCTTCAGCAGCAGCTTGCGCAGATCGCCGTCGGTGGCGACCCGGCGGTCCTGCGCGGCCGACAGCGGCTCGGGCGCCTTGCCCGTGGACTGTTCGATCACCGGCTGCGACAGCGGCGGCAGCGCCGTGGGCTTCCGGTCGGCCTGGATCAGGTAGCCCGCGCAGGTTCCGGCGACGAGGCCGAGCGCGGCGGCGGCACCGATCAGTGCGGCGGTGCGGCCACGCGGGCGTCGGGGCGGGGCCGGCTGCGGTGGTCCGGGCTCGGACGGCGCCGGCTCCGGTGGTCCGGGCTCGGACGGTCTCGCTCCGTCCGGGGCGTCGGCCGATTTTTCCGTTGCTTCCAAAACGTCCCCCACAGACGGTTCACAGACGGTGAAGTGCGCATTCCGTATGCGCGCACAGGAGACCCGTGGCCAAAGCCTTGGGTTGTGGGGAAGTTGATTACGATTCAGCCATGGCGAAGAAGCTCGTGATCAAGGTGACCGCCGGGGCCGACGCCCCCGAGCGCTGCTCCCAGGCGTTCACCGTCGCGGCCGTGGCCGTGGCCAGCGGTGTGGACGTCTCCCTCTGGCTGACGGGCGAGTCCGCCTGGTTCGCGCTGCCGGGGCGGGCCGCGGAGTTCGAGCTGCCGCACGCGGCGCCGCTGCCCGACCTGCTGGACTCGCTCCTCGCCGGGGGCCGCGTGACGCTGTGCACGCAGTGCGCGGCCCGCCGGGACATCACGGAGAAGGACGTGATCGAGGGCGTGCGGATCGCGGGCGCGCAGGTCTTCGTGCAGGAGGCGCTCGCCGACGAGACGCAGGCGCTCGTGTACTGAGACGCCACGGACCTCCCGTGCGGACCCCCTAGCGACGGCGCTTGCCGTCCAGCTCGTCCCACCACTCGTCGGACTTCGGGTCGCCGGAGGGGTCGTCCCACCAGCGGTCCTCCGGCCCGCGCCGGTTGGCGACGATCGCGGCGAGCGGCGGGATGACCATGGCGACCAGGCACATGCCGACGGCCACCGGCATCGACCAGAGGCGCACGACGCCCCAGGCCAGGACGAAGAGCGTGAGGCAGGTCCCCATCATGGCGAAGTACACGTGACGCCGCCGTGCGTACATGTCTCCAGCGTAGATCCGGACGCCTGACGACTGACGACTGACCTTGAACGGCTGACGCCGGACCGCCGGACGCACCAGAGGGCCGCACCCCGGGGCGGGGGTGCGGCCCTCTCGGGTCCCGGGTGGGTCAGACCGCGATGGCGACCTCGGCCAGGCCGCCCTGCTGGGCGACGACCGTGCGGTCGGCGGTGGCGCCGGGCACGAGGGCGCGGACGGTCCAGGTGCCCTCGGCCGCGTAGAAGCGGAACTGTCCGGTCGCCGAGGTGGGCACCTCGGCCGTGAACTCGCCGGTCGAGTCCAGCAGACGGACGTAGCCCACCACGGGCTCGCCGTCCTTGGTCACCTGACCCTGGATCGTGGTCTCACCGGGCTTGATCGTCGAGGCGTCCGGGCCGCCGGCCTTCGCACCGCACATGTCGTACTCCTGAGGGGGTCTGGAAAGGTCGGTCGGGTCGGTTACTTGTTGGCGCCGAGCTCGATCGGCACGCCGACGAGGGAGCCGTACTCGGTCCAGGAGCCGTCGTAGTTCTTGACGTTCTCCACGCCGAGCAGCTCGTGCAGCACGAACCAGGTCAGGGCGGAGCGCTCGCCGATGCGGCAGTAGGCGATGGTGTCCTTGGCCAGGTCCACGCTCTCCTCGGCGTAGAGGGCCTTGAGCTCCTCGTCCGACTTGAACGTGCCGTCGTCGTTGGCGTTCTTCGACCACGGGATGTTGCGGGCGCTCGGGACGTGGCCCGGGCGCTGCGACTGCTCCTGCGGCAGGTGGGCCGGGGCGAGCAGCTTGCCGGAGAACTCGTCGGGCGACCGGACGTCGACCAGGTTCTGCGAGCCGATCGCGGCGACGACGTCGTCACGGAAGGCGCGGATGGAGGTGTCCTGCGGCTTGGCCTTGTACTCGGTCTTCGGGCGCTCGGGGACCTCGTCGCCGGCGACCAGCTCGCGGGCGTCCAGCTCCCACTTCTTGCGGCCGCCGTCGAGGAGCTTGACGCTCTCGTGGCCGTAGAGCTTGAAGTACCAGTAGGCGTACGAGGCGAACCAGTTGTTGTTGCCGCCGTAGAGGACCACGGTGTGGTCGTTGGCGATGCCCTTCTCCGACAGGAGCTTCTCGAAGCCGGCCTGGTCGATGAAGTCACGGCGGACCGGGTCCTGGAGGTCCTGGGTCCAGTCGATGCGCACCGCGTTCTTGATGTGGTTCTTGTCGTACGCGGACGTGTCCTCGTCGACCTCGACGATGACGATGTTCGGGTCGTCCAGGTGCTCCTGGAGCCAGTCGGCATCGACCAGGACGTCGCTGCGGCTCATGCTCTTTCTCCTCCGGGGCAGGTGCGGCGGGGCGTGCGAGTGAGAGGGTGCGCGCTCGGGCGCTCGGGCAGGGAACGGCGCACGGGTGCCCCTGTCCGGGGCGGGGTGACGCGGAAGTCGGAGCTTCCGCTCAGAAGGTGCGACAGAGCATGGCGGCAACGCGGCACAGGTCTACTGCCCGCCGCTTCGTGAGGTCCGCCTGTCGCTTCATGACGTCGATCGTAGGGACGGTGGGGCGGGCATGTCACCGGCGTGTCGCATAATGAGACGCGATCGTCCGAATGGCGGGACATGGGCCCTCTCAAGGCCGTGCCCGCAAGGCCTGCGGCCCGATGCGGCGCCCGTCACAGCTGAGGGGCGGACGGGGGCGTCTCGCGTACCGGACAGCGCACGTCGCGTGGGTGGCCGGGCGAAGGACGGCCCGCCGCACGACGGGCTGCCCGGCGAGGACGGGCTACCCGGCGAGCTTGACGTTCGAACCCTTCACCGAGATCTCGACGCCGTTCTCCGCGGCCTCGACCTTGTCGAGCTCGATGCCGCCGGGCAGCTCGTCGATGCGCTGCTCGAAGTCCGTGATCGAGCGGACCCGGGACTCCGGGAGTTCGACGCTGCCGAGCCTGGGCAGGGCGTCGGCGTCGACGCGCACGGAGTCGCCCTCGACCTTGACGGTGCTGAGCACGTAGACCGGTTCGGGGAGCTTGGTGCCGAACAGCGTGGCCTCCACCGCGACCTTGATCTTGCCGTTGCCGCCGTCGGAGAGGCCCACGACCTTCGCGGTGACGCCCGGGGCGACGCGGGTCGGCTCGGACTTGGCGGTCTTCAGCAGTTCGTCGTACGCGATGGTGGCGGTGCCGGTCGCGGTGGCGGCGGTCGCGGCGCTGTAGTCGCCGGAGAACTCGACGCCCTTCATGCGGGCGGTGAGGTCGGCGATGCGGATCTTCTCGTCGCCGCTGCCGGTGGCGGCCTCGTAGTTCTCGATGCCGACCTCCACCTCGTCGAACTCGCCGCCGGCGAGCTGGGTGAGGAACGGGAAGCCCTTGATGGACACGTCCGGGGTGTCGGCGAGGTTCTCGGTGGTCCGCAGCTTGTCCGCCGCCTCGCCCTCGGCGAGGGTCACCGCGACGCGGTCGACGATGACGAACAGCCCGCCGAGGATCACGACGACGATCAGCAGTATTCGCAGTGCGCGCATGTGTGTCCCCCACCTGGCCCGGGTCCGGCGGTCATCGACGACGATCGGTCGTGACGACCGGTGGCCGTCGAACGCCGAGCGTAGCCCTGCCGGGGGCCGGGGCAGGGGAATTGTCGATCACCTGTGACAGGACCCGCACGCACGGGCCGTCGCCGGTGCGTGCGGGTCCCTTCAGCCGTTCGCCGGAGCCGGCGGCCCGTGGGGGCACCCCGCAGTGGCCGCCGGTCGGGTCAGGTCAGGGCCCGGCCCAGGACGTACACCGCCGGGGCCGCCGCCGCGAGGGGGAGGGCCACGCCCGCTGTGAAGTGGACGAAGCGGGACGGGTAGTCGTAGGCCGCGACGCGGTGGCCGATCAGGGCGCAGACCGCCGCGCCCCCGCCCAGCAGCGCGCCGGACGCGCCGAGGCCCGTCAGGCCGCCCACCGCGATGCCCGCTCCCGCCGCCGCGAGCAGGGCCACGACCACCGACGCGGGGGTCGGCAGCGGCAGCGCCCGGGCCAGGACGGCCACGGCCACCCCGACCGCGCCGACCGACACCGCGTCCGCGTCGGCCGCGAGCCAGCCGCCGGCCACGATGGCCAGCGCCGCGGCGGCGACCGTCGCCATCAGGCCGTACATCCGCTCGTCCGGGTCCGCGTGCGAGCGGAGCTGGAGCACCAGCGCCAGCAGCACCCACACGCCCAGCGTGCCGAGGATCGCCGACGGGGCGCGGTCCGACAGCAGCAGCGCCGCGTCCGCGGCCAGCGCGCCCGCGAAGCCCAGCGCGATGCCCTGCCGGGCGGGCCACATGCCGTTCAGCCGGAACCAGCCCGCCGCCGTCACCGCCTGGAGCAGCACCAGCGGGACCAGCAGGGCGTACGTGCCGATCGCCGCGGTGCCGGCCAGCAGCAGGCCCAGCACCGCCGTGAGCGCCGCGGGCTGCATGCCCGGGTCGATGATCGGCGAGCGGCCCTCGGCGCGGGCCCGCTGGGCGTCCGTCACGCGGGTGTTCCCGCCGAGGGTGGCGGCGCCGAACGCCGGCTCCCCACCGGCCGGGGTCGCGGGCGAGGACACGGGCTCCGTCGCCGCCGGCCGTGGGTACGGCTGCGCGTACGCGGCCTGCGGCTGGGGCTGGACCCCGTGGGCGTGCGGGACCCCGTGGGCGTGCGCGTGCCCCTGCCCGTACGCGGCCTGCGGCTGGGGCTGAGGCTGATGCGGACCCTGAACGCCGTGGGCCTGCTCGTGCCGCCCCTGTCCGTACGCGTCCTGCTGCGGCAGGTACGCCGTCTCCTCCGCGGAGGCCGGCGGCTGCGGCTGCGGCTGCGGGTCCCACGTCCGGCCCTGCCACTGCTGCGTGTACGGCTCCTGCGCGTACTGCTGCTGCGGGTGCTGGTGTTGCGGGTGCTGGTGCTGCCCGTGCGGGTCGTAGCCCCCGTAGGGGCCCTCGTACGGCTGGTTCGTCATCGGTCGCTCATCCTCCTGCGAACGGCGGGAGCACTTCGACCGTGCCGCCGTCGGCCAGCCGTACCGTCTCATGCGCGCGGGTGCCCACGGGGTCACCGTCGACGAGGAACGAGCAACGCAGCAGCACGCGCGTCAGTTCACCGGGGTGCCGCTCGCGCACCGCGTCGAGCGCCTCGGCGAGCGTGGCGGCGTCGTACGGCTCCTCGGCCACCCCGGCGGCGGCCTTCGCGGCGGCCCAGTAGCGCACCGTGACCTCTGCCATCTGGATCCTCAATCGATTCGGTGACGGACAGCGAAAGGCTAGCCCGCCTCGCCGGCCCGGGCGGCGGCCCAGTCGCCGATGCGGTGCAGCAGGGCCTCGTCGGCCGCGTGCTCGGCGTGGCCCATGCCCGGTTCCAGCCAGAGTTCGCCGTGGTCGCCGGCCGCGGCGGCCAGCGTCCGGGGGTGGTCGACGGGGAAGTAGCCGTCCCGCTCGCCGTGCACCACGAGCAGCGGCGTCGGCGCGATCCGCGGCACCGCCTCGACCGGCGACAGCGGGACCGGGTCCCAGTCCCGGTGGTGGATGCGGGTGCGCAGGCCGTAGCGGGACACCAGCCGCCCCGCGGGCCGCTGGACCAGCCAGTGCAGGCGCCGCATGGGGGCGGTGCCCCGGTAGTACCAGCGGGCGGGCGCGCTCACGGACACCACCGCGTCCGGGTGCAGCCCGCCGGACCGGCCGTACAGCGCCGCCTGCCGCAGCACCACCGAGCCGCCCATCGAGAACCCGACGGTGACCACCCGCTCGTGCCCGAGCTCGCGCGCCCAGGCGACCGCCGCCGCGAGGTCCAGCACCTCCCGGTCGCCGACCGTGGACCGCCCGCCGGACGCCCCGTGACCGCGGAAGGAGAACGTCACCACGGCCCCGTACCGCGCGAACGCCGCCGCGACGCGGCGCACGTGCGGCCGGTCCGCGTCCCCGGTGAAGCCGTGCGCGACGACGAGGGCGGGGCGGTCGGAGGAAGAAGGCTCGCCAGGGTCCCGTACGGGTGTTCTCGAGTCGTATACGACCGTTCCCGGGTCGTATACGGAATCGATGCGCACCCCGTCCGACGTGCACAGAAAGGTCCGCAAACGGGCGCCGCCACCCGTCTCGGGATGCGGACGCGCCGTGGAACGGACCACACGACCTGCCGGAGAAAGGGTCATGTCGGCTATTCTGCTGGGCAGAGGACTCGGGCAGCGTAGCCCCCGGGTCCTTTTGTGCTTTCGGAAGCGTTGTATACGAAGCGGGAAACCGCGGGTGTACGGGCGTCGGACGCATGGCGGATCCCAGGGGCGCGGGAACCGCACAGTACGAAGCAGTGCCGAAAACGTCCTCGCAGGGACCGAGGAGGAACCAGACGTTATGGGCGAGCGAACCGTGCACGAACGCAGGACGACCCGGGCAGGTGGAGCGCGATGAGCTCTCTGCTGCTCCTGACCAATGCCCTCCAGCCGTCGACGGAGGTGCTTCCCGCCCTCGGCCTGCTGCTGCACAACGTCCGCGTCGCCCCGGCGGAGGGACCCGCCCTCGTCGACACCCCCGGCGCCGACGTCATCCTCGTCGACGGCCGCCGCGACCTCCCGCAGGTCCGCAGCCTGTGCCAGCTGCTGCGCTCCACGGGCCCCGGCTGCCCGCTGGTCCTCGTCGTCACGGAGGGCGGCCTCGCGGCCGTCACCGCCGACTGGGGCATCGACGACGTCCTGCTGGACACCGCCGGGCCGGCCGAGGTCGAGGCACGGCTGCGACTGGCGATGGGCCGGCAGCAGATCGTCAACGACGACTCCCCGATGGAGATCCGCAACGGCGACCTCTCGGTGGACGAGGCGACGTACAGCGCCAAGCTCAAGGGCCGGGTCCTGGACCTGACCTTCAAGGAGTTCGAGCTCCTCAAGTACCTCGCGCAGCACCCCGGCCGCGTCTTCACGCGCGCCCAGCTGCTCCAGGAGGTCTGGGGCTACGACTACTTCGGCGGCACCCGGACGGTCGACGTGCACGTACGGCGGCTGCGGGCGAAGCTCGGCCCCGAGCACGAGTCGCTGATCGGAACCGTCCGGAACGTCGGTTATCGATTCGTTACGCCCGAGAAGGCCGACCGCGCCGCCGAGGAGGCCAAGGCCACGGCAGAGCGGTCAAAGCCCGACATCACCGGCGAAGCGGCCTCTCCGGTCACCGCCGAGGCCCCGGCGGACGCGTAGGAACCGCCCGGGCGGGGCGCCGGGGAGCCGAAAGCGGCCCTCTTCCGCCCTGCCCACGGCGGGTCCATCCGCGTAGACTCCGCGCGTGGCCAAGGTGACTCGGGATGATGTGGCACGGCTCGCGGGGACTTCCACCGCCGTCGTCAGTTACGTCATCAACAACGGACCCCGGCCGGTCGCCCCGGCAACGCGCGAGCGTGTCCTCGCGGCGATCAAGGAGCTGGGGTACCGCCCCGACCGGGTCGCCCAGGCGATGGCCTCGCGGCGCACCGACCTCATAGGCCTGATCATTCCCGACGCGCGCCAGCCCTTCTTCGGGGAGATGGCGCACGCGGTCGAATGGGCCGCGGCCGAGCGCGGAAAGATGGTCCTGGTCGGCAACACCGACTACGTCGCCGAGCGCGAGGTCCACTATCTGCGGGCCTTCCTCGGCATGCGGGTCTCCGGCCTGATCCTCGTCAGCCACGCGCTCAACGACCAGGCCGCCGCCGAGATCGACGCCTGGGACGCCCGGGTCGTCCTGCTGCACGAGCGGCCCGAGGCCATCGACGACGTCGCCGTCACCACCGACGACCTGGGCGGCGCCCAGCTCGCCGTCCGCCACCTCCTGGAACACGGCTACGACTACGTGGCCTGTGTCGGCGGCACCGCCGAGACCCCGGCCGTCGGCGACCCCGTCTCCGACCACGTCGAGGGCTGGCGGCGCGCGATGGCCGAGGCCGGGATATCCACCGAGGGCCGGCTGTTCGAGGCGCCGTACAACCGCTACGACGCCTACCGGATCGGCCTGGAGATCCTCGCGGGCCCGAGGCGCCCGCCCGCCATCTTCTGCTCCACCGACGACCAGGCCATCGGCCTGCTGCGCGCGGCCCGCGAGCTGCGCATCGACGTTCCCGGCGAGCTGGCGGTGGCCGGCTTCGACGACATCAAGGAAGCCGCGCTGACCGACCCGCCGCTGACGACGGTCGCCTCCGACCGCTCCGCGATGGCGCGGGCCGCCGTGGACCTCGTCCTGGACGACGGCCTGCGCGTGGCGGGCTCGCGCCGCGAACGCCTGAAGGTGTTCCCGTCCCGCCTGGTGGTCCGCCGCTCCTGCGGCTGCGCCTGAAGCGCCTCCTCCGCACGACCGGACGGCCCGGCCCCGCGGGTGCGGGACCGGGCCGTCGTCGCGCGTGCCCGCGAGATCAGAACAGCAGGTTGTACTGGTTGAAGCCGGTGCCCAGGCTGACGCGGGACGAGAACAGGCTGCTCGACGCCTTGTTCGTGCCGCGGTAGAGCCACAGCGTGCCGCCCGAGTCGCGGGCCATGACGTCGGCGATGCCGTCGCCCGTCACGTCGCCGTTGGCCACGTAGGACGTGAAGTTCCAGCCGGTGCGGGCCTGGACGCGGGTCGACCACGGGGTGTGCTCGCGCTGGGTGCCCCGGTACAGGTACAGGACGCCGGAGCCGTTGCGCACCAGCAGGTCGGCCTTGCCGTCGCCGGACAGGTCGCCCCGGCCGAAGATCTTCACGCCCTTCCAGGCGCGGTCGACGACCTTGACCTTGCCGTAGAACTCGCCGGTGCCCTTGCCCGGGTACAGGTAGACCGAGCCGTCGGCGTCCACCGCGACCAGGTCGGGGCGGGAGTCGCCGGTCATGTCGCCGGGGACCGCGTACGACTTGTAGCCGCCCCAGACGCTGCTGATCCGCATCCAGGTCCACTCCTGCGTGGTGTGGTCCAGGTACCGGCGGTACAGCTTCCCGTCGGTCTTGTCCCGCATGATCAGGTCCTGGAACCAGTCGCGGTCCAGGTCGGCCTGGAGGGCCCAGGAGGCGTACTGCCAGCCGCTGCCCACGTAGGCCCGCCGGGCCAGCGAGGTGCCCCGGCTGTCCTGCTCGAACAGCCCGCCGGACGGCGTCCGGGCCAGCAGGTCGGCGCGGCCGTCGTAGGACAGGTCGCTGTCGTCGACGCGGGGCTGGGCGGCCCAGGTGTACGACGAGACCTTGGTGAACACCGGGTAGGCGCCGCGCGCGGTGCAGCCGGCGACGCCCCAGGACACGATGCCGACGATCTTGCCGCCGGCGACCAGGGGACCGCCGGAGTCGCCGTTGCAGGGGCTCGTGGTGCCCTCGTCGGTGCCGGTGGCCGGGGTTCCGGCGCAGACCATCGAGCCCGCGATGAAGAAGTCCTCACCGAGGACGGTCCGCATGGCGCTGTCGCAGGTGCTGTCGGAGACCAGCGGCAGCGTCGCGGTCTTCAGCCGCGCCGAGAGGTCGGCGCCGTCCGCGCCCGAGGTCAGGCCCCAGCCGTAGGCCTTGGCGCTGGTGCCCGGCTTGTACAGGGCGCTGTCGTCGGAGGCGGCCAGCCGCAGCCACGGCCCCGGCAGGGGGCGGTCGAGGGTGATGACCGCGACGTCGTGCTGGATGGTCGCGTCGTTGTAGCGGGGGTGGTTCCACTGCGACCAGACGCCGGCGACGGTGCCGCTCGTGCCGTACAGGTCGGTCGTCCCGGCGAGGACGGCGCCGTTGGTCTCCCAGTCGAGACCGGCGACGCAGTGGGCCGCGGTGAGGACCTTGGAGGGCGCGACGAGGGTGCCGCCGCAGAAGGAGCCCTCGCCGGTGAGGTCGTCGTAGTAGGCGAGCTGGACCATCCAGGGCGCGGCACTGATCGTCGTCTCGCCGCCGCCGATGATGAACGGCGTCTTCGCGGGCGTCGTCGTCTCGGTGGCCTGGTCCTTCGCCGCCGCGCGCACGCGGTCGCGCAGTTCGCCGGCGTCGGCGGTGGGGCGCGGGGCGGAGGCGCGGGCGGTGAGGCCGGCGCCGGGCGGTCCGGGAAGTCCGGGCTCGTCCGCGGCGGCCGGGGCGGTCGCGGGCGCGGCGGTCGCGATCGGTGCGGCGAAGAGGCCGGCGCAGCTCAGGGCGAGCGCAAGAGCAGTCGCGGGAAGCGCCAGGGCGGGGCGTCTCCAGCGGCTGCGCAGGGCACGTATCACTCAGGGCTCCTGAAGAGGTGTGAGAGGTCGAAGTGACCTTGAGCCAACCAAGATTGCGGCTCCGCGCCGTCTTCACACCTGCTTCACGGCGGTCCGCGAAGTCTTCGTCCGGGCGGCGCCGGGGGATCACGCGGTGGCAACCTCGCGTTCCCGGTCGGGGTGGTTCCGGTTTCGTACGGCGCGCTTCCGGCTTCTGCCTTCCGGCTTCTGCCTTCCGGCTTCTGCCTTCCGGCTTCTGCCTTCCGGCCTTATGCCGGGCATACGAGGTTCTGCCGGGCTTCTCAGGCGGGCCTCAGGAACCTCTCATCGACGCGGCGGAAGCTCGACGGCATGACCGAGAGCTTCCGCCGCAGCGGCGAGTACGAGGACCCGTCCGGTGAGTTCCAGAACCAGCAGTGGCCGCCTCCGCCCGCGCAGCCGCCGACGCAGCCGCCCGCGCCCTCCGCGCCGCCCGCGTCGCGGAAGCGGCGGGCCCGGGGGTCGGTGTCGCTGCTCGCCGCCGTGGCGATCGTCGCGGCGGCCGTCGGTGGCGGCACCGCGTACGGGATCCAGGAACTGGCCGGCGCCGAGGCGGTCGCGTCGAGTTCCACCAGCACCGGCGTCGTGCCGGCGGCCGACAAGGGCACGGTCGCCGGGGTCGCCGAGGCGGTCGGCCCGAGCATCGTGGAAGTCGACGCGCGGTCGAACGCCGGGTCCTCCACCGGCTCCGGCGTGATCATCACCGGGGACGGCGAGATCGTCACCAACGACCACGTGGTGTCCGGCGCCTCCTCGATCAAGGTGACGACGCACGACGGCAAGGAGTACGACGCCGAGGTCGTCGGCACGGACAGCGGCAAGGACCTCGCGCTGATCAAGCTGAAGGAGGCGTCCGGCCTCAAGGCGGCGACGCTCGGCGACTCCGCCGGGGTGCGGGTCGGCGACGAGGTCGTGGCGATCGGCTCGCCCGAGGGCCTGACCGGCACCGTCACCAGCGGCATCGTCTCCGCCCTCGACCGCGACGTCACCGTCTCCACGGAGGAGGGACGGCAACAGCAGCGGGGCGGCGGCGACTGGCCGTTCGAGTTCGACGGGCGGGAGTTCAACGGCGACACCGGGTCGGCCACGACGACGTACAAGGCGATCCAGACGGACGCCTCCCTCAACCCCGGGAACTCCGGCGGCGCCCTCATCGACATGAACGGCAACGTCATCGGGATCAACTCCGCGATGTACTCCTCCGCCGCGCAGAGCTCGTCGGGGCAGACGGGCAGCGTCGGCCTCGGCTTCGCCGTCCCGATCGACACCGTCAAGGCGGACCTGGCCGAGCTGCGCGCGGGCGCGACCCGCTGACCCCGCCGGTCCGGCGAAACGTGCGACGCTGAAGGCGTCCCGCCCGTGTCCCACCGCATTCCGAGGAACCCGAGCCCATGACCTCCGCCGAAGGCGAGCACACCCAGCGCATCCTGATCGTCGACGACGAGCCGGCGGTCCGCGAGGCCCTCCGGCGCAGCCTCGCCTTCGAGGGGTACGACACCGAGGTCGCCGTCGACGGCGCCGACGCTCTGGAGAAGGCCGCCGCCTACCGGCCCGACCTGGTGGTCCTCGACATCCAGATGCCCCGCATGGACGGGCTGACCGCCGCCCGCCGGATCCGCGGCGCCGGCGACACGACGCCGATCCTGATGCTGACCGCCCGCGACACGGTCGGCGACCGGGTGACCGGGCTCGACGCGGGCGCCGACGACTACCTGGTCAAGCCGTTCGAGCTGGACGAGCTGTTCGCCCGGATCCGCGCCCTGCTGCGGCGCAGCTCCTACGCCGCGGCCGTCGCGGACGCCGCCCAGGACGACGACGCGCTCACCTTCGCCGACCTGCGCATGAACCTCGCGACCCGGGAGGTCACGCGGGGCGGGCGGCCGGTGGAACTGACGCGCACCGAGTTCACGCTGCTGGAGATGTTCATGGCGCATCCGCGCCAGGTCCTCACCCGGGAGCAGATCCTCAAGGCGGTGTGGGGCTTCGACTTCGAGCCGTCGTCCAACTCCCTGGACGTGTACGTGATGTACCTGCGCCGCAAGACGGAGGCGGGCGGCGAACCGCGGCTCGTGCACACGGTGCGGGGTGTGGGCTACGTCCTGCGGCAGGGCGGCGCCGAGTGACCCGGCTGGTGCGCCGGTTCCGCGCGCTGCCCCTGCGGGCGAGACTGTCGCTGCTGGTGGCGGCGGCCGTGGCGTTCGCGGTGGCGGCCGTCTCGGTGACGTGCTGGTTCATCGTGCAGGGCAAGCTGTACGGCGAGATCGACGACAACCTGCGCTACGGCAACGTCCGGGTGTCCGTCCCGCAGGTGCAGTCCACGCTGGACAACTGCACGCAGGTGCCCGACGGCACGCTGCAGCCCGGCCCGCGATACCGGCCCTACCTCCAACTGGTCACGTCCGACGGCGAGTACTGCCTCTTCGAGGGCTCCGCGGGCGCGGTGAAGGTCGCCTCCGCCGACGTCGACGCGGCCGAGAACCCGGACAACGCGCTGCGGTTCCGCAACGCCAAGGACACCGAGGGCAACCCGGTGCGCACGATGACGGTCCCGCTGGCCGACGGCGTCGCCCTGCTGATCGGGCTGCCGCTGGAGGACACCGAGAACACCCTCGACGAACTGGCCCTGCTGCTGCTCGTGGTGTCCGGCATCGGCGTCGTCGGCGCCGGGGCGGCCGGGCTGGCCGTCGCACGGGCGGGGCTGCGGCCGGTGGACGAGCTCACCGAGGCCGTGGAGGAGGTCGCCCGCACCGAGGACCTCGGCATCCGCATCCCCGTGGAGGACGACAACGACGACGAAGTGGCCCGGCTGTCCCGGTCGTTCAACTCGATGACCGCCTCCCTCGCGTCGTCCCGCGACCTCCAGCAGCAGCTCATCGCCGACGCCGGGCACGAGTTGCGCACCCCGCTGACCTCCCTGCGGACGAACATCGAACTGCTCAGCCGCAGCGAGGAGACCGGCCGGCCCCTCCCGGAGGCGGACCGCAAGGCACTGCTCGCGTCCGTGAAGGCGCAGATGACGGAGCTGGCGGCGCTGATCGGGGACCTCCAGGAGCTGTCGCGCCCCGACACCGGTCAGCACGTCGGCGGGGCGCAGGTGCTGGCGTTCCACGAGACGGTCGAGCACGCGCTGCGCCGGGCGCGGCTGCGCGGCCCCGAGCTGACGATCACGGCGGACGTCGAGCCGTGGTACGTCCGGGCGGAGCCGTCGGCGCTGGAGCGGGCCGTGGTCAACGTGCTGGACAACGCGGTGAAGTTCAGCCCGGAGGGCGGGACCGTCGAGGTGCTGCTCACGGCCGGCGTCCTGACCGTCCGCGACCACGGCCCCGGCATCCCGCCCGACGAACTCCCCCACGTCTTCGACCGCTTCTGGCGCTCCCCGAGCGCCCGCGCCCTGCCCGGTTCGGGCCTCGGCCTGTCGATCGTGGCGCGGACGGTGCAGCAGGCGGGCGGCGAGGTACGGCTGTCCCCGGCGGAGGGCGGCGGCACGGTGGCGACGATCCGGTTGCCGGGGGCGCCGGTGCCGCCGCCGGAGTTGCCGTAGGGAGGCCGCAGCACCAGAGCGGGCGTTACGGCGTCAGGACGCCGAGGGCGTCCAGCCCGCCAGCCAGTCGGCGACTTCCTGGTCGGCCGCCTGGGCGTCGGTCAGGTGGGGCCGGTCGGAGGACGGGGCGCCCGCGCCGGGGCCGGAGTTGCGGTACTCGGCGAAGCGGTCGTCCTTCCAGGAGAAGCCGCTCATGTCGGTCCACGGCGTGGACTTGATCGCCGCGCTCAGGGTGGTGTCGCGGACCGTGGTCTGCGGGTCGAGGGTCGCGTCGCCGCCCGCGTGCCAGGGCCGGCCCAGGTAGAAGCTGGACGGGGACACGTCGCCGTTGACCGTCGAGCGGCTGATGAGGAAGCCCTTGCGGTTGGCCGCCGTGCTGGGCGCCGTGATGTAGCCCGCCGACGTGCCGTTCCAGCGCTTCTTCAGGGTGAGGACGGACCTGTCGATGACCGCCGTGGCCCGCCCGAAGACGAAGTCGACGTTGCCGACGACGTACGAGTTGCTCATGTAGACCCGGCCCAGCCGGTCCTTCGCGGCCGTGTCCAGCAGCAGCGTGTCCTGGTCGCCGGTCGTGATGATGCCGTCGAGGAAGACCTTGTCGGCGGCCGTGCGCAGCGCCACCGCCTGGTGGCCGGACAGGTGCTGGTTCGCGGCCTCGTCGAAGTCGTTGGAGATGGTCAGGTTGCGGGCCTGGAAGTCGTCCGCCTCGACGGCGACCGTGGCGCTGCCCGACGTGCCGTACGTGCCCGAACCGTCCGGCTTCGGCGTCCCCGACGCGTTGTTGTAGACGATCACCGTGTCCTTGCGGCTGGCGCCGGTGCCCTGGATGGTGACGTGCGGCTTGTTGGAGGGGACCTTCACCGTCTCGCGGTACGTGCCCGGCTTCACGGTGATGACGACGCGGGAGGTGTTCCCGGCGGGCACGGCGTTCACGGCGGCCTGCACGGTCCTGTACTGGCCGGAGCCGTCCTTGGCCACGGTGAGGGTGGTCGCGGCGGCGGCCTTCGTGGCGGGGGTGGAGGTGGCGGGGGCGGAGGTGGCGGGGGCGGAGGTGGTGGGGGCGGTCGTGCCGATCGTCGGGCGGGGGCCGGCACCGGACTTCAGCAGCGCGGGCACGTCCGCCGCCGGATCGAGGGCGTACGAGTAGAAGGCCTGGGGATCGAAGGCGGTGCCGCCGCTCTCGTTCCGCCCGGACGTGCCCTTGAACACGTTTCCGCGCTGCACGATCGCCGCGGTCGCGTCCTTGATGACGGGGTTGTTGACGCCCTGGAAGTAGCTGTTCTCCAGGACCATCTTCGTCGCGCCGCGGGAGTAGTTGCCGTAGGACGACGTGATGTCCGTGCCGGCCACGTCCTCCAGGAAGTTGTTGTAGAGGTGCGCGTGCGCGGCGTTGTCCGTGGACGGGTTGCGCTGCTCGGTCTCGCGGATCCAGTTGTGGTGGATCGTGATGTCCGTCTTGACGTTCTCGGTCCAGCCGATGCCGAAGGCCTTGTTGTCCTGGCTGAGCTTGTTCCAGGACACGGTCACGTTCGTGCTGTCCTTGCGGACGTCGATCAGGCCGTCCGCCATGCGCCGCAGGTCGTTGTGGTCGATCCAGACGTGGTGGGCGCCGTCCATCTGGATGGCGTCGAAGTCGTGGTCCTTGTCGTTCCACACGCCCTGGTACGTGTCCCGGATCGTGAGGTTCCGAATGATCACGTTGTGCACGCCGGGCCCGAGGAAGAAACCTCCCCCGACGATGTGACCGGCGGTCCCGGCCCCGACGATCGTCTTGTCGGAGGCGACCTTGATCTCCTTGCCGACGGGCGCGACGTCGATGGCTCCGGCCACGACGATGACGTACGGCTCGGCCGCCGTCGCGTACTTCTCCAGCTCCGCCTGCGTGCGCACCGTGACGGTCCGGCCGTCGCGACCGCCGTACGTGCCGTTCTGCCCGAGCGAGCTGACGGAGGCGAAGCCGTCGGCAGTGGCCGATGCCCAGGCCGGTGCGGGGGCAGCGCCGGTGGCCGTCTTGGCGGCCGTCGTGGCAGCCGTCGCTGCGGAGGCTCGCTGCTGGGCGCCGTCGCCGAACGCGCCGAGATCCGCGCCGTACGCGAGGGTCCCGGCGGCCGCCAGGACCACCGGCACCGCGACCGCCAGCGCCGTCCTGCCTCTGCGATGCCGTGCACGAGCCTTGCTGCGGGCCTGAGTCATGCGGAACTCCGTTCCGTGGGGGGGGGATACCAACCGTTGGCCGGTTGCCGCCCGGGGCGGAAAGGTTGCCGCGACTCATTGACTGGCGTCGTGCGGAATCGGCGTCAGTGGAAGCCGAGCATGCCCGGAGAGTCGATGTCCACCGTGAGGAACCCGGGAGGGTAGTCGTCCTCCCGGCTGGTCAGGATGATCGACATTCCGCCCGTCTCCAGATGGGGCGTGGCGACGTAGAGCGCGTGGCACGTGTCCGGTCCGCCCCACCCGTCCCTGATCATGCTTCCGACGGCCGCCGCCGCCGTCTGGCTCAGTGGGTCGACCATGATGCCCGGAAGGGCGAGTACGTCGCTCGCGATGCCTTTCTCCGTCGACTCCGCATGCATCAGACACAGGGCGGGGATGTGCAACCAGTCGCCCGGCGTACGTGCCACGTTGTCGGCGAGGAGGTGCAGGGCGCGGTGCCCCCGCGCGAGCGCCACGACCGCGCCCGTGTCGAGAAGGATCACGCGGCCCTGCCTCGCCCCTCGTGCATCTTCTCGGCGGCCATCGCGTAGATGTTGGCCCGGACGTCCGGCGCCTGGTCGAACTCCTCGTCGGTCAACGTGCAGCCCATACGCTCACGCAGCACTTTCCGTGTAGCGGCGACCCGTTCCGCGATCTGGTCGGCGGTGAGCTGCTGGGCTGCCAGTTCCTCGACCAGCTGCCCCAGCGTCATGCCCCGCTCCTTCGCGACCTTCGCGAGGTGGTCACGGGTGTCCCGGGGCACCTGAATCGTCGTGTGTTCAGCCATGGTCCCACCATAGCGCCGCTACGGGATCGAGGAGACCGGCAGTGGAGGGATCGCGCTGCTCGACGAGCCGGCTCGTCACCTACGGCGCCGCTGAAGCCCCGGACTCCCCCTCGGGGCCCCACTGGGCGACCAGCGCACGGAGCCCGGCCCACGCCGTGCTCTGCGTGCCGTCCCCCAGCCGGTAGTGGAGGGCGGGCTCGGTGGGGCGGCCGAGTCTGACAGCTGAGGGGGCGTCCGGCGGGCCGGCTGGGGTGCCGTCGATGCCGATACGCCGGACCTCGCCGTGGCCCACGGTCAACGAGACGGGATACGGCGGGGCCTCGACGCAGGCGGGGACGGTCAGGTCGCGGCGGGCGGCCCGCAGGGTGGTGAGGAGGTTGACCAGGCCGTGCTCGGCGTCGAGTTCGGCGGCCAGCGGCTCGACGGCGTCGAGGGGTGGTTCCTCGTCGGCCCCATACCCGACGGCCACGGACATGTCCTCCTCCACACCGCCCGGCGTGCGCGTCACGCGCAGGGTGGCCAGCGCGGTGCGGTCGGCGCGGCCGACGGCGACGAGCCAGGTGGGGCGCGGTGCGCGCGAGCGAGCGAGGTCGGTCAACTGCCGTGTGGACCAGGGCAGATTGACGGGCTCGGCCGTGCTCCACCCGGCGGGCGGCTCGCCGGTGAGATGCCGGAAGACGGCTTCGAGGGCTCGGCCGAGGGTGAGGCCGGTGGTCGGGGCGTGGCGGGTTCGGAGGGTGAGCAGAAGCTGCCGCTCGCGGGTCGGACGGGCTGCGCGGCCATAGGCGTCGGCGAGGGTGCCGTTTCCCTGCGCGTCCCGCACGGGGCTGAATACACCGCCCTGCCAATGGAGCACGGCCCCGGAGAGACCGTCGTAGTACCCGCACTCGGGATCCTTGACGACCCACCTGTTGGGCAGCCCGCGCAGGGCTGCGCGGGTGGGGAGGGTGAGGCGGGCGCCGGGCGGCGTGACGATCTGCAGGGCCCGGCCCGTGTCGGCGGCGAGGCGGAGGGCGTCGGAGAGCCAGGACGTCATGGGGACGAGGGGGCGGTCCTGGATGACGACGACCGCGGCGTCGGTGAGGACGTCCACGGCGGGGTGCGCGGTGGCCGGGACGGGGACGGCGGCCACGTCGCCAGCCGGCGAGACCACCTCGGTGCTCGCGGCGTGCGCCGGCCATACGGTGCCACCGAGCACGGTGGCGAGCCGCCCGGCGAACGACCCGGCGAGCCGCCCGGCCTCCTCGACGGCGGTGGAGGCGCGGGCCTCGGTCCACCACACAGGCTCGTCCTGCCCGTGCCCGTTGCCCAGCAACCGCGCCGTCTCACCGGGCACCTGCACGAGAACGGGCGCCTCGACGGACACGAGGGGCCGCCCGTCGGCGCCGCACAGCTGCACGACGGCGCCGTCGGCGGTCGCCCCCACACCGACCTCCGGCCCGCCGGCGTAGAGCCCCGCGAGCAAGGTCCGGAGGTCGGGCATCCTGGGCGTGAGGGCTATGACGTCCTTGGTCATGTCAGGTGGGGTACTCGCCGAGCCAGTCGTGCTGGAGGAGGTGCTTGGGGAGGTACTCGGACTCGACGTTGATGGGGAACTTGCCGTCGTAGGCCCAGCAGGCGATGGCGAGAGGGCCGAGAGGGAGTGCACCGTCGATGTGGGAGCTACGCTCCTCCGTCGCCGTCCAATAGGCGCGGTGCAGGTGCAGCGCCTCCTCCAGGGCCGGGCTGAAGCCCTCCACGTCCCTGCGAATAAGGCGATAGAAGAGGTTGATCGGCGGATACAGAACGTTATCGAGGAGATCACGCGGGGCTACCGTGGCCACGTCGGGGTGGGAGGCGTCGAAGGTCGCGGTGAGCTTCTCGACGAGGCCGGGACGCTGGAGCCAGTAGGTCTGGAGGGTGTCGACCCACAGGTAGATGTACTCGTCGACGATCCCCTCGGTCACCCGAAGCCTGTCCACCGGAATCTCACACAACTGCGTCATCCGGTCAGGCTCCCGGCAGATCACCGCCAACCAGAACGCGGACAACCACGCACCCGCGTTGGCAGTCGGAAGCGTGCCGATCGCAGGGATGGTGCGGACCTTGCGATTGATGCGGCACTCGACGGTGCCTTCGCTCACTCCCGTCGCCGCGAAGAACGCCGAACCCATCTGCATGGCGTTGACGGCGGCGTCCCAGGTCTCGGCCTTGGCCGCCGGCGGATCGACCAGGCAGCGGGCCCTGAGGTACATGACAGACGCCTGAAACGTGCCATCAATAACGGCGCTTGATGTCTCAAGCTTGTCGATTCGCTTGACCAGATACTCATGGAACTGCTCCGCATAGCGCTCCGGCTCGGGTCGATTCAGCTCATGCCGAGGAAAGTACACGGTCACGTAAGAGTCCCCTTACTGATGTCAAATCGTCGATACCGGAGGCCATTGTATGCCCCTGCGTTTTTCTCGCCCTTGACCAGGACGTACTCCAACTTTCCTGTATCCAGCGCTTCTTCCATGCGGCTGACCAGGTCCCACTCGCCCCGATGCCTCATCTGCTCCATGATGTCATCGAAGTATTCACGACTCCCCTGCGAGACCTGCGTACCGTCGGGCAGCGTACGTCTACCCAAATCCGTGTTCACACTGCTCTTGGCCTCGACCACCACGACCCGCCCATCCTCGTGGGTCCAGACCTGGTCGAACTGATCATTGCCGTTCTTCGGGCCCAGAAGCGGTTCGTCCGTGAAGCCGGGGTAATGCTCGGCGATGAAATGATGCCGCGCCGCATCCTCACCGAATTGCTCAGCAGCGTCAATCATCTCCTTGTGGGCAGCCTTGTAAGCCTTTGTGGCTTCTTCCAGGCCGACCGCCGACTCAGGAGTCCCCTGCACATCATGGATCCGCTCGGCCTCCGTCCTCCATGTGGCCACCTGGTCGCCTCTTTGAATCGCGTGATGGCGCCGCTCAGCGGAGTCGTCCAGGATCTGCCGACGACCGGCGTCGGACACACTGTCTGCGTCCATTTGTCGATATGAGCCGTCGAGAAAACGCGGCGCAGGCGGATCCGGAACATCCTTGGCCCGAATCCAGGGAGCGTCGTCCGAGAAACGCGTGAGCTGGGGAGGTGTGAAGCCGCTCTCGTCATGGAAGGAGAGATCCTTGCGCGTACCGTCTCTCCGGTAGTGCCGACTCAGATAGTCGGGATCATGATTGGCCCGATAGACCTGGATCTGCTCGATCTGTTCGCGGGTCAGGGTGCCCCTGGGCCCATACGGGTTGGGCCCGTCCCGCATGAACTCCGGGCGCCGGACCGCCTCCCGCTGCGCGGCGGCGACCTTCTCCGCCATCCCGCCGGCGCCGTCCGCGGCACCCGCACCCGCACCGGCACCCCCGCCGCCGGAGTCGCCGCTGCCCCCACCCGGATGTGCCCCGTCGCCGACCCCGTGACCAGCCGCCGTACCACCGCCGCCGCCAGGACCGCCCACCGTGGACTCCCCGGCGCGGGGCCCTCCACCGACCGTGGCGAGTTCCCGGTCGCGTGCGTGGGCCGTGGTGTCAGCGGCCGACGACTCCGCCCCTGGCCGTTCCGGCGGCGCGCTGGAGTTCACGACCTGGCCGTGCTTGTCGTACGCGATGAACTCGCCGTTCTCGACGACGACGCGGGAGCCGTCGTCCAGTTCGATGACGCTGTGGACCCGTTGCGCGTCGGCCGCGGCCGCAGAGGTCGCCGTGAGCCGGGAGGTGAGTTCGGACAGGGTCGGTATCTTGCCGACGGCCTTGCCCGTGGCCATCGCGGTGACGGCGATCGGGTCGAGGTACACGCCGGCCTTGCCCAGGGCGGTGGCGCTCTTCGACATCAGGCCCGCCTCGCCCGCCATGCCGGCCTTCATCAGCGGGCCGGCCCCTAGGGTGAGGAGGTTGAAACCGACCGTGCCCGCCGCCCGGGCGGGGTTCTCCTCCCACTGGTCCCAGGCGAGCAGGCCCTTGCCGAACTCCTTCGCCGCCCGCTTCGCCCTGACCTCGTCCGCGCTCTCCTTGTCCGGGCCGACGACCCGGTCCATGAGGGCGTCGTAGGGCGTCGCCGTGTAGAGGCCGATGCCCGTCACGACATCCAGCAGCCCGCCCCACGCATCACCGGCGGCGTCGCCACCCTTGCCGCCGACCAGCGTCCACAGGCCGACGACCCCGGCCTCGATACCGTCCTTGTAGACGCCGTCCCACAGCGCGCTCTTGATCCCGTGCCCGAACCAGCCCGCGGTCCAGGCCTCGTAGCTCTGCTCGTCGACGCTGCCCCAGGGCAGGTCCTCGGCGCCTTCCAGGAGCTTCTTGTCGACGCCGTACGTGATGGTGTTGCGCCGGTGGAAGCCGCTGCCGTGGTCCGCCACGAATTGCGGGCCGCCCACGAGTGCCGAGATCTTGTTGGCGGCGCGGCGTTCCGCCTCCTGGAAGGCGAGGTGAGTGGCCGTGACCTCGTCGATCAGCTCCTCGTTCCGCCTGACCCTGTCCTCGTCCTCGGTCCAGTCGTCGTCGCCCTCGACAGAGGCCGCGAACGCCTTGGCCTCCTCCTGGAGTTCCGCCAGCCGCTTGGCCAGCGGAGCCCCCTCGGCGGCGTAGGTGTCGAGGGCATCGGCCACCGTCTCCAGCTTGGTCGCGAAGGTCTCGGCCTTGTCCATGACCGGCTGGGTGGTGGCGAACAGGGCGTCGGCCTCGGGCGCGATGTAGAAGGCCTCCATCATTTGGAAGCGGGAGTGGATGTCCGAGCCGTTGTTCCGGATGCCGATGGCGTTCTTGCGCAGCCCGGTGACGTCCCGCTCCAACTGCTCGAAGTCGCCCGTGAACTGCGGTATGCCCGCGGGGACGATCACTTCGCGTCGCCCTTCGCCCCGCCGTCGCCCCCGCCCTGGCCGGGCATGTCGATCTTCGGCACCTTCAGGGCGGCTTCCTGGGCGTGGGCGGCCATCTCCAGATTCCCCTGGAGGTAGCAACCCATGGCCTCACGCGCGCCGTTGACCGACTTGGCGGCGCGGGCGTTCAGGAACAGCACGTCCTTGGTGGTGCTGTGCACGAACGTGGTGAGCGCCGCCCCGACCGGGCCGGTCGGCGTCGTCACCCCGCATGTCGGCCCACTGACGGTCCCGGCCGACGCGACCGCGCTCTCCATGTTCCTGCCGTACGACTTGACGTCCTTCGCCATCTCGTCCATCGCGTCCGCCACGAGCGACGCCACGAACTCGACGCCGGACACAGAGATGTCCCACCCCGTCACACGATCCCCCGGTGAACTTCAGCCTCATGTACGCCACTTGGCGCACGAAATGTCGATCATTCTGTCGCACAAAAGGTTGCGACTGCAATGTGGGCGGGGCTACTTGGCTGGATTCCGCGCCTGCCAGGACAGCCTTACGACGTCACGGCGCCCGACGTCAGGAACGAAGTTCAAGTCGCCACGCCGCATGCCGGCACCGAGCCGTCGGTCAGTTTGCTGACGCGGACGGGGACGACGGTGGGGCGCTAGCCGAGCCAGTCGTGCTGGAGAAGGTGCTTGGGGAGGTACTCGGACTCGACGTTGATCGGAAACTTGTCGTCGTAGGCCCAGCAGGCGATGGCGAGGGGGCCGAGGGGCAGAGCACCGTCAACGTCGGAGCGACGCTCCTCCGTCGCTGTCCAGTAAGCCTGATACAGGTGCAACGCCTCCTCCAGGGCCGGGCTGAACCCCTCCACGTCCCAGCGGACGAAGCGGTAGAAGAGGTTGATCGGCGGATACAGAACTCCGTCGAGAAGGTCACGCGGGGCGACCGTGGCCACGTCGGGGTGAGAGGCGTTGAGAGTGGCGGTGAGCTTCTCGACGAGGCCGGGGCGCCGGAGCCAGTAGGTCTGGAGGGTGTCGACCCAGAGGTAGATGTACTCGTCGACGATCCCCTCGGTCACCCGCAGCCTGTCCACCGGAATCTCGCACAACTGCGTCATCCGGTCAGGCTCCCGGCAGATCACCGCCAACCAGAACGCAGAGAGCCACGCACCCGCATTGGCAGTCGGAAGCGTGCCGATCTCGGGGATGGTGCGGACCTTGCGATTGATGTGGCACTCGACGGTGCCTTCACTCGCTCCCGTCGCCGCGAAGAACGCCGAACCCATCTGCATGGCGTTGACGGCCGCATCCCAGGTCTCCACCTTGGCCGCCGACGGATCGACAAGGGACCGCACACGGAGATGCAAAAGGGCGGTATTGAACGTCGAATCAATCACCGCGGTTGATCGCTCAAGACGGTCGATACCCCTGAGGAGACTCTTCTGTAGATCGGCCGACAACTGCCGCGCTTCGGCATCCGGCGTGATCGCGTGCCGCTCAACGCGCACTGTAACCAGGGTTTTCCCACGTCGACGTCAGGAACGAGCCCCAGGCCGCCGCGCCGAATACGATCACCGGACCGTCCGTCAGTTTGCTGTCACGGACGGGGACGACGGTGGGATGGCCTACGGCTACTTCCACGCAGTTGTTGGCCCCGCCATCGCTGTAGCTCGACTTTCGCCATGCCGCACCGCTGAGGTCGGTGGTGTGCTTCATGACGGCTGCTCCTCCAGTACGTCCCTGATGAACGTCAGCGAGTCGGACGGGGTCAGTGCCAGATCCCGAAGCCGATCGTAGGACAAGCTGTACCGAAGTGCGTCCGCCGGATCGTCCATCAGGAGACCGCTGCTGTCCCCCTCGGTGTAGGCCACGGCACTTCCGTCCGCCTGCCACAGAAGGGTCAGCGACCCCTTGCCCATGAGTTGGTGAACGCCCGCCGAGAACGGCAGCACTTGGACGACGACATGAGGCCAATCCGCGACGCTCTCGATGTGGCGCAGTTGTCCGATCCAGGTCTCGGCTGTGGCCGACGGGCGCCGGAAGGCGAGTTCGTCAATGATGAAGCGGACGTTGGGACGCGGGTCTCGGCAAAGCAGCAACTGTCGCCCCATGCGCGCGGCCACCTGCTCCTCAACCGCCTCGGTGTCCAGGTCCGTTGCCTGCGGGCCGGACAACACCTCGCGGGCGAAGTCCTCCGTCTGCAGCAGCCCTGGCACGTCCGGCGTGTAGACACGCATGACCCGGGCTGCGGTCTCGAGCCGCATGTACTCCCGGTACTTGTCCTTGAACGCGTCGTACCGCGCCAGCCTCCACAGCCCGACCAGCAGGTCATCCGCTCCGTAATAGCTGTCCAAATCCTCCATCACCGTCACCTTGGACAACCGCTCCCCCGACTCCAGCCGGCACAGGTAGCTCTTGTCGTAACCGGTGTCCTCGGCCAGTTGGCCCAGGGACTTGCCCGCCTTCTCCCTCAGGTACCGCAGCGTGCGGCCCAGTACCGCGCGTCCCGACTCCCTCGCGCCGTCGACCGGTTTGTCCACGTCCGCCCTCCTCGTTGCCCCGGGGCGCAGTCAACGCGAACCCCCTTCCGCAGCGTAGGCACGGGGCGTGACGATCAGGGCGCGAACAGTCATCAGTCACCCCCAGTGAGGAGCCCTCGTGAGCAGTCCCCTTCGTCTTCTGCCGTGGACCACCCCGGACGGCAAGCCCTGTTACCTCAAGTCCGACGGTGACCGTGGGGTGATCTCTCGGCTCGCCGACGACATTGAGGAGGCGCACATCCGATCGGGTCAGGGCGTGCTCGGGGGCGCCCGTGCCGTGCTCGCCGACCGGGCGGCCGGTGAGCGGGCCCTGCGGTTCGCGCTCACCCGGACCGTGGAGTCGCTGGAGGACGTGTTGCGGGTCGCCGTCAGTCGTGGGGACCGTGTGTCGTCACCGTGACGGCGCCTGCCCGTGTCAGTGGTGGTTCGTAGGCTGCCGTCATGGGTTTTGACACGAGCTATCACCCCGTCGACATGCGCCTGGTCGAGACGCGGCTGCTGCCGTATCTCGCGGGGCACGGGGGTGACGACGGCATCGATGATCTGGCGCGGCGGGCCGTCGCGATACGGAAGACGCGGTTTCGGGCCAAGGCGTGGGCGCTCGGGGTGCAGGAGGCGCTGCGCGGCGATGCCGGTGACAGCGGGTTCGACGCCTGGCTGCATGTGTGGGGGCGGCCGTTCTTCATCGTGGGTGACGGGGTCGGCGACGTCGTCGAGGGCATGCAGCGGTATCTGGCCGCCGAGGACCTCGACGCCGTGGACGCGATCGCGGCCGAGATGATCGGGCGGATCGATGCCTCGTTGGCCGGGCGGGTCGTGCCCGACTCCGGTGGGCGGCTGCCGGACGACGCCGAGCTCGCCGCCAACCTCACCCAGGCGCTGCGGATTCTGCGCGGTGCCGCGCTCGCCGTGCGGGCCGGTCGGCGGACCGTGCAGCATCCCCGGGGCGACCGGGAGTTCGACGCCGCGCAGCTCCTCGCCCAGGAAGTGCCGTTCAACCTGCTCACTTTCGCGGCCGCCCTGCTGCCCGGCTGGATGTCGCGCGGTTACACCTGGCCGACCCGGCTGTGCTCCGACGCCGGGGTGCCGGACGAGGGGTTCACCGACGCCGGGGCCCTGACCGGGCTGCTGCGTGAGCAGTTCCCCGCGCTCGACTGGCCCGTCCTGCCGGACACCATCGTCGCCAACTACTCGGTGGGCGGGTTCGTGCCCGCGCCCGACGTGCCCAAGGCGCGGGCCCATCTGGCCCAGGAGCGGGCGCGTCTGGAGTGCGACGACGTCGATCTGCGCAAGCTGGACGAGGCCCTCGGCACCGCCGAACACCTCGGTGTCGCCTTCTGCGAGGCCACCGAGATCTACAGCGGTTTCGAGGGCAGTCTCAACTGAACCGGTCGTCGGCCGACCGTCAGCCGACCGTCGGCGTGCCGTCGGCGTGCCGTCGGCGGGGTTCACGTCCCGACGTGCACGTCGGTTCCCGTCACCCGCACCCTGACCCCGTCCCGCTCCACCCGTACGTCCCGCAACCGCAGGTCACCGCTCGGCGGTTCCGGGAGGGTGAAGCCGAGGGAGAGGCGGTCGGCCAGGACGGGGCGGGTGAGGTGGGTCAGGCCGGTGAGGAGGCCGGCGGTCAGGCCCACCTTGGCGAGGAGTTCGGGGTGGTCGGCCGCCAGGTCCAGGAGGTTGAGCCTCAGCGCCTGGCGGACGAAGCGCGGAGAGCCGGTGAGTTTCGCCAGCTCGGAGTCGTCGCGCAGGGCCGCGCGGATCGTCGCGTCGGACACCCCGAGCCGCCGTACCAGCGCCGGGACCGACAGAAGGGCGCGGGCCGTGCGCTTGCCGCGGGCGATCTGCTGCGCCGCGCCCGCCTTCAGGTGCAGTCCCTCGGTGGGGCCGCCGCCCGGGCGGTACGTCGCGAGGTCGCCGATGTCCAGGCGCATGCCGCCGACCCGCGTGGCGATGCCCCGCTCGCCGTCCCGCCGGATGCTCGCCTCGGCGCGCAGCCGCAGTGACTGTCCGGCGACGGGCAGCGTGCCGCGGGCGACGACCCGGTCGGGCCCGTCGGCCGTGAACGTGACCTGGGACGCGCCCAGTTCGCGGTTCAGGTCGTCGAAGGACAGCAGGACGTCGCCGGTCAGTTCGGGTATGCCCGCGCCGCGGACGCGGGTCGGGCCGTCGGTGTCCAGCCGTACGTCGTGGGCCGTCGCCGAGACCGTCGCCAGGGAGACCCGGTCCGCGGCCACGTCCGGGACGGTGACCCGCAGGGAGTCCAGCCGTTCGTCGGCGACCTGGGTGAGGAAGGGGAAGCCGGAGATGTCGACCTCGGGGGCCGCTGACAGGTGGAGGCGGTCCTTGAGGGCGTCCGCGGCCCGGTGTTCGGCGTAGAGCAGGGCCCATCGGTCGGCGAGAGTGAGGAAGGCGGTGAGGACCATCAGGCCCACCACCGCCTTCGCCGCGAACGGCAGTCCCGCGAGGAGCCCGCGCCGCCTGCGACGGCTGCCGCGACGGTGGTTGGGCGGGCTCCAGGGCTCGTCGTCCTCCTCGGTGTCCGGGTGCGGGGCGGTCCCGAGGTCGTCGGGAGTGCCCAGTGGATGATGCGTCACTGTGTGGTGGGGGGTACGCATCGATCAATCCGACCCGCGTACCGCCCCCACCCGCAACCTCTACCCGAGGTATGCGACTTACCTCACGCAAACCGTTTCAACGGTCTACTTCCACCGCTTCAACGGCTCGCGCACCCGCCTCACTTCACGATCGTGATGCGGTTCGCCGCCGGCGGCGCGATCGGGTTCGACGCCGAGGAGTTCGCCATCAGGTACTTCTCCAGCGCGGCCAGGTCGTCCAGGCCCACGAGGTCGTTCGTGCCCTGGCCCAGCGTGGCAAAGCCGTCGCCGCCGCCCGCGAGGAAGCTGTTCGTCGCGACGCGGTACGTGGCCGCCGGGTCGATCGGCGCCCCGCCCAGCTTGATGGAGTCGGTGACGACACGGTCCGCGCCCGTCTTCGTCAGGTCCAGCGTGTAGGTGAGGCCCGACGAGACCTGGAGGATCTTCGGGGACGCCTCGTTCGCGCCGCTCACCTGCTCCTTGAGCACCTGGATCAGCTGCGCGCCCGTGAAGTCCTGGAGGTTCACCGTGTTCGCGAACGGCTGCACCGTGAAGCCCTCCGCGTACGTCACCACACCGTCGCCCTCACCGGCCTTGGCCGCGTAGGTGAGGGGCGCGCGGATGCCGCCCGGGTTCATCAGCGCCAGGTCGGTCTCCGGGTCGAGTTCCTTGCCGTGGGCGAGCTGCGCGTCCGCGATCAGGTCGCCGAGCGGGGACTCCGTACCGGTGTTGCCGATGTCGCCCGAAATGTACCCGATGGCGCGGTTGCCGATCGGGGCGGCGAGCGCGTTCCACTTGCTGATCAGCTCGGTCATGTCGGGCGCCTTGGGGACGTCCCGGGTGACCACGTGGTTCGCCGACTTCACCGCGGTACGGGCGATGTCACCCGTCCACCGGTCGTACGTCAGCGTCGTGTCGGTGTAGAGACGCCCGAAGGACGCGGCCGAGGTGACCATGCGGGGCTTGCCCGCCGGGTCGTTGATGGTGCACACGTACGGGCTGTGCGTGTGGCCGGTGACCAGCGCGTCGACCTGCGGCGTGATGTTCTTCGCGATGTCGACGATCGGGCCGGAGACCCCGTCGCCGGCACCCGGCGAGTCGCAGTCGTAGTTGTACGCGGAGGAGGCCGGGAAGCCGCCCTCGTGGATGAGCGCCACGATCGACTTCACGCCCTGCTTCTGCAGCTCCTTGGCGTACTTGTTGATCGTCTCGACCTCGTCCTTGAACGTGAGGCCCTTGACGCCCTCGGCGGACACGATGGCCGGGGTGGCCTCCAGCGTCACACCGATGAAGCCGACCTTGACGTCCTTCTTCTTCCACACCCAGTACGGCTTGAGGATCGGCTTGCCGGTCTTCTCGTCGAGGACGTTCGCCGCGAGGTACGGGAAGTCGGCGCCCGCGAACCCCTCGTCCGTGTAGCAGCCCTCGGTGGGGTGGCAGCCGCCCCGCTGGAGGCGCGCCAGCTCACGGGCACCCTCGTCGAACTCGTGGTTGCCGACGGACGTCACGTCGAGGTCGAGCTTGTTCAGCGCCTCGATGGTGGGCTCGTCGTGGAACAGGCCCGAGATCAGCGGCGAGGCGCCGACCATGTCGCCACCGGCGGCGGTGATGGAGTACGGGTTGCCCTGGCGCGCACCGCGCAGGTGCGTGGCGAGGTACTCCACGCCGCCCGCGTCGACCGTCTTCGTCGTGCCGTCGGCCTGGAGTTCGGTGACCCGGCCGGAGGAACCGGACGGCGGCTCCAGGTTGCCGTGCAGGTCGTTGAAGGACAGCAGCTGTACGTCCTGGTAGCGGCCGGTCTGCTGGCTGCTCGCCCGCCCGCTGTCGTCCGCGCTCGCCGAGCCGGGCAGCGCCGCGGCCAGCGCGCCGGCCGTGGCGAGGCCGGCCGCCGCCGCGATCAGACGGTACGTACGGCGTCTGCGGCGCGAGTGCGCCTGAGATGTGGTTGGCATACGCCCCCCTGTGGATGTGCTGGGAATGTGGGCCCCGTCCGGCGCAGCCTAAGGTCAACGCGCGTAGCGCGACAGGTCCTTCGTGGTTACATCCTGGTTGCTTCTTTGCCGACACTTCGGGCACGCCTGCCCTTACCCTCGTACGCATGACCAGCGACGACATCGCACAGCCCGGCGGCGCCCGCTCGATCGAGACCTGCGCCGCGCTCTCCCCGGAGCAGACCGACGCCGTCCTCGCCCTCCTCGCCGAAGCCGCCCGGCACGACGGCCAGCAGGCGGTGTCCGAGCAGGGACGGCTCCAGCTGCGCGGCGGCGAACGCGAGGGCGTCGCCCACCTGCTGGCCCTGTCCGGCGACGAGCTCGTCGGGTACGCCCAGCTGGAGGACACCGACCCGGTGGAGCCGCCCGCCGCCGAACTCGTCGTCCACCCCTCGCACCGCGGCCGGGGTCACGGTCGCGCGCTCGGCTCGGCGCTCCTCGCCGCCTCCGGCAAGCGGCTGCGGGTCTGGGCGCACGGCGGCCACTCCGCCGCCCGGCACCTCTCGCAGGTCCTCGGCCTCACCCTGTTCCGCGAACTGCGTCAAATGCGCCGCCCGCTGGCCGGGTTCGACGCGCCCGAGCCGGCACTGCCCGAGGGCGTCACCGTCCGCACCTTCGTCCCCGGTCAGGACGACGCCGCCTGGCTCGCGCTGAACGCCGCCGCCTTCGCCCACCACCCCGAGCAGGGCTCCCTCACCCAACGCGACCTGGACGACCGCAAGGCCGAACCGTGGTTCGACCCCGCTGGGTTCTTCCTCGCCGAACGGGGCGGCGAGCTGGTCGGCTTCCACTGGACGAAGGTGCACGCGCAGGAACGGCTCGGCGAGGTGTACGTCCTCGGCGTGAGCCCCGCGGCCCAGGGCACCGGCCTCGGCAAGTCCCTCACCACGATCGGCCTGCGCCACCTCGCGGCCCAGGGCCTGCCCACGGCCATGTTGTACGTCGACGCCGACAACAAGGCCGCCGTGTCCGTGTATGAGCGACTCGGATTCACGACGTACGAGACGGACCTCATGTACCGCACGGAGACGTGACGGAGGACGACCGCGCGCCGGGGGACCGACGGCTGGCCCCCCGGGGGGGGGCTCCACACCTTCTCCACACACCCTTCAACCAGAGACCCTGGGGAGGGGCCCGGCCCCCTGTTCCACCACCTCTCCCCCACGTCACAGGACCCCCGCGAGCCGCCCCCCGCTATCCCGCACGTCATGTCGCCGTAACCATCGATTCAGACGGACTTGCGAGGCTCGGCGAATGACGCCCGCCGTGCCAGAGCCTTCGCCGCCTCCCGAGGGGAACGCGCGAAACGGGGACCTCCGGATCGCCGCCGCGCTCCCACGCGCGCGTTCCGACGCGCCCGTGACGCCCCACGCGCGGAACAATGGGTCCATGAGCCAGCCGAACACCCAGGCACAGGTCCAGCACGCGCAGCCCTCCGTGGGCTCCATAGCCGCGCACCGCCCGCACACCGTGGCGGCCACGGTCTCCGACCTGGAACCCGACATCGACGCCGACCTCGACGGCTACGAGGAGTCGCCGTCGGACGGTGTCCCGCTGCCGACGGGCCGGTTCCTGGACCGGGAGCGCAGTTGGCTCGCGTTCAACGAGCGCGTCCTCGAACTCGCCGAGGACCCGAACACGCCCCTGCTGGAGCGCGCCAACTTCCTCGCGATCTTCGCCAGCAACCTGGACGAGTTCTTCATGGTCCGGGTGGCGGGCCTGAAGCGCCGTATCGCCACGGGTGTGGCCACCCGCTCCGCCTCCGGCCTCCAGCCGCGCGAGGTCCTGGAGATGATCTGGGCCCGCTCGCGGGAGATCATGGCCCGGCACGCCGCGTGCTTCCACGAGGACGTGGCCCCCGCCCTCGCCGAGGAGGGCATCCACCTGGTCCGCTGGAACGAGCTGGCGGAGAAGGAGCAGGCGCGGCTGTTCACGCTGTTCCGGCACCAGATCTTCCCCGTGCTGACGCCGCTGGCCGTCGACCCCGCGCACCCCTTCCCGTACATCTCGGGCCTGTCGCTGAACCTCGCGGTCGTCGTCCGCAACCCCGTCACCGGGCACCGGCACTTCGCGCGCGTGAAGGTGCCACCGCTGCTGTCCCGCTTCCTGGAGGCCTCCCCGGGCCGGTACGTCCCCATCGAGGACGTCATCGCGGCTCACCTGGAGGAGCTGTTCCCGGGCATGGAGGTGCTGGAGCACCACGCCTTCCGCCTCACCCGGAACGAGGACCTGGAGGTCGAGGAGGACGACGCGGAGAACCTGCTCCAGGCCCTGGAGAAGGAGCTCATGCGGCGCCGCTTCGGGCCGCCGGTGCGCCTGGAGGTCGAGGAGTCCATCGACCGCGAGGTGCTGGACCTGCTGGTGCGGGAGCTGAAGATCAGCGAGGCCGAGGTGTACCCGCTGCCGGGCCCCCTGGACCTCACGGGTCTCTTCCGCATCCACAGCCTCGACCGGCCGGAGCTGAAGTACCCCAAGTTCATCGCCGGCACCCACCGGGACCTCGCCGAGGTCGAGTCGGCGTCCGCGCCGGACATCTTCGCCGCGCTGCGCAGCCGTGACGTGCTGCTGCACCACCCCTACGACTCGTTCTCGACGTCCGTTCAGGCCTTCCTGGAGCAGGCGGCCGGCGACCCGGACGTGCTGGCGATCAAGCAGACCCTGTACCGGACCTCGGGCGACTCCCCGATAGTCGACGCGCTCATCGACGCCGCCGAGTCCGGCAAGCAGGTCCTCGTCCTGGTCGAGATCAAGGCCCGTTTCGACGAGCACGCCAACATCAAGTGGGCGCGCAAGCTGGAGGAGGCCGGCTGCCACGTCGTCTACGGCCTCGTCGGCCTGAAGACGCACTGCAAGCTGTCCCTGGTGGTCCGCCAGGAGGGCGAGACGCTGCGGCGCTACAGCCACGTCGGCACCGGCAACTACCACCCGAAGACGGCCCGCCTCTACGAGGACCTCGGCCTGCTCACCGCCGACCCGCAGGTCGGCGCGGACCTGTCCGACCTGTTCAACCGGCTGTCGGGCTACTCGCGCCGCGAGACGTACCGCCGGCTGCTGGTCGCCCCCAAGTCCCTGCGCGACGGACTGATCTCGCGGATCAACAAGGAGGTCCAGCACCACCGTGCCGGACGCCCCGCGTACGTCCGCGTCAAGGTCAACTCGATGGTCGACGAGGCCATCATCGACGCCCTGTACCGCGCGTCCCAGGCGGGCGTGCCGGTGGACGTGTGGGTGCGCGGCATCTGCGCGCTGCGCCCGGGCGTCGCGGGCCTGTCGGAGAACATCAGGGTCCGTTCCGTGCTCGGCCGCTTCCTGGAGCACTCCCGCGTCTTCGCCTTCGGCAACGGCGGCGAGCCGGAGGTGTGGCTCGGCAGCGCCGACATGATGCACCGCAACCTCGACCGCCGTATCGAGGCACTGGTCCGGGTCACCGACCCCGCGCACCGGGCGGCCCTCAGCCGCCTGCTGGAGACCGGGATGTCCGACACGACCGCGTCGTGGCACCTCGGCCCGGACGGCGACTGGACCCGGCACGCGACGGACGCGGACGGCGTGCCGCTGCGCAACATCCAGGAGATGCTCATAGACGCCCGGAGGCGCCGGCGTGGCAAAGCAACACCTTGACCCGACGGAACCCCCGGCCCCGCCGGTGACCGGGGACGCCCTCGCGGGCTACCTGCGCTGCCAGGCCACGGAGTTCCTGCGCGCGCTGCGCCTGCACCGGGAGAGCGGGGGGTCGGCCGCGGCGGGCGGCTCGGAGGGTTCCGTCGACGCGGCCCGGGCGCTGCGCCGCTCGGCCCGCCGGATCAGCGGCAGCCTGCACACCTTCCAGGCGCTCCTCGACGCCGACTGGGCGGAGACGATGCGCCCGGAACTGGCCTGGGTGTCGGGCACGCTGGCCCTGGAGCACGCGTACGCGTCCCGCCTCGAACGGCTGCTGCAGGCCCTGCACCGCCTGTCGGGAGCGGCCGTGCTGCCGGCGCAGGGGCCCGCGGCGGCGGGACCCGGCGGCGCCGGCCCGCGACACCCGTCGGCCGGCACCGAACGCAGCAACCTCACGGTCGGCGCCGCCAAGGCGGGCGCCCTCCTCGAACGCCAGCTGACCCTGGCCCGGACCCGCGCCCACTCCACCGCCCTCCAGGCCCTCGGCAGCAGCCGCTTCCACGCGGTCGCCGACAAGGTCGCCGTCCTGGCCAGCGAGGTCCCGCTCGCGAAGACGGGGGCGACCGCGGAGCTGGGTCCGGCGGCCGAGGCGGCCGAGGAGCGGCTGGCCGCGGCGGTCGCGGCGCTGCCGCTGGTCACCGCGGGCAGCCCGTACAACTCGGAGGCGCTGATCCACGGCCTGTCCCCGGACACGGCCCCGCACCCGCAGGACGCGCCCTGGCACCAGGTCCGTCTGCTGCTGCGCCTGCACCGGTACGCGCGCGAGGTGCTGCACGGCGAGTACGGCGAGGAGGCGCCCGTGGACGTGCGGCTGCTGACCGCCGGGCAGGCCCTGGACCGGCACCGCGACGCCTCGGAGGCGGCGGCGGCCGCGGCGCAGGCGGCCCGCACGCCGCGGATCGCCCCGGCGACGGCGTACGCGCTCGGCGTGCTCCACGCCGATCAGCGGCACGAGGTGGAGGCGGCGCGGTACGCGTTCCAGCGCTGCTGGGAGAAGGCGGCGGTGGGCACGCCGTAGCGGGACCGCCGGGCGTGGCCGGGCCGGCGGGACGCAACCGGGCCGGCCGGGCGTGGCAGGGCCGACCGGGCGTGGCCGGACCGGCCAGGCGTAACCATGCCGGCCGGACGCAACCGGGCCGACCGGCCGTGGCCGGAATCAGGCGGTCGCCGGAAGGCGGCGGAGGACGACAGCAATCCCGAAGGCGGTGAGCGCTCGGTGAGCGATTCCGACAACGGCACCGTTCAGGCGGCCGGCTGCGTCCTGTGGCGCCGCTCCCCACTGGACGGCGCGCTGGAGATCTGCCTCGTGCACCGGCCGAAATACGACGACTGGTCGCACCCCAAGGGAAAGCTGAAGCGCGACGAGGATCCGCTCGCCGGCGCACTGCGGGAGGTCGAGGAGGAGACGGGGCACGTCGCCGCGCCGGGCGCGGCGCTGCCCACGGTGCGGTATCTGGCGAACGGGCGGCCCAAGCAGGTGCGCTACTGGGCGGCCGAGGCCGTCGCCGGTTCCTTCCTGCCGTCCGACGAGGTCGACCGCGTCCTGTGGCTGGCACCCGGACCTGCGAAGACGCGCCTCACGCAGCCCCACGACCGGGACCTCGTCGACGCGCTGCTGGAAGCCCTGCGGCTGGGCTAGGGCCTGTCGCGTGGGCCCCGGAGAGCGGAATCACTCCGTGTCCTCGACGTAAGCGTTCCGTTACCTCACCGCACCGACCACAGGGGTTCACCCCGCGTTCATTTACGGCCATCGGCGGCTTCACCTGTTCTGCCTAATTTCGGCCTTAGCCGATGCGAGCCGTGCCGCGTAATCCCTCGCCCACGCGTCCGCATCAAACAGACTTCGCACGCCGCCGAATCAGGACGGCGGCTCCTGGAAGGAACTCCCTCAAGTGAAGCTTCAGCGCAAGAACCGGCGGGCCCTCGCTCTCGGTGCTCTCGCCGTCTCCGGCGCCCTGGCCCTCACGGCGTGCGGCTCCGACGACACCGGCGGCAACACCGGCGGTGGCGGTTCCTCGGAAACCACTCAGGCCGGCAACATCGACTGCGGCGACGCCAAGGGCCAGCTCCAGGCCTCCGGCTCCTCCGCCCAGAAGAACGCGATCGACGCCTGGATCAAGCAGTACACGGCCAGCTGCAAGGACGTGCAGGTCAACTACCGTCCTGACGGTTCGGGCGCCGGCATCACCGCGTTCACCCAGGGCCAGACCGCCTTCGCCGGTTCGGACTCCGCGCTGGACCCGGAGGAGATCACGGCCTCCAAGAAGGTCTGCAAGGGCGGCCAGGGCATCGACCTGCCGATGGTCGGCGGCCCGATCGCGGTCGGCTTCAACGTCCCGGGCGTCGACGCGCTCAACCTGGACGCCGCCACGCTCGCCAAGATCTTCGACAGCAAGATCAAGAAGTGGAACGACCCGGCGATCGCGAAGCTGAACCCCGAGGCGAAGCTTCCCGACCTGCAGATCCAGGCCTTCCACCGCTCCGACGAGTCCGGCACCACGGACAACTTCACCAAGTACCTGAAGGCCGCCGCGCCGAAGGACTGGAAGTACGAGCCCGAGAAGGCGTGGAAGGGCGCGGGCGGCCAGTCGGCCAACGGCTCCTCCGGCCTGGCGCAGCAGGTCAAGGCCACCTCCGGCGCGATCGGCTACTTCGAGCTCTCCTACGCCAAGGACGGCATCAAGACGGTCGACATCAAGACCGAGGCCGCCGAGCCCGTCAAGGCCACGGTCGAGAACGCGACCGCCGCCATCGGCGCCGCGAAGGTCGTCGGCACCGGCAAGGACCTGGCGCTGGAGCTCGACTACACGCCGTCCGCCGACGGTGCCTACCCGATCGTCCTCGTCACGTACGAGATCGTCTGCGACAAGGGCAACAAGGCGGACACCCTGCCCGCCACCAAGTCCTTCCTGAACTACATGGCGTCCGAGGACGGCCAGAACCTGCTGGCCGACGCCGGCTACGCCCCGATGCCGACCGAGATCATCACCAAGGTCCGCGAGACCATCTCGGGCCTGAGCTGACCTGAGTTGCGGTCCGGCCCTCCGGGGCCGGGCCGCACCGTCCGGTGCACCGCCGCCAGGAGCGCGCGACCGCGTGACTCCGCAGACCGGAGAACTCAATGGACATATCGACACAGAACCCAACCGCACCCCCGCCCGTACAGCCCGGCCCCGCCGCGCAGAAGCGCGCCGAGCGCGGTGCCACCCGCCCCGGTGACCGGATCTTCCTCGGTCTCTCCCGCGGGTCCGGCATCCTGGTCCTGGTGATCATGGCCGCCATCGCGGCCTTCCTGACCTACCGGGCCGTCCTCGCCATCGGCAAGGACGAGGCCAACTTCTTCACCACCTTCGAGTGGAACCCCAGCGGGATCCCGCCCGAGTTCGGCATCGCGGTCCTGGTCTTCGGCACCATCGTGTCGTCGATCATCGCCATGGTCATCGCGGTCCCGATCGCCGTCGCCATCGCGCTGTTCATCACGCACTACGCCCCGCGCAAGCTGGGCGGCACCATCGGCTACGTCATTGACCTGCTCGCCGCCGTGCCGTCCATCGTCTACGGCCTGTGGGGCGCCCTCGTCCTGGTCCCGAACCTGAACGGCCTCTACGGCTGGATGGACGAGTACCTCGGCTGGACCGGCGTCCTCCAGTGGAACGGCGGCGCGCCCCGCTCGCTGTTCACCGTCGGCATCCTGCTCGCGATCATGATCCTGCCGATCATCACCAACGTGAGCCGCGAGGTCTTCCGGCAGGTCCCGCAGATGCACGAGGAGGCGGCCCTGGCTCTCGGCGCCACGCGCTGGGAGGTCATCCGCATGTCCGTGCTGCCGTTCGGCCGCTCCGGCGTCATCTCCGCCTCGATGCTCGGCCTCGGCCGCGCCCTCGGCGAGACGATGGCCGTCGCGATGGTCCTCTCCCCGAGCTTCGACATCACCGCCAGCCTGCTCGACCCGGGCGGCGGCACCTTCGCCCAGAACATCGCCAGCAAGTTCAACGAGGCCACCACCATGGGCCGGGATGCCCTGATCGCGTCCGGTCTGGTGCTCTTCGTCATCACCCTGCTGGTCAACGGCGCGGCCCGCCTGATCATCGCCCGCCGCAAGGAGTACTCGGGGGCCAACGCATGAGCAACGCAACCGTCACCGAAAAGCGCAGCTCCCTGCGCGGCGCGACGCTGCCCAAGTGGTTCCCCTGGGCGGTCGCCCTGGGCTCCGTCGGCGTCGGCCTCGGCATCTCCAGCGCCGCCGGGCTGCACAGCAACATCCAGTGGGGCCTGATCGCCGCACTCGCCTTCGTCGTCGGCACGTACGCGATCTCCGCGTCCGTCGAGGGCACCCGGCAGGCCAAGGACCGCATCGCGACCAGCCTGGTCTGGGTCGCGTTCATCATCGCCGTCGTGCCGCTGGCCTCGCTGATCTGGGAGACCGTCGAGCAGGGCGTGAAGGTCCTCGACGGCTACTTCCTCACCCACTCGATGGGCGTCGTCGCCGACACCGAGCCCGGCGGCGGTGTCTACCACGCGCTGCTCGGCACCCTGGAGCAGGTCGGCCTCGCCACCCTGATCTCCGTCCCGGTCGGCGTGCTCACCGCGATCTACCTCGTCGAGTACGGGCGCGGCAAGCTCGCCAAGGCCGTCACCTTCTTCGTCGACGTCATGACGGGCATCCCGTCGATCGTCGCCGGTCTGTTCATCCTCAGCCTGTGGATCGTGATCCTGGGCATGGGCTACTCCGGCTTCGCCGGCTCGCTCGCCCTGTCCATCCTGATGATCCCGGTGGTCGTCCGCTCGACCGAGGAGATGCTCAAGCTCGTCCCGAACGAGCTGCGCGAGGCGTCGCTGGCGCTGGGCGTGCCGAAGTGGCGCACCATCCTGAAGGTGGTCCTGCCGACGTCGATCGGCGGCATCACCACCGGTGTGATGCTCGCCATCGCCCGCATCACCGGCGAGACCGCGCCCGTACTGTTGCTGGTCTGGGGTACCAACTTCATCAACGCGAACCCCTTCTCCGACCCGCAGGCCTCGCTGCCGATGTACATCTACCTCCAGTACGCGAACAGCGGTGGCTCGGGTGCGGCCTACGACCGTGCCTGGGCGGCGGCACTGACGCTCATCGCCTTCATCATGATCCTCAACCTCGTGGCCCGCGGCATCGCCCGCTGGAAGGCCCCGAAGACCGGTCGCTGACGCGGCCTCGGACGAACAGTCAGCGACTCGGACTCGAAAGAAGCAGTGATTCACCATGGCCAAGCGCATTGATGTCAGCGGCCTCAACGCCTACTACAGCTCGTTCCTCGCCATCGAGGACATCTCGATGACGATCGAGCCCCGCTCCGTGACGGCCTTCATCGGCCCGTCCGGCTGCGGCAAGTCCACCTTCCTGCGGACCCTGAACCGCATGCACGAAGTCACGCCGGGCGGGCGCGTCGAGGGCAAGGTCATGCTCGACGACGAGAACCTGTACGGCGCCGGGATCGACCCCGTCGCGGTGCGGCGCGAGGTCGGCATGGTCTTCCAGCGGCCGAACCCGTTCCCGACGATGTCGGTCTACGACAACGTGGCGGCGGGCCTGCGGCTGAACGGCAAGTACAAGAAGTCCGAGCTGGACGACGTCGTCGAGAAGTCGCTGCGCGGCGCGAACCTCTGGAACGAGGTGAAGGACCGCCTCAACAAGCCGGGGTCGGGCCTCTCCGGCGGCCAGCAGCAGCGTCTGTGCATCGCGCGGGCGATCGCGGTCGAGCCGAACGTCCTGCTCATGGACGAGCCCTGCTCCGCCCTCGACCCGATCTCCACCCTCGCCATCGAGGACCTGATCGGTGAGCTGAAGGAGCGCTTCACGATCGTCATCGTGACGCACAACATGCAGCAGGCGGCGCGTGTCTCCGACCGGACGGCGTTCTTCAACCTGGCGGCCGTGGGGCAGCCGGGCAAGCTGATCGAGATCGACGACACGGAGCGGATCTTCTCCAACCCGTCGGTCCAGGCCACGGAGGACTACATCTCCGGCCGCTTCGGCTGAGCGGACGGCACAGCCGGTCTGCCGAGACCCCTCGCGGTGCTGCATGGCGGTGCCACCGCGAGGCAAAGGGCCCGCCCCTGGCTCCCGGGGGCGGGCCCGCGGCGTGTCTCCGACGGTTGGACGGGGTCCGTCGACGCCGCGCCGGCGGGTGTCCGTCCTCGGAACGGCGCGGGCCAGGTGTCTCAAGAGGCTCGGCTCCGTTGACGCGCCGTCCGCTGCGGGCGGACACCCCCCGCCACCCTTCCCGCCACGGGCAGCGTGCGCCCCCGCGTTACAGGAACGCCAGGTTCACGATCCAGAAGGACACCGCCGCGACCAACGCCGCCGCCGGCATCGTGATGAACCAGCCGAGGATGATGTTCTTGGCGACCCCCCAGCGCACGGCGTTCAACCGCTTCGTCGCCCCGACACCCATGATCGCCGACGTGATGACGTGCGTCGTCGAGATCGGCGCCTTGAAGATGAACGCCGTCGTGAACATGATCGCCGCGCCCGTCGTCTCCGCCGCGAACCCCTGCGGCGGGTCCAGCTCGATGATCTTCCGCCCCAGCGTCCGCATGATCCGCCACCCACCGGCATACGTACCGAGCGACAGCATCACGGCGCACGCGATCTTCACCCACACCGGGATCGGATCCCCGTAGTCCTCGACGTCGGCGATGACGAGGGCCATCACCACGATGCCCATCGTCTTCTGCGCGTCCTGGAGGCCGTGCCCGAGGGCCATGCCGGCGGCGGACACCGTCTGCGCGATACGGAAGCCCCGCTTCGCCTTGTGCGGGTTGGACCGCCGGAAGATCCACATGATCGCCGTCATGACCAGGTAGCCGACGAGCAGACCGACGACGGGGGAGATGAACATCGGGATGACGATCTTCTCCAGCACCCCGTGCCAGTACACGGACGTGCCGCCGGCCAGGGCCGCGCCCACCATGCCGCCGAACAGCGCGTGCGAGGAGGAGGACGGCAGGCCGAAGTACCACGTGATGAGGTTCCACGTGATCGCGCCCACGAGTGCCGCGAAGAGGATGCCCATCCCCGTCGACCCCTCGGGCGTCTGGATCAGCCCCTCACTGACGGTCTTGGCGACCCCGGAGCCGAGAAACGCGCCCACGAGGTTCATGACCGCGGCCATCGCCAGCGCCGCCCGCGGGGTCAGCGCGCGCGTGGACACGGACGTGGCGATCGCGTTCGCCGAATCGTGGAAGCCGTTGGTGTACGTGAAGAAGAGCGCGACCCCGATGGTCACGACCAGAGCGAAGGTGTCCATGTACGGGTCAGGACTCCTTGACGGCGATGGTCTCCACCGTGTTCGCCACGTGCTCGAAGGCGTCCGCCGCCTCCTCCAGCACGTCCACGATCTGCTTGAGCTTCAGCACCTCGATCGCGTCGTACTTGCCGTTGAAGAGGTGGGCGAGCAGCTTGCGGTGGATCTGGTCGGCCTGGTTCTCCAGACGGTTGACCTCGATCCAGTACTCGGTGAGGTTGTCCATGGTGCGCAGGTTCGGCATCGCCTCGGCCGTCAGCTCGGCCGCCCGGGCCAGGACCTCGATCTGCTGGTCGACGCCCTTCGGCAGTTCCTCGACGTTGTAGAGGACGACGAGGTCGACGGCCTCCTCCATGAAGTCCATGATGTCGTCGAGGGACGATGCGAGGCTGTAGATGTCCTCACGGTCGAACGGCGTGATGAACGAGGAGTTCAGCTGGTGGAAGATCGCGTGCGTGGCGTCGTCACCCGCGTGTTCGGCGGCCCGCATACGCTCTGCGATCTCGGCCCGGGCGGAGGCGTCCGCCCCGAGCAGTTCCATCAGGAGTTTCGAGCCGGTGACGATGTTGTCCGCGGACGCGGCGAACATGTCGTAGAAGCTCGTCTCCCTGGGGGTCAGACGAAAGCGCACGTGGGGTCCTCGGGATGCATCGGTTTCGGTCAGGCTGATGCTAGGCGCATCATCCGGCCACGGCTATCGGGCCGCCCACCAGTGTCGCCCATCAGGCACAGTGATGAGCACGGGGGCGGCAGGGGCGGTTCGGACCGGCCGCCGCACGGGGCATTGGCCAAAGGGCCTATACCCAGGAAGTTCGCTACCATATACCCACTAGGGGTATATGTCCGCCATCCGCTCACCAGGAGGACGCGATGACGACGACCGAGGCCGGCGCCGGTGCGCCCTCCGCGCCGGAAGTAACGGACGAAACGGACGTCGTGACCGACCACGACCGCGGGCTGCACGGCTACCACAAGCAGAAGGACGAGCACCTCAAGCGGCTGCGCCGCATCGAGGGCCAGATCCGCGGCCTGCAGCGCATGGTCGACGAGGACGTCTACTGCATCGACATACTCACCCAGGTGTCCGCCTCCACCAAGGCCCTGCAGTCCTTCGCGCTGCAACTGCTGGAGGAGCACCTGCGCCACTGCGTCGCCGACGCGGCCCTCAAGGGCGGCACCGAGGTCGACGCGAAGATGGAAGAGGCGACCAAGGCGATCGGACGGCTGCTCCGCTCCTGAGCGCCGAGGCGGTTTCCGGTCGGATCCCGGGCGGGGCGGTTTCCGGTCACTCGGCGGTGGCGCGGGACCGCTCCTCGGCCACCTTCAGCACCTCGTCGATGCTCTCCAGGCTGAGCCGCTCCTCGTGCGCCGCCGAGGCCGCGATGATCAGCTCGCCGCACAGCTCGATCTCGGCGAGGGCCACGTGGTCCTGAACTGCCGTACCGCCGACCGGAGCCACGCGCATCACCTCGTCCCTGCCGTCACCGGCTTCCTAGAGTAGGGAGCGGCCCACGCACCGCGCATGGCACGGAAGGGCTAGTTCTTGACGCCCGTCAGGCACGCGCGTGGCCTTCCTCACTCCTCGGCGATCCGCCCGGCGTAGATGTCCTCACCCTTCGGCAGCCGTACGCGCACGGGGGTGCCGAAGTCGAACAGCAGCGTCGTGGAAGCGACCGCGACCGGCCCTTTCTGACGGTCGTTGACGAAGCTGAACCGGTGGCGGACCTTGCGGATGCGGCCCTCGTCGTCGAGGTAGGCGTCGAACGGGACTTCGGCCGTGGCGAACCCTTTCGCCGCCGCGGCGAGCGCCTGCCGGTTGGCGGTCGTGGCACCCCGCGCGGCCACCGCGAGGTCGGCGGTCCCCCGGTAGTGCCGCACCTCGGCCCCGGCGACCTCGGTCGCCCCGACGTACGTCGCCCGCCGCGTGCCCCGCAGCACTTCGGCCGCGGCGAACGGGTCCGTGGCACCGCCGGTGACCAGATTCCCGTCGGACAGCGTGGCCGTGTCCACCCGGACCCACTTGTCGGCGGGCACCCCGGCGCCGCGGTTCTTCATGAACAGCGCGCCCGGCGCGAGGAGTTCGGTGATCGGCCGCTGCGGGTTCGTACCGGCCGGGTCCTGCGGCAGCAGCACCTTCAGCCGCCCGAGCTGCTTGCGGTAGTCGTACACGCCCTCGCCGCGGATCGTGACCCGGGTGCCGCCGGTCGCCATCTCCATCGACGTACGCGCCTGGGAACTGCCCGCCTCGGCCAGCCGGTCCGCCGCCCGGTGCAGCACCTCGACGGGATCTCCGGCGCGCGCGTCGGCCGCCGCCCGCTGACCGCCCGAGCAGCCGCCGGCGCCGAGGCAGACACAGCCCACGAGTCCCACCGTGACGAACGCCCCGCCCATCCGCCTGTGCCGCCGCCCCGCCATCGCCCTGCCTACCCCCAGCCGCTGCCGTCCGTCCCGGGCCCTTCGTCGTTCCGGTTAACGACGGGTAGGGAGCCCCGTCACGCGCCCGCCCACGAGGCCGTGCCCCGGCACCGCTAACGTGGAGCGCGTGACGCAGCAGGACGGGCTCGAACCTTCCGGGGACACGGCACAGCACCGGACCACGACGGTCGAACAGGGGCCGTTCTGTGTGGCCCGCTGCTCCTGCGGTTGGCGCGGGCCCGCGCGCCGGGCGCGCAGCCTCGCGCGGGCGGACGCGGAGGGGCACGCGAACGGCTGACCGCGCCGGAGCACAGGAATGACCGACCGCGCCGGGCAGGCGCACGCGGCCTTCAGGGCCGCCGCCGGTTCCTCAACGACCGGCGGGCCAGCCCTTGTCAGGCGGCGAGGTCGCGCTCCTCGGAGCCGGGGCGCCGGTCCGCCGTGGCGCCCGGGACGAGCGCCTCGTGGCCGTCGGGCGTCCGGCGGGCGCTGATCAGGCGTCCGGCGCGCGGCGACCGCTCGATCGCCTTGGTCAGCGGCGTCAGCAGCGCCATGGCGACCGGTGAGAGAAGCAGCGCGACGGCCGTGCCGAGCGCGAAACCGCCCACGACGTCCGTCGGGTAGTGCACCCCCATGTAGACCCGGCAGAAGCCCTCCAGGAGGCCCAGGGCGATGCCGGCGATGCCGAACTTCCGGTTGGCGACGAACAGGGCGACGCCCATGGCCATGGTGATCGTGGCGTGGTCGCTGACGAACGAGAAGTCGGTCTTGCCGGGCTGGAGGACCTCGAGCCCCTGATGCACACGGAACGGACGGGGCCGCTCCACGAACCCGCGTATCGGCACGTTCACCAGGACGGCGACACCGGCCGCGAGCGGGGCCCACACGAGCGCCGCGACGGACGGCGCCGCGTCCTCGCCGCCCCGGCGCCGCACGGTCCACCAGCACCACAGCACGAGCAGCACCATCGCGAGCAGCAGCCCGTACTCGCCGACGTACTGCATGACCCGGTCGAACCAGGTCGGCGCGTCCTTGGCCAGGCCGTTGATGTCGTAGAGCAGCTCAACGTCGGGGTTCGACCCGGATGCGGCGAGTCCAGCCATGGTGCTGCGGCCCCTTCGTCGTCTTCATTCCCCGGCGCACCCCTGTGTGCGCCGCTTGCCACCCCCGTGGTCTGTGGATCCGCCGCCGACGTGCGTCCGCGCGGTCGTGCCGGATACGTCATCAGGAACGCACGGCCCCCGCAAATACGTTCCACACTCCACCGAATGATCACGCAGACGTTATCGAAGAGAGACCCATCACCGCAGCTCAGGGGGTGGGTTCACGGTCGGTTCACACCCCGGTGGGGAGTGCTTTCGCGCCATCTTCGGTGACCCGGGTGGCGCCGAAGTAGTCCGGGGTGTCGATCGGGTCGAAGCGGATGACGGCACCCGGGCGGGGCGCGTTGATCATGTACCCGCCGCCGACGTAGATGCCCACGTGGCGGATGGCGCGGGAGTTGGTGAGGTCGTCCGAGAAGAACACCAGATCGCCCGGGAGCAACTCGTCCCGGCCGGGGTGCGGACCGGCGTTGTACTGGTCGTTGGCGACCCGGGGCAGCGTGATGCCGACACTCTCGTACGCGGCCTTCGTCAGACCCGAGCAGTCGAAGCGTCCGCCCTGGTCAGCGGTGCCGTTGCCGCCCCAGAGATAGAGCGTGCCGAGCTTCTTCTGGGCGTAGGCGATCGCGCCGGCGGCCTGCTCGGAGGGGTCGACGCGGCTGACGGGCGCGGCGAAGCTCTCGGCCAGCGTGGTGATCGTCCGGACGTAGTTCTGGGTCTCCTTGTACGGCGGCACGCCCCCGTACTTGATGACCGCGTACGCGCCCGCGTTGTAGGACGCCAGCATGTTCTCGGTCGCGTTCCCGGGGACGTCCTTGACGTACTTGGCCAGTTCGCAGTCGTAGGACGCGGCCGACGGAATCGCGTCATTCGGGTCCCAGACGTCACGGTCGCCGTCCCCGTCGCCGTCGATGCCGTGCGTGGCCCAGGTGCCGGGGATGAACTGCGCGATGCCCTGCGCCTGGGCCGGGCTCTGGGCGCCCGGGTTGAAGCCGCTCTCCTGGTAGAGCTGGGCGGCGAGCAGGGCGGGGTTGATGGCGGGGCAGAGGTTCCCCCACTGCTGCACGAGCCGCTGGTACGCCGCCGGCACCGACCCCTTGGCGAGCTGCTTGCCCGCGCCGCCCGCGGCGGCCCCCAGGTTGCCCGCGACGACGTAGACGCCGACGACGAGGAGCATCACGAAGGCGAGGGCGGAACCAAGGGCAGCGATCCCCACGATCCATGCCTTACGCACCGTCAACCGCCCCTCGCCGCACACGAGTCCGTAACCGACGCCAGTGTAGGGGCGAGCACCCCGTCATGGGGTGATCACTCACAGTCGGCGAAATCCCTCCCCCGGGCCCGCGCCGGCTTCCGACCCGGCTACCGCTCAGGCCTCATTGCCCGGCGTGACCTGCCGTGATACACAGAGTGACGATACGACTCTTCGTACACCGCTCCACACCCCGGGACGAGGCCCATGAGGAGCGGTGGCAAGGTATTCGTACGAAACCCGCCAACCAATGACGCCAAGTCGACATGCGACGGCGGATTTGTCGGCGACAATGAGGCCTGACCTCTGCGCACCGCAGGGGAGACTGCGGAACTACCCACCAGGGGCGGTGACTTACATGCTCTTTGCGGCCGACGAGGGAGACATCAACACCATTATCGGCGGGATCGCTCCGGACTGGGGCCCCTTCGGCAGCCTGGGCAACGAGGCCAAGGTGATGATCGAAGTGGTCATGGCGGTCGCCATCCTCATCTGTCTCGGCATCGCCATCTGGGGCGCCGCCAAACAGCGCATCGGCGCCACCGCGCTGCGCGACACGTTCAGCGCCGAGCAGGGCAAGGGCCTCATCATCGCGGGCCTGACCGGTGTGTTCATCATCGGCTCACTCGGCACGCTGTTCACCATCGTGTACGGCATGGCCGTGTAGCGGCGGGCCCACACCGTTCGGTCAGTCCACCCCGGGCACGCCCGGTTGCCCCTCCGACCCACCCGCCCGTCGTGCCACCGACTGAGGTTGCGTCTCCCTGATGCCGAGTCACCACACCGCGCCCGCGCAGGACCCAGCGCGGCTACCGTCGTACCGCGAGGGATTCCCGCACGAGGTGTATCCGTTCGACGTCGAGGGGGCGTACGCGGCATGAGTCTCGGTGACGAGCACGAGGCCTCCGGCGGTTACGGCGGCACGGGCCAGACCCGCACCCGGCTGCCCGACACGGGCGGCGACGGCCACGGGGGCGGGCGGAGGGGCGGTCGGTCGTCGTCCCGCGGCACGGTGACGGTCGTGGGCGTGGTCGCCCTCCTCGTCGCGGCGATCGCGTTCGCGAACCGCGGAGGAGACGATTCCGACCCCCGGGAGACAGCAGCCGACAAGCCCCGAGCGGCAGCGACGGCACCTTCCGGCCAACGTCCGGTGGAGTCGAAGAACGGCGGGATTCCGACCGGGTACGCCCACGACGCGCAGGGTGCGCAGAGCGCCGCGGCCAACTACTCCGTCGCGCTGGGCTCGGCCGAGATGTTCAACACAGCCAGACGGCACGAGATCGTCAACACCGTCTACGCACCCGACGTCGCCGCCGCCCGGCAGGCCGAGCTCGACAAGGCGTATGCGAGCGAGAAGTTCCTGACCAACATCGGCCTCGACAAGGACGGCTCGGCACCGGCCGGCCAGAGCTTCGTCTCGCGGGTCATTCCGGTGGGCACCAAGGTCACCGCGTCAGGTTCGACCGAGACCACGGTCGAGGTCTGGTACACCTCGCTCTTCGGCCTGTCCGGCGACCGTTCGAAGAACCCGGTGACCGAGAGCTGGTACACCACCACGTACACACTGCGGTGGGTCGACAACGACTGGAAAATCACCGACTACCAGCAGAAGGACGGACCCGTTCCGGTCGGCCGCGACCAGAGGGCCTCCACCGCCGACGACATGACGAAGGCCGTCGAGGAGTACGGAGGCTTCACCTATGCGCGCTAACCGCCCCGTCCTCAAAGTCGCGGCCTCCGTGGCCGCGATCCAGGGCGCCCTGCTCCTGTTCGCCACCCGGGCCTTCGCCGAACCCACTCCCGACCCGACGGCCAGCGACGATCCCTGCGATCTCATCCGCGGCCCCGCCAAGGACTACTGCCAAAGCGACGGTGGCGATCGGCCCGGGCGGAGTTCGCTGAACGATCCGACCGGGACCGCCGACCCCCTCTCCTCCCTCGCCAAGGGCTGCGCCGAGGCCGCCTCCTGGACCGTCGACAAGCTCAGCGCCGCCGTCGAGGACACCGCGAACGTCGACTTCACGAACCCGACGTTCCTCCAGCAGTACGCCGTCGTGTTCGCCGCGTCGACGATCCTCACGCTGCTGCTGTGGCTGCTGGCCGTGGCCAAGCGGGCGGTGCGCGGCGTGCCGCTGACGACCGCGCTGTCGGAGGCCGTCGGCTTCCTGTGGCTCACCGTCCTCGCGTCCGCCTTCACGCCCCTGATCCTCTACACGATCGTGTCGGCGACCGACGGCGTCACCGAGGTGCTGGCCAAGGCGACCGGCGACCAGACGGACACGTTCTTCGGGACGTTCTCCGCCGCCCTGAAGAAGGGCGAGGACATCGGCGGCGGCCCGATCATGCTCATCGTCGTGTCGCTGGTGTCGATCGTCGCCGCCGGCGTCCTGTGGCTGGAACTCGTCATCCGCGCCGCCCTGCTGTACGTCGGCGCCCTGCTCGGCACCGTCGTCTACGCCGGGCTCGTCGACAAGAACCTGTGGGGCCACGTCCGCCGCTGGGCCGGCATCATGATCGCGGTCATCCTCGTCAAGCCCGTGATCGTCATCGTGCTCGGCCTCGCGGGCGCGCTCTCCGCCGAGGAAGGACCCGACGCCTTCTCCGCCGTCGTCTCCGGCCTCGCCATCATCCTGCTCGCGATCTTCGCGTCCGCGATGATCTACCGCTTCGTCCCCGGCTTCGGCGACGAGATCGCCGGCTCCCGCAACAACCGCCTGATGCAGGGCGCGGAGAACAAGGCCGCCGCCGTCATCAGCTCCCCGGCGACCCTCGTCGCCCAGGGCATCAAGACGCACAGTTCCCGCGCCGACAACAACGGCCAGGCGAACTCCTCCACACCCCGCCAGGCCAACCCGGCCTCCAGCGGTGTCGCCGCGCACAGCTCCCGCGGCGCGAACGGCGGCGGATCCGTCCCCTCCGCCGCGCCCGCGCCCCGCCAGGCCAGCCCGGCGAACACCCCGCACGCCAGCAACACCCGCAACAACCGCACGGGAGGTGAAGGGCGTTGACGACCGCCGAGTCCCACGTGTCCCATCCGGTCACGCCCCGCCGTACATACCTGATCGGCCGCGCCCGGCCGAACGGCATCGTCGGCCGCAACCGCGAGACGGGCGAGATCGCCCTGATCATCGCGGGCGCGTTCCTCGGCATGATGTGCGGGCTCCTCGTCCCCGTCCTGACCCTGCGCATCGTGCTGCTGATGGGCTTCCCGATGCTCGCGCTCGCGGCGGTCTACGTGCCGTACAAGCGCCGCACGTTCTACAAGTGGTACGAGATCAACCGCAGCTACAAGCGGACCCTCCGGCAGGGCGCGACGTACCGTTCCGCCGTCATGGAGGCCGGCACCCGCATCGACGGCCGTGAGGTGGAGGTCGGCCCGCCGCCCGGCATCGGCCGCATCACCTGGCTGTCCGCGCCGTTCGGGCCCGACGAGATCGCCGTACTGCTGCACGCGGACCGCAAGACCGTCACCGCCGCCATCGAGATCGAGGGCCCCGGCGTCGGCCTTCGCGACTCCGAGGACCAGGAGGCGCTCGTCGACCGGTTCGGCACGCTGCTGAAGCACGTGGCGAACGGCGACGGCTTCGTCACCCGCATCCAGATGCTCGCCCGCACCCTCCCGGCCGACCCCGACGCGCACGCCAAGGACGTCGCCGTGCGCGGTGACGACCGGGCCCCGGGCTGGCTGCAGCAGTCGTACGACCAGCTCCAGTCGATGGTGTCGACCAGCAGCGAGCAGCACCGCGCGTACCTCGTCGCCTGCATGCACTACACGCGCGAACTCGCCGCCGAGGGCCAGGCCATGGCGCGCGCCGCCCGGCCGCTGGGCGGCCGGAAGCTGGACCGGGACGCCGGTCTCGCGGTCGTCATGGCGCGCGAGCTGACCGACATCTGCTCGCGGCTCCAGGAGGCCGACATCCGCGTCCGCCAGCCGCTCGGGCAGGGCAGGCTGGCCTCCCTCATCCACTCGATGTACGACCCGGACCACCCGATCGACCACATCCAGGCGATGTCGAAGCGCAACGCCTGGCCGGCCGAGCTGGACGCCATGGAGCCCACCTACCTCCAGGCGAAGACCCGGGAGTCCACCACCCGCGCCCCCTGGTGCCACGCCACCGCCTGGGTCAAGGAGTGGCCGATGACCCCGGTCGGGGTCAACTTCCTCGCGCCGCTGCTGGTGCACACCCCGGACGTGATCCGGACCGTGGCCGTGACGATGGACCTGGAGCCCACCGAGGTCGCCATCGAGCGCATGCTGACGGAGAAGACGAACGACGAGGCCGAGGCGTCGCGCGCCGCCAAGATGAACCGGACCGTCGACCCGCGGGACATCGCCGCCCACAACCGCCTCGACCAGCGCGGCGAGGACCTGGCGAGCGGCGCGGCGGGCGTGAACCTCGTCGGCTACATCACCGTCTCCTCCCGCTCCCCCGAGGCCCTGGCCCGCGACAAGCGGACCATCCGGGCATCGGCCGGAAAGTCGTACCTGAAGCTGGAGTGGTGCGACCGCGAGCACCACCGCGCCTTCGTGAACACTCTTCCGTTCGCCACCGGCATTCGAAGGTAGGGGCTGAGGAACAGATGCGGGATCCGCTGTCCGTCCTCACGGACGCCTTCACGTCCTTCCTCTTCGGGAAGGTCGAGACGACCAGACTCCCGGTGCGCACCTCGACGGGTCAGGCCCAGGCGGTCTACCTGCCGACGGCGGCCCCCGGCCTGGGCGACTCCGGCGTCATCATCGGCCGCGAGGTCTACTCCGGGAAGGGCTACATCTACGACCCCTTCCAGCTGTACGGCCAGCAGCTCCCCGCCCCGCACTGGCTCGTCCTCGGCGAGTCCGGCAACGGCAAGTCGGCCCTGGAGAAGACCTACGTCCTGCGCCAACTGCGCTTCAAGGACCGCCAGGTCGTCGTCCTGGACGCGCAGGGCGAGGACGGCGTCGGCGAGTGGAACCTCATCGCGCAGGAGCTGGGGATAACGCCGATCCGGCTGGACCCGACGGCGGCCCTGGACCACGGCATCCGCCTCAACCCGCTCGACCCGGCGATCACGACGACGGGTCAGCTGGCGCTGCTGCGCACCATCATCGAGGTCGCGTTGGGGCACGGCCTGGACGAGCGCTCGGGCTTCGCCCTCAAGGTCGCGCACGCCTACGTCAACGAGACCATCGTCGACCGCCAGCCCGTCCTCACCGACATCGTCGAGCAACTGCGCCACCCCGAGCCGGAGTCCGCCGAGGCGATGAACGTCGCCATAGAGGACGTCCGCGCGTGGGGCCTGGACGTGGCGCTCGTGCTGGACCGGCTCGTGGACGGTGACCTGCGCGGCATGTTCGACGGCCCGACGACGGTCGGCATCGACCTGGACGCGCCGCTGATCGTGTTCGACCTGTCCCACATCGACCGCAACTCCATCGCCATGCCCATCCTCATGGCGATCGTCGGCGTGTGGCTGGAGCACACCTGGATCCGGCCCGACCGGAAGAAACGCATCTTCCTGGTCGAGGAGGCCTGGCACATCATCAACAGCCCGTTCGTGGCGCAGCTGTTCCAGCGGCTGCTGAAGTTCGGGCGCCGGCTCGGCCTGTCGTTCGTCGCCGTCGTGCACCACCTGTCCGACGTGGTCGACGGCGCGGCGGCGAAGGAGGCCGCGGCCATCCTGAAGATGGCGTCGACGCGGACGATCTACGCCCAGAAGGCCGACGAGGCACGGGCCACCGGCCGGGTGCTCGGCCTGCCCCGCTGGGCCGTGGAGATCATCCCGTCGCTGACACCCGGCATCGCCGTCTGGGACGTCAACGGCAACGTCCAGGTCGTCAAACACCTGATCACCGAGGCGGAACGCCCGCTGGTCTTCACCGACCGCGCGATGACCGAGTCGTCGGACGACCACCTGACGGACGACGCCCTGCGCGCCGCCGAACGGGAGGCGGAGGAACGCGCGGCGGCCTTCGTCGAGCAGCACATCGGCGACTCCGAATCCACGGTGGCGTAAGGGCTCCCGGCGGCGTGGGCAGCGGCGATGGCGTGGGCATGCGTGGCGGCGTGGGCGACGGTGGCGTAGGGAGAGGACGGACGTGAGAGCGGACGATCACCGGGACCGGGGACGGGACGGCCAGGGCGGCATCCCCGACGGCCTGCTGGTCGGCATCCTCGCGTTCCTCCTCGGCATGACGCTGCTGGTGTGGACGGCCACGGGTCTGGCCGGGCTGTTCGCCCACGGCGCCTGGCCCGACGGCGTCACGTTCACGCGCACGCCCCTGGCCATGCGCCACCTGATCGGGGAGCCGCACGACATCGCGGGCGCCTGGCCGGACGCGCCTGCGGGCCGGCTGTCGGGGTACGGCCTGTTCTGGGGGCTGTTCATCGGCGAGCTGATGGTGCTCTTCGTCCTCACGGTGTTCGTGGTGGGGACGCTGGCGCGCTGGAAGGCGGTACGGCTGCGCAGGCGCGCGGAGCGCACGGCGACGCCGGCCGCTCGGGAGGACGTCCCTCGGGAGGACGCCCCCCGGGAGAAGTCCGGTCGGGAGCGGACCCGTCAGGAGCGGACCGACGAGGCCCCGGCGCCCGTACGGCACGAGGTGCCGACACCCGAGCAGCCGCAAACGCCGACGCCGGCGCCCGCCCCGCACGAGGTCCCCACCCCGCGCACGGCCCCGGAGCCCGCCCTCGCGGCCCCCGGCCCCGTGCCGCCGCCGCCCGTCGAGCACGCCCCCGGCCCTTCGACGGCTGCGGCCGCCGCTCCTTTCGGCGCCGGGCACGGCACCGGCTGGGACAAGGTCCTCGTCGCCTCCAGGGACACCCGCCGGGCGACCGCCGCCACCGCCGTACGCGACGCGGTCGGCGCCGCCCTCGTCGTCACCTCGAACGCCGCCCTCTGGGAGGACACCAAGGACGCCCGCGCCAAACTGGGCCCGGTCCTCCTCTACGACCCCACCCACCTGTGCGACACCCCGGCCCGCCTCCACTGGTCGCCCACGGCGGGCTGCGAGGACATGCGGACGGCCGCCGCGAGGGCCGCCGCGCTCCTCGCCCCGGTCCGGCCCACCGCCAAGATCGACCAGGCCGTGAGCGACACCGCCGAGACGCTGCTGCGCTGCCATCTGCACGCCGCCGCCGTCGACGGCCGCACCGTCCGGCACGTCCACCGCTGGGCGCAGGGCACGCAGGTGCAGGACGCCGTACGCGTCCTCCGCACCAGCCCCAAGGCGGCGGCCGGCTCCGCGGGCGAGCTGGAGGCCGCGCTCACCGCGCATCCCGAACGCCGTGACATCGCACAGGAACTGGCGAGCCGCGCACTGGGCGCCCTGTCCACCGTCAACGTCCGCGAGGCGTGCAATCCTCACCGAAGTGATGCCCTCGCCCTGGATTCCTTCGCCCACGAAGGGGGCACGCTTTATGTGGTGGGTGAATCCATCGAGGACCCCAGGACGAACCCGGGCGCGATGCCGCTGCTGACAGCGCTCGTGGCAAGCGTGGTCGAGCACGGCCGGCGCATGGCCGAACGGTCATCCTCCGGTCGGCTCGACCCACCATTCACCCTCGTCCTGGACGACGTGGCGGCCGTCGCTCCCCTCCCCCAGCTCCCGCGGCTGCTGACCGACGGCGCGGACCTCGGCCTGCCGACGCTGGCGCTGCTGCGCTCCCGCGAACAGGGCCGCGCCCGCTGGCCGCACCACGAGCTGCCCGTGTAGCACGGGCAGGGCCGTTCACCACTCGCGGACGCCCCTTCACCGCTCGAGGACGAACTCCAGCTCCCGGGCCCCCTCGGCCTGCGGCAGCTCCACCACGACACCGCTCGGCACGAAGCCCGCCTTGCGGTAGAAGCCCTGCGCGCGTTCGTTGTCCTCGTGGACGATGAGCCGCACCCGCTCGGCGCCGCGCGACCACGCCCACTCCACCGCCGCGTCGAACAGCGCCTTGGTCAGCCCGCCGCCCCGGTGCTCGGGCCGTACGAACACGCCCACCAGGTGCCCCTGCCGCCGCTCGACGGGATGCCCGGCCCAGTCCGTCGTCCCGGCTTCCTCCATCATCACGGTGACCGACCCGGCCCAGTGCCCGTCCGAGCGCTCCGCGACGAACTGCCGCACACCGGTCGAGCCCTCGCCCGACCCGGCCGCCCGGTCCCGCCAGAACGCGTCGGCCTTGGCCGCGGCCTGCTCGTACGTCTCCAGGAACGCCAGGTGCGCGACCGGATCGCGCAGCGCGGCCAGCCGCAGTTCCTTCACGGCACGCCAGTCGTCGGCCCTGATGGAGCGGATCTCGAAGTCCCCGGGGGTCGTCGCACTCATGTCGGCCACCGTAGTACCGGGGTACCACCCCGCTCACCTGGAATACGGCCCGGGCGCGACGCCCGGCGGCCCCGCACGGCCGAGCATCGAAGCATGATTACGGCTCGCGAACTCACCAAGCGCTACGGCGACAAGACCGTCGTCACCGACCTGTCGTTCACCGTCAGGCCCGGCACCGTCACCGGCTTCCTCGGCCCGAACGGCGCCGGCAAGTCCACGACGATGCGCATGATCCTCGGCCTGGACGCCCCCACCCGCGGCCACGCCACCGTCGGCGGCCGGGCCTGCGCCGGACATGCCGCGCCCCTCACCGAGGTCGGCGCCCTGCTGGAGGCCCGCTCGGTCCACCCGGGCCGGACGGCCCGCCACCACCTGCGCGCCCTCGCCCTCACCCACGGCATTCCGCGGGCCCGCGTCGACCACGTCCTCGGCCTCACCGGCCTGACCGAGGTCGCCGACCGCCGCGTCAAGGGCTTCTCCCTCGGCATGGGCCAGCGGCTCGGCATCGCGGCGGCCCTGCTCGGCGACCCGGCCACCGTCGTCCTCGACGAGCCGGTCAACGGCCTCGACCCGGAGGGCGTGCTGTGGATCCGCACGCTGCTGAAGTCGCTCGCCGCGGAGGGCCGCACCGTCTTCGTCTCCTCCCACCTGATGAGCGAGACGGCCCTGACGGCCGAGCACCTGGTCATCATCGGCCGCGGCCGGCTGCTGGCCGACACGACGGTCGCCGACTTCGTACGGCGGTCCGGCGCGGGCACGGTCAGGGTCGTCACCCCCGAGGCCGACGACCTGGCGCGGCTGCTCACCGCGTCCGGCGCCGACATCACCGCCGAGGCGCCCGGGACGCTCCGGGTCGCCGGCGCGGACGCCGAGCGCATCGGCCGCACCGCCGCCGACCACGGCATCCCCCTCTTCGAACTCACCCCCAGCCGCGCGTCCCTGGAGGAGGCCTTCATGGACCTCACGCGCGACGAGGTGGAGTTCACCGCCACCCCGGAAGGAGCCGCAGCATGAGCACGACGACCCTCCCGGCAGGCCCGTACCGCGTGACGGGGGCGCGTGTCCTGCGCTCCGAGTGGCACAAGCTGTGGACCCTGCGCTCGACGTGGATCACGCTCGTCGCGACGAGCGTCCTGACGGTCGCCATGGGCACGGGCGTCAGCGCCGCCTACGACGGCGACGGCGAAGGCCTCGACACGGTCGTCCAGGTCCTGCTCGGCATGCAGTTCGCGCAGGTCAACCTGGGCGTGCTGGGCATCCTGGCGACCGCCGGCGAGTACTCGACGGGGCAGATACGGGCGACGATGACGGCCGTGCCGCGCCGCCTGCCCGTGCTGTGGTCCAAGGCGGCGGTGCTGGCAGCGGTCGCCTTCCCGCTCACCCTGTGGACCAACCTCCTCACCTTCCCACTGGCCCAGTCCTTCCTCTCCGGCACCGACAAGGCCGCCTCCCTCGGCGACGCCGGCGTCCTGCGCGCCCTCGTCGGCAACGCGGCCGGGCTCGCGCTCCTCACCGTCCTCGCCCTCGGCATCGGCGCGCTGGCCCGCTCCGTGCCGATCGCCACGGGCGCCTTCATCGGACTGGTGATGATCGTCCCCGAGGTCCTCGCGATGCTGCCGTACGAGATCGTCGACGACGCGGTGCGGTACTTCCCCGGCACGGCCCTCCAGACTCTCACCACCGCCGAACCGCTGCCGGGCTCCGTGCCGTGGGGCGCGGCGCTGCTGGCGATGGCCCTGTGGGCGGCGGCCGCCCTCGCCCTGGCCGCGGTGACGCTGAGGCGCCGGGACGTATGAGGTTCTCCCGGCGGGCCGCGCACTCCACCATGGAGCCCGTGACGCAGGAACGGGCGGCCGAGCCCCTCACCGAGTACGTACAGCGCGTCAGCCGGCGGGTGCGCGCCTTCGACAGGCGCCACCCGCTGCTGTGGGACGCGCACTTCGCCGGGTTCTGGGTGACGGCCGCCCTGATCGACGACATCGGCGGCGGCTGGCGCCACAACGCGCACGACCTGACCGTGCCCAGCTGGCTCGTGCTCACCCTCAGCCTCGGCCTGTCGGTGCCGCTGCTGTGGCGGCGCCGCCATCCCGCCGCCGTCCTGCTCGCGATGGCGCCGTTCGCCCTGGTCAACGCGTGGACGGGCGCCGCGCTCCAGGCCGCGCTGCTCCAACTGTGCGTCGTCTACCACGTCGCCCTCAGTCTGCGGCTGCGCTCGCTGTGGTGGGCGTCGGCCCTGGTGCTGGCGCCGGTCGTCGTGTCGGTCGCCCGCCACGGGGAGGGCTCCTGGGACCAGCAGATCGGATCGCAGCTGATGTCGATCGCCGTGGCCGTCCTGATCGGCATCACGGTCCGCACCCGCCGGAACTACACCGAGGCCCTGGAGGACCGCGCCCGCCGCCTGGAGATCGAACGCGATCAGCAGGCCCAGCTCGCCGCCGCCGCCGAACGCGCCCGCATCGCCCGCGAGATGCACGACATCATCGGCCACAACCTCTCCGTCATCACGGGCCTCGCCGACGGCGGCAAGTACGCGGCCACGAAGGCCCCCGAGCGGGCCGCCGAGGCCCTCGCCGCCATCGGCACCACCAGCCGCCAGGCCATGGGCGAACTGCGCCGCCTCCTGGACGTGCTGCGCGAGGACGAGGACGGCACGGCAGACCTGTCGCCGCAGCCCGGCCTGACGGACCTCGCCGCGCTCCTCTCGGGCGTACGCTCGGCGGGCCTCTCCGTCACGACCACCACCCACGGCACCCCCGCCCTCCCCCCGGGCCGGCAGCTCACGGTGTACCGCGTCGTCCAGGAAGCCCTCACCAACACCCTCAAGCACGGCGGCCCCGACGCGACGGCCGACATCGTCCTCTCCTACGGCCCCGGCGCCGCCGTCACGGTCACGGTCACCGACACCGGCCGCGGCGGCCCGTCCCTCACCACGACCGACGGCCGCGGACTGCCCGGAATGCGCGAGCGCACGGCCCTGTACGGCGGCACACTTGAGGCCGGCCCCCGCCCCGCCCCGGAACAGGGCTGGCGCGTCCACCTTCACCTCCCGGAGGAACACCCGCAGTGACCACGGTCCTGATCGCCGACGACCAGCCCCTCCAGCGCTTCGGCTTCCGGATGCTCCTGGAGAGCCAGGACGACATGACGGTCGTCGGCGAGGCCACCAACGGCGGCGAAGCGGTCCGCATGACGGCGGAACTGCGGCCCGACGTGGTCCTCATGGACGTCCGCATGCCCGGCCTGGACGGCATCGAGGCCACCCGCCGCATCGCCGCGGCCGGCGACCGCACCCGCGTCCTGATCCTCACGACCTTCGACCTCGACGAGTACGCCCACGCGGGCCTGCGGGCCGGGGCCTCCGGCTTCCTCGTGAAGGACGCCCAGCCCGAGGAACTGCTGTCCGGCATACGTGCCGTGGCGACGGGCGACGCCGTGGTGGCCCCGAGCCTCACGCGACGGCTCCTGGACGCCTACGCCCATCACCTGCCGACGGGCTCCGCGGACTCCGCCGGCACCCCGGCCGAGGACCCGCGCCTCGCGTCCCTGACCGAACGCGAACGGGAAATCCTCACGGTCATCGGAAAGGGCTGGACGAACCTGGAGATCGCCGCCCGCCTCCATCTCGCCGAGTCGACCGTGAAGACCCACGTGGGCCGCATTTTGGCAAAGACGGGTTCGCGGGACAGAATCCAGGCGGTGATCCTCGCGTACGACACGAAACTGGTGCGCCCGTCCTGAAATGCAGAAAGGGCCCACACCGTGAGGTGTGGGCCCTTTCCCAATAATTGTTCGGCGGTGTCCTACTCTCCCACAGGGTCCCCCCTGCAGTACCATCGGCGCTGTAAGGCTTAGCTTCCGGGTTCGGAATGTAACCGGGCG